>JAHDBV010000086.1 GCA_020630195.1 Acidimicrobiales bacterium
CACCACAGCGCCACGACCTTCGGCATGATTCCGATCACGCGATCACCCGCACACTCGCTCCCCGGAGGCAGGCCGAAGGCCGCGGGCGTCGACGACGTGCTTCGCCGGTTTCCGGTCGAGCGCCGGCACTGCGCTGTGGCTGACCATCACCCCTCAGACCCGCCGCCGCTCGGGGACCCCATCGAGGCCGAGACCTGCGAGTGCCGTCTCCACCGCTGCTCGACCCGCGTCGGTCGAGAGCGCCGAGACCGTGACGGAGGCGCCCGACTCCAGGTGAAGCCGGACCGCGACACGGAACCAGCCGAGGCCGGAGGACCGCTGCACGACCTCCCGGCGGTCGATTCGGCGGGTGCGCAGGACGTTGCGGAGCATGAGCGTCTCGTCCTCGAGGCGAGCGCCGACGAAGGGGAGACGTACGCCAAGCAGCACGAGGACCAACGCCAACGGCGCCAGCCACGACACCGATTCCGCCTGCGCCACGCCGACGAGAACGAAGGCCACCGAGCAACGCCATGGCGCACTGGAGCAGCGCTCCGAGTCGTGCCTGTCCAATTCGCACACCACCCCGTTCGAGCACGGCAGACCTCCCCTTTCCCGACCCTTTCGGCGGCTCGGAGACCGTCATGACCCGAACGCTCGACCCGTGCCCACGGTTCCCGGTGCTACACCAGCACCATGCCCCGCCTGACCGTCATCGACCATCCGCTCGTGCACGACAAGATCGCCCGCCTGCGCGACGTCGAGACGGCGCCGGCCGACTTCCGCCGTCTGTGTGGTGAGGTCACCCTGCTCACCGCCTACGAGGGCCTGCGGGATCTGTCGACGACCACCGGCCGGGTCACCACCCCGCTCACCGAGACCGACACGACCGTCCTCGGTGGAGAGCCGCCGGCGCTCATCGGCATCCTCCGGGCCGGGCTCGTGATGGTGGAGGCGATCCTCGACCTCCTGCCCGAGGCCCATGTCGGCCATCTCGGGCTCCAGCGCGACGAGGAGACGGCGATCGCCTCGGAGTACTACCTGAAGCTGCCGCCCGCCCTCGCCGACCGGGAGGTCATCGTGGTCGACCCGATGCTCGCCACCGGCGGCAGCGCCTGTCATGCCCTGCGGGTGCTCACCGAGCACGGTGCGAGCCGGTTGCGGCTGCTCTCGATCATCGGCTGCCCGGAGGGGGTGGCCCGGGTCCACGACGAGTTCCCGCAGGTGCCGATCACGGTGGCCGCCCTCGACGAGGGCCTGAACGAGCAGGCCTACATCGTGCCGGGCCTCGGCGACGCCGGGGACCGGATGTACGGGACCCTGGCGTGACATGGCCGGACCACCCGCTCCGCATGGCCGCCGATCCGCCGATGGAGTGACATGACCGAGATCGACTGGGAGCACCTGCGGGCCGAAGCCCACGCCGCCACGGAGCGGGCGTACGCGCCCTATTCGAACTTCCACGTCGGCGCCGCCGGCCTGACCGACGACGGTCGGATCGTGGTGGGCTCCAACGTCGAGAACGTCAGCTACGGCCTGACGCTGTGCGCCGAGTGCAACATGGTCGGCGATCTCGCCCGACAGGGCGGTGGGCGGCTCGTCGCCGTGGTGACGGTGTCGGCCGGAGGCCCGTGCACGCCGTGTGGACGCTGCCGTCAGGTGCTCGCAGAGTTCGGCGGTCCCGAGCTGCTCGTCGACGGTGACGGCACCCCGCGTCCGCTCTCGGAGCTGTTGCCCGGGGTGTTCGACCCCGACCGTCTCGCGGAAGGTTGATCGCCGGCCCATGACCTCACCGAGCTTCACCGCCGAGGAACTGATCATCACCAAACGCGACGGTGGCGTGCTGTCCTCCGAGGCCGTGCGGTGGTTCGTGGCCGGGTTCACCGACGGCACGGTCACCCCCGAGCAGGCCGCGGCGATGAACATGGCGATCTTCTTCCGTGGCCTCGACGGCGCCGAACTCTCCGCCTGGACCGAGGCGATGATCGACTCCGGCGTCCGCCGGGATCTGTCGGGACTGTCCCGTCCGATCGTCGACAAGCACTCGACGGGTGGGGTCGGTGACAAGGTGTCGCTGATCCTCGCGCCGCTGATGGCGGCGTGTGGTGCCGCCATGCCCCAGGTCGCGGGCCGCGGGCTCGGCCACACCGGCGGCACGATCGACAAGCTGGAGGCGATCCCCGGTTGGCAGCGGGAGCTGGACCCCGCCGCCATGACCGCGGTGCTCGACGATGTCGGCGCCGTGATCGTGGCGGCCAGCGATGATCTCGCTCCAGCCGACCGTGTGCTCTATGCACTGCGCGACGTGACCGGCACGGTGGCGTCGGTGCCGCTCATCTGTTCGTCGATCATGTCGAAGAAGATCGCCTCGGGCACGACCTCGCTCGTGCTCGACGTGAAGGTCGGCCGGGGTGCATTCATGACCACGGTCGACGACGCCCGTGCGTTGGCCGACACGATGATCGACATCGGCCGTCGCTCGGGGGTGGCCACGTCCGCACTGCTCACCCGCATGGAGGTGCCGCTCGGGCGCATGGTGGGCAATGCCCTCGAGGTCGCCGAATCGGTCGAGGTGCTCCGTGGTGGCGGGCCGCCCGATCTGATCGCGATCACCGTGGCCCTCGCCGAGGTCATGTGTGAGCTGGTCGGGCTCGATGCCGACCCCGCCGCCGTGCTCGCCTCCGGTGCCGCCGAACCCGTCTGGGAGCGCATGATCCGGGCCCAGGGTGGCGACCCGAGCGCGGCGCTGCCCGCGTCGCCGGAACGCCACGACATCGTGGCGGCGGCCGACGGCTGGATCACCCACCTCGACGCCCTCGACCTCGGCCGGGCCGCGATCCGACTCGGCGCCGGCCGGGAACGGATCGACGACGAGCTCGATCTCGGCGCCGGTCTCGAGATCCTGGCCCCCGTCGGCACCCGGGTGGCCGTGGGCGACCCCGTCCTCCGGGTCCACACCGGCCCGGGTCGGATCGAGACCGCCCGCTCGCTCCTCGACGGGGCGATCGTGGTGGGCGACGTCGAACCGACCCCACCACCGATCGTCATCGAACGGCGCTGAGCGACCTCCTCAACGGGCGCCAGCCAGCCGGGCTCGGCTCTCGACGGCGTCGATGTCGATGTAGCAGCCCTGGAGATGCCGACCGTCGCTCGGGTCGAACTCGGTCCGGGCGTGCAGGACCCGCCGGTTGTCGACGAGCAGCACCTCACCGGCGGCGAGCAGATGCTCGATCGCCCCGGCGTCGAGCAGTTCGGTGAACCGGGCGAGGGCGGCGACCATCGCCGTGTCGAGATCGTCGGCCAGGCTGCGGGGGTTCACCGCCACTGACACCACGCGGCCGTCGGGATCGAGATCGATCATCGGGCGGGTGGCGCACAGATCGACCTCGGCCGACCGGAATCGGAAGGTGACCGGTGTCGAGGTCAGCAGCTCGAACGCCTCGGGGGCGTCCGTTCGGAGCCGGGCCGCGGCCGCGAACCCGTCGCTCACACGTGACGCCCCACCGGTGCGGGCGGGCCGCAGGCAATGGAGCAGCTGCACCGTCGGTGACGGGTCGCGATAGGGGTTGTCGGTGTGCAGCCCGAGCCCGCGGGCGGAATAGGCGAGGTTGATCGGTTCGGGTTCGGTGCGGACGTCGAACACCTCGCCGTAGTTCGTCTCCCGGACGAACCCGAGGGAGGCCGCGATGTCGAGCACGGTGCCGGGTTCGGTCGGTGCACCCGCCAGGACGGCGAGTCCGAGGCGGGCCAGATCGTCGGCCACGGCGTCGAGCTCGGAGGCGTCCCGGGCGAGCGGACGGTGAGCGCCGTCCCAGGTGACGGGGTCGAGGCCGGCGTGGGGCGCGGCCGGCGGGATCACCGCGTCGTGGGTCTCGTCGCCGCGTGTCAGTTCGACGAGGAGGGTGCCGTCGGGTTCGACGGTCGAGGCGCGCACGGTCCAGCCGACGAGGTCGGGTGGTTCGGTGAGGCGTTGCCCCGATCCGGCGTCGACGCAGTCGGCGCATCGGCAGGCGTGGCGCGCCCACGCGGGGTCGATCGGGCCGTCGGCGAGCACCCGGGCGAGGAGCGAAGTCACCGCCGCGTCGTCGGGCATGGCGTCGGGGGCCTTGCCGAGGTCGTCGAAGCGCCGCAGGGCCATCGCCCGCTCCGCGTGCGGTTCGGCGAGGAACGCGGCGGAGCCCGCCTCGTCGAACGGTCCGCCCTGCTGGGCGAGCGTGATGGTCGACGCCTCGGAGAGCTCGGCGGCGTACGCCGGGTCGACGGCCACGAGGTGGCGCTTGGCGGCCACGTGCAGTCGGATCGGCGCGACGACCGGCTCGGGCAGCCAGGGGCCGAGCCAGCGGGCGGCGACCTCGGCGTGATCGGGCAGGCCCCACTCCCCCGCCTCGCCGAGGAGATGGCCGACGTCGTGCAGCAGTGCCGCCACCACGAGATCATCATCGGCCCCGGCCGAGTGGGCCGCGGCGGCGGTCTGGAGTTGATGGGCCCGCATCGAACAACGTTCGCCGTAGGTCACCGCATCGGCCTCGGCGAGCAGGTCGACGAGCACGTCGAGGAACGGTCGCTCGGTGCCGAGGAGCGACCGTCCCTCCCACGCCGGTGCGGGGTCGAGACCGGCGAGTGCGGCGACGGTCGGGGCGACGTCGAGCATCGACGCGTCGCTCCAGCAGGACCCGGCCGGGATCATCGGCGACCGGGCGGCCACGAAGGTCGTCATGACCTCGGGAGCCGTCGAGCCGTGGTCGGTGCCGACGCCGCCGTGGTCGGTGGTGACGAGGATCGAGGTGTCGTCGTCGAACCCGGCGAGCAGGCGGCCGAGCGTCGCGTCGACGAGCGCGAGCGCCTCCAGGTAGGGCGGGCTACCCCAGCCGTGGTCGTGGCCGGCGAGGTCGGGGCGGGCCAGGTAGGCGAAGACGAGGTCGGGGGCCGGTGCCGTGCCGACCAGCTGGAGGAGGTGGTCGACCATGCGATCGTCCTCGGCCGGGTCGTAGCCACCGTCGATCACGAACCGGTGGGTGGCGGCACGGGCCTCGACCAGGGTGTCCATGGCGTGCCAGTTCACGGCCATCGCCGTGACGCGGTCGTGGTCGCGAGCCCACTGCAGGATCGACGGCGCCGACGTCTCCAGTGGCACCACCGAGTTGTCGACCAGCCCGTGGGTGCCGGGCCCGACCCCACGCAGCATCGAGGCGTGGGCCGGCCGGGTCCACGGCGGATCGACCGTGGTGGCGGTGAAGCAGCCGGCGCCGGCCCGGGCGAGGCCGGTCAGGTGCGGCATCCGTTCGGGCGTGATGAAGCGGGGGGCGACCCCGTCGAGCGAGATGAGCACGGTCGTCACGCCGCGCACGCTACGCCCCGTCGATGGCCGCCGTCAGCCGAGGGCGGCGCCGAGCGTCGCCACCCGCCACCAGGTGGAATCGTCGGGTTCGTCCCCGGTCACCTCGTGACCCCACGTGATGTCGTGGGGGACGTGCACACCCCGGCCACCGATCTCCACGACCGGCAGCACGTCGGAGCGGACGGAGTTGCCGATCATGCAGAACGCCGACGGGTCGATGTCGAGGCGGGCCACCACGTCGGCATAGGTGGCCGGATCCTTCTCCGAGACGATCTCGATGGCCTCGAACCGCTCCGCCAGGCCGGAGGCCGCGACCTTCGACTCCTGATGGAACAGGTCGCCCTTGGTCACCAGGACGAGCCGGCGATGGCGCACTGAATCGAGCGCGTCGACGACTCCCGTCAGCACCTCGGTGGGGTGGGAGTGGAGCTCCTTGCCCCACCCGATGATCGCTTCGATCGCCTCGACACCGATCTCACCGCCCGACACCGAGATCGCCGTCTCGATCATCGAGATCACGAACGACTTCACGCCGTACCCGAACACGGCGAGGTTGGCCCGCTCCGTCGACAGCAGCCGGGCACCCAGATCGTCGCCCTCGCACCACGGTGCCAACAGGTCGGCGAAGCGCTCCTCGGTCACGCTGAAGTGCCGTTCGGAGTGCCACAGCGTGTCGTCGCCGTCGATCCCGATGACGTCGATGCCATCGAGCCAGGGGCGGGCATCGGCGACGGGGTGGTGAGCGGTCGACACGGCGCCGAATCTAGGGCTTCCCGGTGCCCGATCGACGTGACCGAGGTCGCCCCCGAAGCATCAGATCCGGCTCCGAGCGGTCGATAGGGTGAGGTATGGACACCCTCGATCTCGAGACCATCCGCTCCGCCCCGAAGGTGCTGCTGCACGACCACCTCGATGGCGGCATGCGGCCCGAGACCGTCGTGGAGCTCGCCCGTGAGCACGGCTACACCGAGTTGCCGACGTTCGACCCCGCCGAGCTCGCCACCTGGTTCACCCGCGGCGCCGACCGCAACAAGCTCGAGCTCTACCTCGAGACCTTCGCCCACACCGTCGGGGTCTGCCAGAGCCGCGACGCCCTCGAACGCACCGCCTACGAAGCCGGCGTCGATCTCGCCGCCGACGGTGTCGTCTACGCCGAGATCCGGTTCGCCCCCGAACAGCACACGCTCGGCGGCCTGACCCTCGACGAGGTCGTCGAGTCGACCCTCGCCGGGTTCGACCGGGCGATGGCCGAACACCCCATCACGCTCGGACTCATCTGCTCCGCCATGCGGACCCAGGCCCGCTCGCTCGAGATCGCCGAGCTCGCCATCCGCCACCGAGACCACGGCGCCGTCGGCTTCGACATCGCCGGCGCCGAGGCCGGCTTCCCGCCCGCCCGCCATCTCGACGCCTTCCAGCTCTGCCTGCGGGAGAACTTCCACATCACGATCCACGCCGGCGAGGCCTTCGGGTTGCCGTCCATCCAGGAGGCACTCGCCTACTGCGGCACCGAACGCCTCGGCCACGGGATGCGCATCGTCGACGACATCGACACCGACGGCGACGGCCGCCCCCAGCTCGGGCGGCTCGCGTCGTTCGTGCGGGATCGCCGCGTGCCGCTCGAGGTGTGCCCGACGTCGAACGTCAACACCGGTGCCGCCGCCTCCATCGCCGAGCACCCGATCGACCTGCTCAAGCGCCTCCGCTTCCGGGTCACGGTCAACACCGACAACCGGCTGATGAGCGACGTCGAACTCTCCGAGGAGTTCCACAAGCTCTCCGAGACGTTCGGGTACGGGCTCGGCGACATGGAATGGCTCACCCTGAACGCCATGAAGAGTGCGTTCTGGCCCTTCGAGCAGCGCCTCAAGATCATCAACGAGATCATCAAGCCCGGCTACGCCGCGCTGCGCACCGCCGGCCTGTGACCACCGCGCCGGCGCCCGCCCCGGCCGTGACGATGCACGGCCTCCACAAGCACTTCGGTGCGAAGGTGGCGGTCGACGGCCTGGATCTGTCGGTGCCCGCGGGCACCTTCTTCGGCCTCGTCGGGCCGAACGGCGCCGGCAAGTCGACCACCCTGAAGATCGCCACGGGGCTGCTCCGCCCCGACGGCGGGACGGTACGGATCCACGGACGTGACGTCTGGGACGATCCCGCCGCCATCAAGCAGACGATCGGGATCGTGCCCGAGGACCTACGCCTCTTCGAACGCCTCACCGGCCGGGAGTCCCTCGAGTACACGGCCCTGTTGCGGGGGCTCAGCGGCGAGGAGTCGCGACGTCGGGCCGATGACCTCGTCGAAGTCCTCGGCCTCGACGAGGGCGCCGACCGACTCGTCGTCGACTACTCGTCCGGGATGCGCAAGAAGCTGGCGCTCGCCAACGCCGTGCTGCACCAACCGTCGGTGTTGTTCCTCGACGAACCGTTCGAGTCGGTCGATCCGCTCTCGGTGCGGGTGCTGCGAGGGGTGCTCGAACGCCTCGTCGCGGCCGGTTCGACCGTCGTGTTCTCCTCCCACGTGATGGAGGTCGTCGAGCGCCTTTGCGACCACGTCGCCATCGTGCACGGCGGACGGATCGTGGCCACGGGCCCGACCGAGGTGTTGTGTGCCGGACGCCGGCTGGAAGACGTGTTCGCCGACGCCGTCGGATCGGCGCTGCCCGACACCGCCCTGGAGTGGATCACGCCGTGAGTGCGGCGGTGCTCGAGCACCCGCGCCGTTCGGTTTCGCCCACCTTGATCCTGCTGCGGATCAAGTGGCGGCTCGTGGCCAACCGCTTCAAGAACGCGGCCGGGCTCGGCACGGTGGCGTTCGTCCTCCTGCTCGCGCCGGTGGCCTTCGCCGTCAGCCGACTCACGACGTTGATCGAGGCCGAGTCGGTGCTCGTCCTCGGTCCGATGCTCGGCGCGCTGACCTGGATCGGCTGGCTCGTCGCCCCGGTGTTGATGGGCGCGGCCACCGAGACGATCGACCTGCACCGGCTCTCACTGTTGCCGTTGCGCCCCTCGCAGCTCCGCACCGGGCTGCTCCTCGCCGCGGTCATCGGCATCGGCCCCGGGCTCGCCGTGATGGGCGGCCTCGGCTTCGTCATCGCCGCCGACGGCCCGCTCGCCACGACCATCGCCCTGCTCGCGGTGCTCACCACCGTCGTCATGTCCGTGGTGACATCGCAGGTGGCGTTGCTCGCCCTGAGTGAGGTGCTCCGACGCCGCCGGGCCCAGGACATCGCGACACTCGCCGCGAGTGTGCTGGTGGCCGCCCTCGCGGTGGCGGCCCAGCTCATGCTCGCCACCGCCGACGGGATCACCCGCTCGGCGTTCGAACCGATCGCCCGGATCGCCCGGTGGTTCCCCGGTGGCTGGAGCGGCGACGCCGCGGCTCGTGCCGCCACCGGCGATCTCGGCACCGCCACGATCCAACTCGTCGGTGCGATCGCCCTCACCGGCATCGTGGCCGTGAGCTGGAACATCGCACTGCGGCGGGCCCTCACCGTGCACGAGGGTGCGCTCGAACCGACCCGGCCGGGCACGTCGCTGCTCGAGCCCGGCACCGAGCGCCGCCTGATCGGTCGGGCCGTGCTCGCCAAGGAGCGGCGCTACCTCCGCCGGCATCCCCGCTACCGGATCCAGGTGGTGAGCCAGGCGATCGTGCTCGCCATCGGTGGTGCCCCCGTCGCCCAGGCCATCCGCGAGGGCATCGACGAGGTGGTGCTCTTCGGCGCCGTGCCCGGACTCACCGCGGGCCTGATGGGCTCGAACCTGCTCGGCGCCGACGGCCGGGCGCTGTGGGCCGAATCGGTGGCGCTGGCCTCGCTGCGGCCGCTGATCCGGGCCCGGAGTCTCGCCTTCGCCGCCATCGGAGCCGTCGGTTCGGTGGTGATCACGATCGGCCTCGCGGCCGCCCTCGGTGCCTGGCACCACGTGCCGCCGGCGATCGGCGCGGGCATCGGCATGGCCCTGCTCGGCGCGGGGGTGGGCGCCCGGGTCTCGGTCATCGCGCCCACGACGTTCCCGGAGGACTCGAACCCCAACCCGTTCGCGATCGACAAGCCCGGGACCGGCTGCCTCAACGGGCTCATCACGATCGCCGGGGTGGTCGCGGGACTGATCCTGTCGGTCCCGTTGCTCACCGGGCTCGCGTTCGCCCGTTCCTCCACCGGGGTGGGGCTGGTGCTCGCGGTGGTCGGTCCGCTGTACGGCGCGGCGTGGTGGTTCGTCGTGTGCGGTCGAGCGACGAGGGCCGCCGACCGGCGCACCCCGGAGCTCATCGAGGAACTCAGCCGGGGCTGACCGTCAGTTCACCGACGGGTCGGGTGTCCAGGTCGACCAGATCGCCCGGTCGGCCCCCATGGAACGGACCAACCGCCGCCACATGCTCAGCGGCTCGGGGTCGAAGGTGAGCGCGGCCGAACCCTCCGCGAGCCACCAGGCACCGGCGGCGAGTTCGCCGTCGAGCTGGCCGGGGCCCCAACCGGCGTAGCCGTTGAACAGCCGCACCCGGGCGATCGGCCCGGGGTGTTCGTCGGCACCACTCGGATCGATGCTGCGCAGGCCGTGGGGCAGCGGGCCGGGCATCTCCGGATGGTGGGCGAGCGCCACGATCGAGTCGGGCCCGACGGGCCCACCGGCGAAAACGACCCCGGGCTCCACGAGTGCCGTCCCCCACCGATCGCCGAGCACGTCGGCGGCTGGCCCGGGCCGGTTCAGCACCACACCCATCGCGCCGTCGGCGTCGTGAGCGAGCACGAGGGTGACGGTGCCGTCGAAGTTGTGGTCGACCAGTTCGGGCTTCGCGAGCAGGAGCCGACCGGTCAGGCTCATCGCGTGGGCTCCATGCCTCCACGCTAGGCGGGCCGGTCCCGGTCTCCGGGGCCGATCCCGGTGGTCACACCCAGTCGAAGGCGGTGCGGTGGGCCGGGGGCTCACCACAGAACGTGCAGACCTTCTGCTTCACCGAGACCTTGGCGCCACAGGAGCAGTCCATCGGCGCGACCCGGCGACGACCGTCCCGGTCGCCGTCACGGCCGTCGATCTCGGCGAGCTTGTGCAACAGGTGGTCCTCGGTCATGCCGGCGGTGTCACGCAGCAGCTCCCACAGGGCCTCGTTGATCATGACGAGGCGGTCGATGCGCTCGTCGATGTCGGCGTCGCGATCGCGGCTCACCGCCCGCTGATGGTCGATCTGGCCGCCCAGCCGGTTCTGGTCGCGACGGACGTTGCGCACCTGTTGGAACTGGTAGAGGTCGACGAGATCCATGCCGACGTATCGGCGTCACGGGGCTCCGGCTTGACCGGCACCACCACACCCGTGGGCCTCCACTCGGCCACGACGGGTCCGGGGCCGTAGAATCACGGGCATGCGGACACTGCTGAAGGCCAACGACGCGTGCTGGTGTGGCAGCGGCAAGAAGTTCAAGCGGTGCCACAAGGCCTCGACCGACCCCGTGCGGGCCGGGCACATCACACCGATGCGGACCGTGCCCGACACGATCGTGAAGCCCACCTGGGCCGATGGGAACACCATCGAGCGCTGGGACGAACCCCGCGTGAAGTCGGCCGATGTCATCGAGCGGATGCGTCGCACCGGCCGGGAGGCCGCCGACACGCTCAACGCACTCGGCAAGCTGTGCCAGCCCGGTGTGACCACCGAGGAGATCGACGCCGCCTGTCATCAGATGGCGATCGACCGCGGCGCCTATCCGTCTCCGCTCGGCTACTCGAGCCCCGACAACCCGTTCCCGAAGTCGTTGTGCACCTCGGTGAACGAGGTGATCTGTCACGGCATCCCCGACGACCGACCCCTGATCGACGGCGACATCATCAACCTCGACGTCACCCTCTTCAAGGAAGGGGTGCACGGCGACACGAACGCCACGTTCTTCGTCGGGCAGATCGACGATCTGTCCGAGCGCCTCGTGCGGGTCACCCGGGAGTGCCTCGAGCGGGGCATCGAGGCCGCCAAGCCGGGCAACCAGATCAACGAGATCGGTCGGGCGATCCAGGCCCACGCCGAGATGAACGACTTCGCGGTCGTGCGGGACTTCGTCGGGCACGGGATCGGTGAGCAGTTCCACACCGACCTCCAGATCTGCCACTACTACCACCCGCGCCTCACCGACGTGATCGAGCCCGGCATGACCTTCACGATCGAGCCGATGATCGCGGTCGGATCGTGGCGGGCACGGATGTGGAACGACGGCTGGACCGCCGTGACGGCCGACGGTGGCCGCACCGCCCAGTTCGAGCACACGCTGTTGGTCAACGACGACGGCGCCGAGATCCTGACCACGCCGTCGGACACCAGCACCCACCCGTACTGGTCACTCGCCTAGACGACGTCGGCCTCAGTAGAGGCCGACCATCCGGCCGGCCAACACGAGCACGGCCACGACGAGCACGGGTTTGATCACCCGATCCCCGCCGTCGACGGCGATGCGCGCACCGAGGAAGCCGCCGAGACCCGATCCCGTCGACAACACCAGGGCGGGCACCCACTGGACCTGACCGTTCCAGAGGAACACCGGCAGCGCCACGATCGCCGTGATGGCGATCACGAAGAACGTCTTCACCGCATTGCCGGTGACGAGGTCGAAGCCGGCCCGGCTGAGGGTGAGCAGCAGGATCAGGCCGACGCCGGCCTGGATGGCTCCGGCGTAGAACCCGACCCCGAAGAACACGAGCGCCTGCACCCAGATCGGCCACGGCTCGTCCCCGGCATCGGCCTTCGGCTTCCACAGCGCCAGTACCAACAACGGGATCATGAGCAGCCCGAAGAGGCGCTCGAAGAGCTCGTCGTCGAGCTGGGAGACGAGCGTCGCACCGAGCAGGCCGCCGACGAGACCGAACGGGATGATCCGGCCGGTGGCGGCGTAGGGCCGCACGTCCTTGCGGTGGAAGCCGATGCCGGAGCCGAGCGTCTGGATCAGCACCGCCACCCGGTTGGTGCCGTTGGCGTCGAGGCCCTGCACCCCGGCCAAGGACAACAGCGGCACGGTCAGCAGCGACCCTCCGCCGGCCATCGCGTTGATGACCCCGGCGAAGAGGCCGCCGGCGAGCAGCAGGATGGCATCGGTCCACGACATCGCCGCCGACGGTACCCCCCTCCCGCACCCCAGGACTCGGGGATGGGAGACTGGCGGGATGCGCCGAGGACTCGCCGCCGTGGTCTTGGGACTCTCCCTCGTGATCGGATCGATCGCCTGGAGCGGGTTCATCCTCAGTCGGACGCTGCTCGACCCCGAGCGGTCCGAGCGGCTCGCCGACCAGATGTTCGAGAACCCACAGCTGCGCTCGGCGTTGGCCGGCCAGCTCGCCGACGGACTCGAGCGGGCCCTCGGGGTCGACGCCCCCGTGGACCGGACCCAGATCGAAGCCGCCGCCACGCTCGCACTCGACGACCCGTCGGTGCAGGCCGTCGTGCGGGACGGGCTGGTCTCCGCCCACCGCAACGCGCTCGAAGGTGAATCGACCGACACCGTGCTCGACGTGGGGGTGCTCGGTGAATCGCTGCGTTCGAGCCTCGTCACCCAACGACCCGAACTCGACGCGTCGATCCCCGCCGCACCGGCGGTCGAGATCGAGCTCCCGACTCGGGGGCTGTCGTTCCTCGGCACGATCCGGTCGTTCGTGCTGCGCGTCACGTGGATCACCGGGATCCTGGCGATCGCCGGGGCCCTGATCGCCCTGATCATCACCACCAACCGCGCCGCCGTGTTGCGCCGCGTCTCGTTCTGGGCGTTCGCCGCGGCGGCGTTCTGGTTGCTCGTCGGCTACGGGCTGCCCTGGCTCATGGCACGGATCGCACCTGCCGCCTCCGAGGTGTCCGAGGCCGCGGTCGACGTGTTCTTCGGGGCGATGATCCCACCCGCCATCACGCTCGCCGTGATCGGCGCGGGGTTGTTGGCCCTGTCGTTCGTGTGGGCCGGCGCGGCCGCGGCGACCGACGGCCGTGCGCCCCGGCGGGAGCGAGCGGGCCGGGCCGTCGAGCCCGAACCGACGCACGATCCACGACGGACGGTCGCTGCGCCCCACCACCAGCAGACCGCACCGACGTCGGGCACCGTGCGTGCCACCCGACCGCAGACGACGGCCGACGGCACCCGCGTCATGCCGACCCAGGCACCGGTGACCCGTCCGACGGCGCACCCGGGCACCCCGAACCCGGCGGCTCGGCCCACCCAGGCCACGCCGCCCGTGGCCCGACCGACGACCGGTGCGAACCCGATCGATCCGACCCCGTCACCCGAGCCCCGGCGCCGGGCGACTCGTTGGGTCGAGGGCATCGGCTACGTCGACAGCGACGGCAACCGGGTCGAACCCGAGCAGTGATGGAATGCCGCCGGCGTCGGCGGCACCGGTTCAGGCGGCGAGCTCGGCCCGCAGCCAGGTGATGATCTCGTCCATCACCTCGAGCTTCTCGGGCTCGTTCATGCACTCGTGGCGGAGCTCCGGCCAGCTGCGGTAGGTCACGTGCTCGAGCCCGGCGAGCGGCTCGGAGAACCGCGGCGGCACGAGGACGTCGGCCGAGCCGTGGAGCACGTAGGTCGGCACCCGGATCTGCTCGAGCGACGCCGAGGTGGCCTCCATCGTCGTGAAGATCGCCTGACCGAGGCCGGCCGTGGCCCCGGGAACCCGCAGCGGGTCGTCGGTGTAGGCCGTGCCCACCTCCGGGTCCCGGCTCAGGATCGAGCCGTCGATGGGCCCCTTGATGAACAGCTGGGGTGCGATCTTCGACATCACCGGCGCGGCGATCCGCTGCCAGGCGGGCACCTCGGCCCCGAGCGCCGGCGCGGACAACACGCCGAGGTCGGGCTGGGGGCGATCACTCACGAGGTAGGTGGTGCTGATGAGCCCACCGAGGCTGTGACCGAGGAGCACGACCGGCACACCGAGGGTGCGTCGTTCCGCGAGGAGGTCCTCGACGTCGTCGAGGAACTGGTCGAACGTGTCGACATGGCCCCGCCGACCGCCACTCTGGCCGTGGCCACGGTTGTCGGCGGCGAGCACGTCGAAGCCGTTGGCGGCGAAGTGGTCACCGACGTGTTCGTAGCGGCCGGTGTGTTCACCGATGCCGTGGACGAGCAGCACCGCGGCGATCGGGTTGTCCGCCGCCCAGTGGCGCCGGAGCTGGGTGAGACCGTCTCGGGTGGCGTGCAGGGAACTCACGGCAGGCATACCCGCAACGGTATCCAGCACGCCGAACGGGCCGACTCGCCCGTCACCGACGCTCAGGGTCGGACGTCGGCGCAGACCTGGCGGAACTCGGCCACGACCTCACCGGTCGCTTCGTCGGCCATCTGGACGAGGCCCTCGTCGAGTGACGGGTCGTCGAGGCACTGCTGACGAGCCAGATCGAGCCCCATCCCCACACCCTCGTTGTTGATGTGGCCGGAGACGTCGTAGGACGCGCCGGCCGGCACCGTCGTCGTCGCCTCGACCGGGAGTTCGTTCAGCGGCACGGTCGCTTCCTCCGTACACGCGGCGGCCACCAACGCGAGGCCGCCGAGGAGGACGGCGGCGAGGAGAGAACGGGGCGAACGCACGTCGCCAACGGTATCGCCCGACCCCCGACCGTTCGGGGTCGCGGTGACGGGCGTCGCATCGCAGGGCCCGTGGCTACTCTCGGGTCGGTGACCGACACCGCCGACCCGGCCCGCCTCGACACCGAGCACGAGCCGCTCCCCCGGCGGGTGGTGCTCGGCCTGTCGGCCGGGCACGGCGGCATGTCGATCCTCATCAACCTGCTCGGGTTGTTGCTGGTGTTCTTCTACCTCCCGCCCGACAACGCCGGGTTGCCGCAGCTCGTCACCGACGCGGTGTTCCTGGGCGTGCTGAACGCGATCGTCGTGGTGGCCGCCTCGGGTCGCCTGCTCGATGCCATCACGGATCCGATCATCGCGATCCTGTCCGACCGCTCGCGACACCGGCTCGGACGCCGGGTGCCGTTCATGCTCTACGCCGCGTTCCCCGCCGCCGTGCTGACGTTCCTCATGTTCGTGCCGCCCGAGTCGGGCCTGTCGGGGTGGAACCTCGTGTGGATCGCCGGGATCCAGCTGCTGCTCTACGTGCCGCTCACCGCCTATGTGACCCCGGCCTTCTCCCTCGTCGCCGACCTCGGACGGACGAGCGACGAGCGACTCGATCTCGCCACGTGGACCTCGGTGTTCTGGGCGCTCGGCATCGTCTTCGCCGGCATGACGACGCCGCTCGGTGCCCTGTTCGAGTCGTTCGGGATGAGCACGCTGCGAGGACTCCAGGCCGCGGTCGGCGTCGTGTGTGGGGTGGCGCTGCTGATGATGCTCGTGCCGACCCGGCTCATCGACGAACCCCGCTGGTCGCGTTCGGAACCGACGGCGGTGTCACTGCGCCAGATGATCCAGACCGTCGTCTCGAACCGGTTCTTCCGCTACTACCTGGCGGCCGACTTCGCCTACTTCTGCGGGCTGATGATCATCCAGACCGGGGCGCTGTTCTACGTGACGGTGCTGCTCGAGCTCGAGGACGGCTGGGTGGCGGCACTGCTCGGCCTGATGGTCGTGATCGCCCTCGCGCTCTACCCGCTCGTGAACTCCCAGGCGAAGAAGCGCTCGCCGAAGCACCTCGTGATCCTCGCGTTCGTGCTCGCCGCGATCGACTTCGGGTTCATCATCGGACTCGGCACCTACCCCTTGCCGAACGTGGTGCAGGCCGCGCTCGCCATCTCGGGGTTCGCCCTGCCGTTCTCGATCCTGTCGGTGCTGCCCTCGGCGATCCTGTCCGACATCGCCGAGTACTCGGCCAAGACCACGGGCGAGGCGACGGCCGGCCTGTTCTTCGCCGCCCGCACCTTCCTCCAGAAGATCGCCCAGACCGTGGGCGTGATGCTGTTCGCGCTGCTCACGAGCTTCGGCCGCGACGTCGGCGACGACCTCGGGATCCGCCTGTCGGGTGCCGCCGGGCTCGTCCTCTACGGGCTCGCCGGTGTGCTCTTCGCCGGCTACCGGGAGCAGAAGCTCAAGGCCGCACTGGCCGAGACCTGACG
>JAHDBV010000012.1:0-19916 GCA_020630195.1 Acidimicrobiales bacterium
CGGGCCCCCACGGCGCCGCAGGGCTGCTGGGCCGTCGAGTCCCACACCGACGAGCTGGCGGCGGCGGCCGGGTTGAGCCCGGTCGAGTTCCGCCGCCGCAACCTCGTCGACACCGGCACCACCGGCCCGATGGGGCAGACCTTCGACGAGATCGGCGCCCTCCGGGTCCTCGAGGCCGCCCACGCCGCGGCCGAGGCATCCGGCCCGCTCGGCGACGGTGAAGCGCTCGGCCTCGCCGTCGGCTGGTGGCCGAGCTTCGCCGTGCCCGCCGGTGCCTACGCCAAGATGCACGGCGACGGGTCGGTGCAGATCATCACCGGTGCCCAGGAGTGCGGCACCGGCGCCGTGATGACGTTGCGGTACCTCGCTGCCGAGGAGCTCGGTGTCGACGTCGAGCAGATCCAGCTCGTCTACCAGGACACCGGCGCCGCCCCGTTCGGCCCCGGCGCCACCGGCTCCCAGACGCTGCTGAACCACGGCCGGGCCGTGGAGGTCGCCAGCCAGGACATCGCCGAACAGCTCCGCCAGCTCGCCGCCGAACAGCTCGAAGCCGCCCCCGGCGACATCGTGCTCGCCGGCGGCACCGCCTCGGTGGCCGGCACCCCGTCCGCCTCGGTCGAGATCACCGAACTCGCCGGCATCGCGGCCGGCGGAAACCTGCTCATCTCCTCCGGCACGGCCGACGTACCGGAGTACCCGACGCTCGAGGGCTCGCACTGCGTCGGTGATCAGGGCATGGCCGCCTGGTTGGCCCCGCAGTTCTCCTGCCATGTCGCGAAGGTCCGGGTCGACCCCGACACCGGCGTGACCCGGGTGCTCGACGTGTTCGCCGCCCACGACAACGGCACGATCATCAACCCGATCGGCGCCCACGGCCAGGTGGAGGGCGGGATCCTGATGGGGGTCGGTCAGGCCCTCACCGAGGGCACCCGCTACGGCGACGACGGCACCCAGCTCAACGCCGGGCTCCTCGAGTACAAGCTCCAGACCATCGCCGACGCGCCGACGATCCACACCACCTTCATCGAGATCCCCACCGAGAACGCCGGACCCCGGGGTTCGAAGGGGTTGGCCGAGGCGCCGAACGTCGCCACGGCGGCCGCCATCGCCAACGGCATCGCCCAGGTGATCGGCACCCACGTCCGCCAGCTCCCCATGACGGCGGAGCGGGTGTGGGACGCGGCGCAGGAACGCACCACCACCGAGAACGGAGCCGACGCATGAGCATGCAGATCGCCACATCCGTCGACGAGGTGCTGTCGGCCATGGCCGCCGGTGCCCGACCGATCGCCGGTGGCACCGACCTCGTCGTCGGTCACCGCCAGGGCAAGGCCCCGCTGCCCGAGGCCCTCGTCGCCATCGACCGGGTGGCCGAGCTCGGCGAGATCACCGACGGTGATCCGCTGCGCATCGGTGCGACGGTGACCCACGCCCGCCTCATGACCGACGACGTCGTGGTCGGGAAGCTCACCGCGATCGCCGATGCCGCCGCCCTCGTCGGTTCGCCGTCGACCCGCAACGTCGGCACGCTCGGCGGCAACGTCATGAACGGCTCACCCGCCATGGACACCGGCGCCCCGCTGATCGTGCTCGGCGCCGAGGCCGAGCTCACCTCGGCCACCGGCACCCGCACCGTCGCCCTCGACGAGTTGTGGACCGGACCGGGCCGGACCTCCGCCGAGCCGGGTGAGTTGTGCACCGCCCTCGTGATCCCCGGCCGTCCCGACACCTCCGGCTCGGCCTACGTGCGGCTCGAATACCGCCGGGCGATGGAGATCGCCGTGGTCGGTGCGGCCGCCGCCGTCACCCTCGACGGCGCCACCGTGTCGTCCGTGCGGATCGCCCTCACCGCGGTGGCGCCGACGATCATCGAGGTCTCCGGCCTCGACGCCCTGGCCGGCCGTGTGCCGGACGACGGCCTGCTCGCCGAGGTGGCCGAACTGGCCGCCGAACAGGCCAGCCCGATCAGCGATCTGCGGGCCACCGACCGCTACCGCCGCCACACGATCGGGGTGATGGCCCGCCGAGCCGTCGACGCCGCCGCCCGCCGTGCGGCGGGAGAAGAGATCAGCGTCCCGGTCAACCGGGCCCTCGGGATCGGAGCCGCAGCATGAGCGACCTCGTGAACCTCCAGGTCAACGGGGTCGCCTACCCCGTCCAGATCGCCACCGACCGCAATCTTTCCGGGGTGTTGCGCGACGAGCTCGGCCTCACCGGCACCAAGGAGGGCTGCGACGACTGTGAGTGCGGTGCCTGCATGGTGCTGCTCGACGGTCAACCCGTGAACTCGTGCTCCTACCTGGCCGTACAGGCCCAGGGTCGGGAGATCACGACCGTCGAGGGGCTCGCCGACGGGGACGAACTCCACCCGTTGCAGCGCAACATCCTCGCCACCGGCGGGGTGCAGTGCGGCTTCTGCACCCCCGGCATGTTGATGTCGGCCGAGGCCCTGCTCGAGCGCAACCCCGACCCGACCGACGAGGAGATCCGCATCGGTCTCTCGGGCAACCTGTGCCGATGCACGGGCTACGCCCGGATCCTCGCCGCCGTGAAGGCGACGGCGGTCGAACTGAACGGCTCGGGAGCCTGATCGTGTCCGCCCGGCCCGACACCACGATCGTCGGGGCCCGGGTGTTCCGCTTCCCGCTCCGTGCGGTCGGCGGGCTGTACAAGATGTCGGTCTCCCACGTCACCGAGATCGACACCCACATCGTCGAACTCGTGACCGCCTCCGGACTCCGGGGGTACGGCGAGGTCTGTCCGCTCGGGCCGGCCTATCAGCCCGAGCACTCGGCCGGGGCGTTCGCCGCACTCGGGGAGCTGCTGCCCGCTGTCCTCGGACTCGACGCGGCCCAGACCGGGCTCGTCGGCCACCGGATGGACACCACCCTCAACGGGCACAACTACGCGAAGTCGGCGGTCGACGTGGCCTGCTGGGATGTGTGGGGCAAGGCCGACGGCCGCACGGTGGGGGAGCTGCTCGGTGGCGCCCACGTCGCCCGGGTGGCCACCTACTGGGGTCTGATGCCCGACACGGCCGATGGCACGGCGGCCAAAGCCGTCGAGCTCGTGGCCGAGGGTTATGGCCGGCTCCAGCTCAAGACCGGTGGTCGGCCCGTCGCCGACGACGTCGCCTGCATGCGGGCCGTCGCCGATGCCGTCCCCGCCTCCACCAAGCTCCTCGCCGACGCCAACCGGGGCTGGACGGTGCGCGACGCCCTGGAGTTCTCGGTCGCCTGTGCCGACATCCCGCTCGTGCTCGAACAGCCGTGTCGTAGCTACGAGGAGCATCGCCAGCTCGCCACCAAGGTCGCCCATCCGGTCTTCCTCGACGAGTCGACGGTCGATGTCGCGACCGTCGCCCGGGTGGCCGTCGAAGGGGTGGCCCAGGGGTTCGGCATGAAGCTCTCCCGGGTGGGCGGACTCACGAAACTGCGGGCGGTTCGCGACGTGTGTGACGCGCTGCGGATGCCGCTCACGATCGACGACACGTGGGGCGGGGATCTGGTCGCCGCCGCCACGATCCACATGGGATCGACGGTCGACCCGCTGCTCTACGAGGGCACGTGGACCTCGTGGCGGTACATGGACGCGTCCTATCCGACGCACACCGAGTCGATCGCGCCGTCCGGCGGCACGCTGCCCGTGCCGACGGGACCGGGGCTGGGGGTGGAGCTCGACCTCGACGGGTTGGGCGACCCGCTCCTGGTGCTCGGCGAGGCCTAGGGCCAAGCCGCCTCAGCGGCCCCGGATGGGGTTCCGGGCGTAGCGGTGGTGACGGCGGGGTGGTCGCTCGCCGCTCGCGAACGCCAGCTGGAGCACGCGACCCCGGTGCGGACGGAACGGTTCGAGGAGTTCGAGCATGCGGTTGTCGTCGCCCCGTTCTTCGCGGGCCAGGAACCAGGTCACCATCGACGGGATGCCGTCGTCACCGACGATGACGGCATCGGCGTCACCCCAGGTGTGCAGCGCGAGGCACGACCGTGTCCACGGCCCGATCCCGCGTACGGCGGCGAGCTTGGGCTCGACCTCGGCGAACGGGGTGTCGACCGTCGTCGCGAGCCGGTCGGCGATGCGGGCCGCACCGCGGAGATGCTCCGCTCGTTGGCGTTCGATGCCGAAGCGGTGGAACTCCGTGTAGTGCATCCGGCCGAGTGTCTCGGCCGTCGGGGGCACCCGCAGCGGCACGGGGCCCGGCGCGTCCTCCCCGAGCACCCGGACGAGATGCGACCAGTTGTCACTCGCGTCGACCGTGGTCACGCGTTGTTGGATGATGAACCAGGCGAGGTCGTGCCAGAGGCTCGCCGTGGCGGCGATGCGACGGTTGCGCTCCCGGCGCCACATGGCACGGAGCGGCCCGTCCTCCGGATCGAAGCCCTCGACGTCGTCGTCGAGGCCGAGCATGCGCTCGACCCGTTCCAACAGCCACGGTCCGCCGGCACCCCAGACCTCCACCGTGGCGAGACGTTCGCCGACGGCGCGGGTGGGGTCGATCGGGGCGACGTCGTCGGCGCGCCACTCGACCCGGATCGAGCCCGAGCCGTCGGGGGTGCGGGTCGCCCGCTCCCACCAGCCCGGCCCCATGCGGACCGTCGGGTCGTTCGGCAGCATCAGCGACGTGCGCAACGTCGCGTGGAGATCGACGCGGCCGAGCGGCACCGTGCGCTGGGTGGTCGTCACGGGTGCGGACCCTACGGTACCGAAGCGCCTGCGAGTGGGTCCGGGGTTCGCGCGTCTCAGCCGGTTGTGATCAGCGACGGATCGACGGCGCCGACGACCTCGTCGAAGCGTGTGGCCACGGCCTCGAACCACGCCGGGTCGTCGTCGGCGAACGCCGCCCGCACCTGGGTCCGGATCTCCTCCCCGGCGACCGAACGCGGTTCACCGTGCGCGTGGAGCCAGGCATCGGCACGCAACGACTGGAGCACGGTGATCGTGTCGACCGTGCCGTACTCGAGGGCGCACGCCGTCCATTCGACCTCGGGCACGAACCGCTCCAGAGCCCCGATCCAATCCCCCGAGAGCTCGGCGGAGACGCTCTCCCCGTCGTGCATCGACATGACCCGACCCCACAGGGCGTTGCCCCGCTCGTAGCCGCCGTCGCCGACCCGGTTGGCCGAGATGAGCTCCCCTTGGCCCCACGGCCCGAGGCCCGTGTGTACGTCGACGAGCGTCGCCGAGGTGGCGGTGCCGACGAGCTGCGGCAGATGCTCGACGAGCCACCGATGTGACCAGACGGCCTCGGTCCCGCCGTAGAACACGCCGTCGGCGAACTCGTACTGACCGCCGGACACCGCGGCCTGCATCGCCTCCATGCCCATCTCCTCGATCCTGCCGAGCAGGGCGAGGGTCGAGGACTCCTGGGTGGCGGCGTCCCACGTCGTCGGGACGAGGTCGGCGGCGAGCTCCCGGTAGGCCTCGTTGGTCGGATGATCGGGCCACTCGACGTGATTGCGGTTGAGGTCGACGTTGTCCTCGTTCACCCGACGGACCCAGGAGAAGCCGTAGGGGTTCAGAGCGTGCACGAACACGATGCGGGTCGAGGGGGCACCTGAGCGGGCGAGATGGTGGAGGAGCCGACTCTGCAACGCCGAGCCGGTGTAGCCCTCCACCCCGTGCGTCGCCGAGACGACGATCAGCACCGACGCCGCGTCGGCCGGGCCGATGCTCGCCACGTCGAGCCACAGTTCCCCGCCGTCGAGACCCCGCTCGGGATGATGGTGCGACACGAGCTCGGTGCCGGCGAGATGGGCGGCGAGCAGGAAGCGGTGGCGTGCCGTCGGGTAGTCGAGGGCGAGCCCCGACACCTCGGTGGCCACGGCCTCGGGCAGCACGAACCGGCCGTCGGTGTCGCGGTGCAGTGCATGGGTGCCGACGGCGGCCGAGGCGTTGATCGGCCCGTAGACGTGGGGGAAGCGCTGGCCCGAGCCGTAGGAGTCCTCGATCACGAAGTCGGCCTCGAGCTTCGTCGACTCGAGCTCGACGAGCAGCAGCCCATCGCGGTCGGCGAAGTGCTTGTTCGCCGACCGTTCGACCTGGTGGACGAACGAGCCGTGGATGAACCCCTCGGCGGCGAGCGACGGGTCGAGGTGCTCGCCCGACTGGACGGCGACGTCCCACTCGCCGGGCGTCGTGATGTGGAAGAACCGCATCCGCCCAGCCTGCCAGGATCAGCCCCGTCCGGGCGAGCCGTCAGGAGCGGGATCAGGGCCGGAACGGTCCCTGCGAGGCTCAGGGCCGGAACGGTCCCTGCGAAGATCAGGGCCGGCACGGGTCCCCGCGAAGATCAGGGCCGGAACGACACCTCGGCGTCGTCGACGGTCTGGGCCCGCCGGGCGAGGCGCACCCAGTCGCACAACATCGGTCGGGTGTCGCGCGGATCGATGATCTGTTCGATCTCGTAGAACTCGGCCGAACGATGGGGCGAGCGCACCCGGTTGAGGCGTTCGGTGATCTCGGCCTTCAGTGCGTCGGGGTCGTCGGCTTCGGCGAGGTCGGCCTTGTACGCCACCTCGAGCCCACCTTCGAGCGGCAGCGATCCCCAATCGCCCGACGGCCAGGCCATCCGCATCGAGGTCGTGCCCGGTTTGCGGTTCGAGGCGCCCGCCACACCGAAGGCCTTGCGGATCACGACGGTGCAGTACGGGACCCGCGCGCGGCGCAGTGCGACGAGGGCTCGGGAGCCCGCCCGGATCGTGCCCTCCTCCTCGGAGGTCTTGCCGATGACGAAGCCCGGACAGTCCTCGAGGTGGATCACGGGCAACCGGAACAGCGACGCGAGGTCGACCAGGCGGATCAGCTTGTCGCACGCGTCGGCGGTCCAGCCGCCGCCGTAGATCCGCGGGTCCTCGGCGTAGAGCGCCACGGGGATCCCGTCGAAGCGGGCGAAGCCGCCGATGATCGACGTGCCCCAGTCCCGGCCGATCTCGAAGAACGAGCCCTCGTCGGCGACGGCCTCGATGATCGCCCGCATGTCGTAGGCCTCGCGGGCCCGGCGGGGGACGATGTCGATGAGTTCGGGGCTGCGCCGGTCGGCCGGATCGCCCCAGTCGACGATCGGCGGGAGTTCGTCGATGCTCGAGGGCAGGTAGGACAGGAACCGGAGGGCCCGGTCGATCGCCTCGGCTTCGGTGTCGACGGCGTCGTCGATCGATCCGTTCCGGGTGTGGATGCGGGCGTGCCCGAGCTCCTCTTTCGAGACACTCCCGAGTCCGGCCTGCTCGACGAGCGCGGGGCCGGCGATCATCATCTGCGACGTCTCGCGCACCATCACCGAGTAGTGGCACGTGGTCGCCCGGGCGGCGCCGAATCCGGCCACCGAGCCGAGGACGAGGGCGACCGACGGGGCGAGATCGAGGTGGTCGATGACGGTGTCCCATCCCGGGAGCACCGGGATGTAGGTGCGCCCGGCCTGTTCGATCGTCTTGACCGAGCCGCCGCCCGACATGCCGTCGAGCAGGCGGAGGTGGGGGAGTCGGTACTCGACGGCGAGCGACTCCGACGCCTCCCGCTTGGCCGAGATCGAGGCGTCGTTGGAGCCGCCTCGCACGGTGAAGTCGTCGCCGGAGACCACGGCCGGGCGGCCGTCGAGCTCGGCGAGGCCGAACACGAAGTTCGACGGGGTGAACTCGACCAGCTCGCCGTCGTCGTCGTAGGTGGCGACCCCCGCGGTCTTGCCGAGCTCCCAGAACGTGCCCTTGTCGACGGTCGCCTCGACGCGTTCGCGCACCGTCTGTTTGCCGAAGTGGTGCTGGCGTTCGACCTTGTCGGCGCCGCCGAGCTCCTCGGCGAGTGCCTCTCGATGTCGGAGCTCGTCGAGCTCCGGTTCCCAACTCATCGGGTCCCCTCCGATGCCGCCCGCCGCTCGGCGGGGCATCGACGAACCTAGGTGGCGGGTGCCGCCCGCTTCCACTGCGGCAGTGGTGGTGTCGGGAGCCGGTCGGAGAACTTGGCGAGCAGCGGACCGGCGATCGCGGTGATGAGCACGTAGCCGGCGGCGAGGGCGCCGAGTTCGGGTCCGTCGACGAGTTCGGCGCCGAGTGCGGCGATCACGATCGAGAACTCACCCCGGGCGATGAGGGTCGTGCCGGCGCGCATCCGGCCTTTGGGGCCGACGCCGAGCCGTCCGGCGGCGTACCAGCCGGTGAGGAACTTCGAGACCACACCGACGAGGGCGAGGGCGACGGCCCAGCCGAGCGCACCGAGGAGGTCGGCCGGGTCGATCTGGAAGGAGAAGAAGAGGAAGAACACGGCGGCGAACAGGTCTCGCAGCGGGCTGATGAGCTGCATCGCCCGTTCCTCGGTCCGCCCCGACAGGGCGAGGCCGATGAGGAAGGCGCCGACGGCTCCCGACACCTCGAGCGACTGGGCGAGCCCGGCCACGAGCAACGTGAGACCGAACGTGGCGAGGAGCAGCGTCTCGTCGGAGTCGCCCGAGAGCCAGTCGCTCAGCTTGTTGCCGAACTTCAGTGCCGCACCGAGGATCACCGCCACCGTGACGAGGGCGATGCCGACCGAGGTGAGGGTGGCGAGCACCGTGCCACCGACGATCAGCGCCGCCACGACCGGCAGGTAGACCGCCATGGCGAGGTCCTCGATGACGAGCAGGTTGAGGATGCTCGGGGTCTCACGGTTGCCGAGGCGTCCGAGGTCGGCGAGTGACTTCGAGATCACACCCGACGACGAGATCCAGGTGACCCCGCCGAGCAGGATCGCGGCGAGTGGGTCCCAGCCGAGCAGGAGCCCGGCGGCCACACCCGGGCCGGCGTTGAGCACCATGTCGAGCAGGCCGGGCGGCACGCCGGTGCGCAGGCCGTTGCGGAGCTCGGCGTCGGAGTACTCGAGGCCGAGTGAGAACAGGAGCAGCAGCACGCCGATCTCGGCGGCGAGGGCGATGAAGTCCTCACTCACGTCGACGCGGGCGATGCCGCCGTCACCGAACGCGAGCCCGGCGATCAGGTAGAGCGGCACGGCCGTGATGCCGAGTCGTCCGGCGACGCGGGCGAGCAGCGCCAACCCGAGGGCGAGCGCGCCGATCTCGACGAACGCGAGGGCGGCTTCCGCACTTCCGGCGGCGAGGATCATCGAGCGGTGGGGGAACCGAGGAGGATCACGGGCGGAGGATGGCGCGCAGCGCGGCCACACCCTCGACGGTGCCGGCGGCCACGACGGTGTCGCCGCCACGCAGCACGAAGTCGGGCTCCGGGGCGGGCACGGCGTCGCCGTTGCGGGTGACGGCCACGATGCTCGCGCCGCTGCGCTTGCGGTAGGCGCCGTCCGCGATCGACACGCCGTCGGCCTCGGTCTGGGGGCGCAGCTCGATCCAGTCGATCGTGAGTCCTTCGATCTCGTGGGTGGCGGCCTCGACCTCTTCGACCACCTGGGTGGCGCCGAGGAGCTCGGACAGGGTGCGGGTGTCGTCGTGGGAGAGCTTGAGCACGGACGAACACGCGTCGGGATCGTCGACGTCGTAGACGAGCACCTCGCGGCGACCGTCACGGTGGACGAGCACACCGACCTGTTGGCCCCGGTCGGTCTGGAACTCGTGGCGCACGCCGACGCCGGGAAGCTTCGTCTCTCGCACCTCGTTCACGTCCCTGAGTCTGCCGCCCCGGCGCCGGGGCCGCCCAACGGAGTCGGCCGGTTCGTGCGGCTGGCGCCGCCGACGGCGCCGCACCAGGCTCGAGCCATGGAACTCGGCATCTGTGTGGCCTCGAAGATCGACGACATCGACTACGTGGTGCGAGCCGAGGAGCTCGGGTTCACCCACGCCTGGTTCGCCGACTCCCAGATGTTGTGGAGCGACCCGTATGCGTGCCTGGCCCTCGCCGCCACCCGCACCTCGACGATGCGGCTCGGCACCGGCGTCGCCGTGGCCGGCACCCGACCCGCACCGGTGACCGCGGCGAGCATCGCCACGATCAACCGCCTCGCGCCGGGCCGCACGTTCTGTGGGATCGGGACGGGCAACACGGCCATGCGGATCATGGGCCATCCACCGATGCGGATCGCCGAGTTCGACGACCACCTCACGGCACTGCGACCGCTCCTCCGCGGCGACGAGGCCGACGTCGAGTTCCGCGGGGTGCGGTCGCCGGTGCGTCATGTCATGCCCGACGACGGGTTCGTCGACTTCGATCCCGCGATCCCCCTGTACGTCTCGGGCTTCGGGCCGAAGTCGTTGGCGCTGGCCGGGCGGCACGGCGACGGCGCGGTCCTGTCGGTGCCACCCCACCCCGCGGCGATGGCCCGGGTGTGGGATTCGATCGAGTCCGGCGCGGCCGAGGCGGGCCGGATGATCGATCGGGCCGCGTTCCACACGTGCTCGCTCACGACCATCGTGGTGACCGAGCCGGGGGAGACGCTCGACTCACCCCGGGTGCGGGCCCAGGCCGGAGCGTTCGCCATGGCCTCGCTCCACTACGCCTACGACCAGTACCGCAACTTCGGTCGGGCACCCCGCGGGCCGTTCGCCGAGGTCTGGGAGGAGTACCGCGCCGTGGTCGAGGAGACCCCGGCCGAGCGTCGCCACCAGCGGGTCCACGCCGGGCACAACTGCTGGGTGCTGCCCGAGGAGGAGCGGTTCCTCACTGCTGCGCTCATCGACGCGACGTGCATGGTGGGCACCGCCGACGAACTCGTCGACCGGCTGGAGGCTCTGGACGCGGCCGGGCTCGATCAGGTGATGGTGTTGCCGCCGTTCGACCCACGGTTCGACGTGATCGAAGCGATCGGCCGGGAGCTCATCCCACGGTTGGCCTCTGCGTGACCTGCCCGACGCCGACACCCAGAGCCGGGCCGGGTGCGGTCGGGGGAGCTCAGGCGGTGTCCGGATCCTGCGTCGGCGGGGCCAGACCGGCGAGGAACTGTTCGGCCATGACCGCCATGCCGCC
Source organism: Acidimicrobiales bacterium (assembly GCA_020630195.1). Taxonomy (GTDB): domain Bacteria; phylum Actinomycetota; class Acidimicrobiia; order Acidimicrobiales; family SZUA-35; genus JAHDBV01. Next base: position 10,893 of record JAHDBV010000012.1, read on the forward strand.
GAGGGTGGTGAAGGTGCGCTGCGTGCGCTCCTCCGACTCGAGCCGGCCGTAACACTCCAGGCCGAGGAACAACGCCGTGACGACGTGAGCGAGATCGTCGAACGGCAACAGTGCGGCGAACGGCGAGTCGGCCATGCAGCGACGGAGGGCACCGGCGACGAGATCGTCCCAGGGTTGCAGCGCCTCCATGATCTGCGCCGCCGACTCCTCGTCGGACCACCCGGCCGTGATCGCCGCGATCGCCTCGTGGTCGGGATCGTCGCGGGAGCCGTGGAGTTCGGTGGCGAGACGCACGAGGGCGCCGAGGTCGGTGACCTCGGCGATCTCGGGGGCGAACCGTTCGAGTCGACGCTCGTTGGCCCGGCGCAGTGCGGCGATCAGGAGCTCGTCGACCGACCCGAAGTGGTAGAAGACCAGCGCCTGGTTCAGATCGCCGGTGCGGGCGATCGACCGGGCGCTGGTCCCCATCAGTCCCTGTTCACGCACCGTGGCCAACGCCGCCTCCATGAGGCGTTCCTTGGTGGACGGTCCATCGGCCATGGTGCGTAGTCTGCCCGCTGCTCAGCCGGCCGGGTTGGCCGGCGGCATCGGGCCGGTGGCGGCGGCCGCCGTCGGGGCCGGCGGGTTCGGGTTCCAGCCGGCGCCGGGCATCGGGGTCGGCTGCACGGTGGCCCGTGTGGCGGCCACCCGGGCCCGGTTGGTGCCGTGGTTCCGGATCCGCCAGAAGACCCACACGTTGGTGAGGTGCACGACGGCGAGCACGGCCAGCAGGGTTCCGAGGTGGAGGGCGAGCTCGCTCACCGCCGCCACGGTGGTCTCGTAGGTCTCGTCGACCCGGTAGAGCAGCAGCGCCACGCCCAGGTTGAGCAGGTAGAAGCCGATCACCAGGAGCTGGTTGATCGCCGTGGCGAGGCCCTCGTCGGGGAAGACGTTCTTCAGGAAGACCTCGCCGTTGCGGCCGAGCGTGCGGGCGAGGTGCAGGACCAGCCCGACCGCGATGACGGCGTAGACGAGGTAGATGCCGATCGTCGTGGCTTCCGTGGTGGTCGCCAGGAGGGTGGTGTGCATGTCGATGCCTTTCCGCTGTGGGTGTTGAGCAACTGCTCAACTGATTTGAGCGTACGCTCAAGACGAGGCGCGGGTCAAGAGGTTCTTGAGCAACCGCTCAGATCTCTCGATCGGACGGCCGGTTCCCGTCGACTGGTGACTGCTCCCGGATTGTCGGAGCTTCCTGAGCGTCAACCGGTTTCGTGTGGCAGGCTCGACCCATGGGACTCATCGGATTCGCCATCGTCGGCATCCTCGCCGGCTACCTCGCCAAGTTCATCGTGCCGGGGGACGAGGGCCTGAACTGGTGGCAGACCGCACTGTTGGGCATGGTCGGCGCGCTCGTCGGCGGCACCCTCTGGAACGTGCTCACCGGCAACGGCATCGACCTCGAGGCCAGCGGCTTCATCGGCGCCGTGCTCGGCAGCGTCATCCTGCTGATGGGCTACAACTGGGCCACCACGCGCCAGTTGAAGAGCGGCAAGAGCTGAGCCACCTCAGCCGAGACGCCGCTGCGGGCGGTGCTCGGCGCTCACCGGGGCCGGGTCTCAGTCGGCCAGGCGATATCGGATGCCGGCGCGGGTCCGGTCGACCACCTCGAACGCGCCCGTCGCCCGGAGGCAGTAGGCGAGCTTCTGGGCCGCGTCGCGGCTGTGGCCGCCGCGGCGGGCCAGGTCGGCCGTCGTGAAGACCTCGTCGAGTCCGTCGGGCACGAACCGGGCGAGATCCTCGGTGCACGTGAACGAGTGCGTCTCGAGGATCTGGACGAGGCGACGGTCCTCGGTGCGCCAGCCGCCACGACGGCGTCGGGCCTTCGGGTCCCAGACCTGTGCGCGCTCCACCTCCACCAGCACGGTGTCGAGTGCGAAGTTCGGGTGATCGAGCAGCGTCGGCATCGACACGAGTTGACCGAGCACGTCGGTGAGGCGTCCCTTCTTCGGCGACCGTCGTCGGCTGCCGTCGGGGCGCACGAGGATCGACTCGACCGCGATCGGATGGACGAGCAGCATCCGGTGGCCGTCGACGAGGCGATCGAACTTGTCGCCGAGCGCGGCGAACGTGCCGGTCTGGATCTCGACCAGCGAACCGTCCGCCCGGACGAGATCGATCACGAAGCCCTCGAGCGGGACCTCGAAGCGGTCGCCCGGCCGGGCGTAGTGCTCCTTCAGCGCGGCATGGAGTGAGCCCTCGTTGAGGGTCCCGATGCCCGACGACACGGGCTCCTCGCCGTCGCCCGCCGTCGGGTCGGCCGCACGCATGGCTCAGTCACACACCGGGCCCTCGGGGATCACCTCGGGCACCGGGGGTTCGTAGCCCCGGTAGGCGGAGATGATGAGGCCCTCGGTCGGCGCCGCCGCATCGACCACCTCGGCGCGCTGGTCGCCACCGAGCACGAGCAGTGCACGGTGGCGGTCGGTGAGTTGCTCGGCCGGCAACACGTCGAGCACGGCGGAGCCGTCGGTGAGCGAGTCGAACGTCTCGTCGCCGAAGGCGTGGCGGAGCTGGAGATCGGGGCCGTCGGTGGAGACACAGTGCACGTTGGCCCGGCCGAGCAGGCTCACGAGGTGGTGGCTGGCGAGGCTCGCGAAGTTGGGTTCGTCGGTGATGAGCACGGCCTCCGCGATGCCGAGCCCCTCGAGTGCCTCCTCGAGTCGCGGGTCGCCCAGCGGGTCGGAGTAGGAGAGGATCCCGCGCTCGAGTGCCTGGCGTTGGGTGCGTCGATCGGGCGCGATGAGCAACACGGTGATGTCGTGGCTGGCGAGGACGTCGGCCAACTCCATGCCGACCGCGTGGTTGCTGACGATCGCGAGCCCGAGGGGTTTCGCCTTCGCCACACGCGTGCGGCGGGCGGCCGCCACGGCGGTGAGGCCGTAGAGCGCGACGGTGAGGATCACCACCGCGAACACGACGGGGACGAGCTCGTCCAGCGGTTGGCCCGTCTCCTCCTCGATCTCGGTCGAGAACACCGTGGCCACCGCCGCGGCCACGATGCCCCGTGGGGCCATCCAGGCCATGAAGCGTCGATCGGGTCCGGGTACGTCGGTGCCGAGCGTCGAGGCGAACACCGTCGCCGGTCGGGCGATGAACACGAGCACGGCGAGCAGGATCGCGACGCGGGGCAGCACGTCGATCACGGCGTCGAGGTCGACGAGGGCGCCGAGCGTGATGAACAGCGTGCCGAGGATGATGTGGCCGAGATCCTCGGAGAAGGTCGTGATCTCCCCGGCGGGCACCCGGTGCTGGTTGGCGAGAATCAGGCCCATCGCCGTGGTGGCCATCAGGCCGGCCTCGGGGGCGATGAGGTTCGCCACGGCGAAGGCGGCCACGGCGATGGCGAGCAGCGCCGGGTTGTGGAGCCGGTCGGGGATGAGGTGGCGGCCGAGCCCCATCAGTGCCACCCAGGCGCCGATGCCACCCACGATCGTGCCGGCGCCGAGGGTGATGGCGATCGCAATGGCGGCCGCCGCCGGGTCGGCCGGGTTGATGAGGGTGTCGAGCATGACGATCGCGAGCGTCGCCCCGATCGGGTCGATGACGATGCCCTCCCACCGCAGGATCGAGGCCGAGGGCTCCCGCGGGCGGGCCAGTTGCAGGAGCGGGATCACCACGGTCGGGCCCGAGACGACGAGGATCGCGCCGATGAGGCCGGCCTCGGCCCTGGTCACGTCGAACAGCATCCAGACGGTGAAGGCCCCGATGATCCAGGTGATCAGCGCGCCGAGCGTGACGAGGCGGATGACCACCTGGCGACCCTGCTGCAGACGGTCGAGCTTGAGCCCGAGACCACCCTCGAACAGCAGCAGTCCGACGGCGAGGGAGACGGCCGGGAACAGGGCCGGGCCGATGTCGGTCGCCGGGTCGATGATCCCGAGCACCGGGCCGACGACGATGCCGCCGGTCAACAGGACGAGGACGGAGGGGATCTTGAGCCGCGACGCCGTCCACTGACCCAGTACACCGAGCCCGATGATGAGGGCGATGCCGAGGGACACGTCGTCCGAGGAGCTGGCGAGGAGCAAAGAGATCTCCGGTCAGAGGTGCGCAAAGTGTAGGTGGGGTGCGCCGGTGCGGCCGGGGAACCCCGGCGGTGGCCCGCTCAGTTCCCGTCGTCGCTCCACATGTGCAGTGGTGATCGTTGCGTCCCGTCGGCGTGGTTGGCCGGATCGAGCCAGCGCACGAACTCGGCCCGCCGGCTCGGCCACTCGTGATCGAGGATCGAGAACCACGTGGTGTCACGGTTGCGGCCGCGCACCACGACCGCCTGGCGGTGGGTGCCTTCCTCGGTGAAGCCGAACCGGCTGGCGGCCCGCCGGCTGGCGGCGTTGAGTGCGTCGCACTTCCACTCGAGGCGTCGGTAGCCGAGCTCGAAGGCCCGGTCGGCGAGCAGGAACGTCGCCTCGGTGGTGACGGCGGTGCGTTGGATCGCCGGGCCGTGGGTGATGCCGCCGATCTCGATCGAGCCCGCCCGGGGTCGGATCCGCAGGTAGCTGATCATCCCGTGGGCCACGCCGTCGACGACCACGGCGTGGGGGAGCCAGTCGTCCTGTGCGTTCAGGCCGTCGATGAGAGGCTCGATCGAGGCGGCGTCGTCGAACGGTCCCCACGGGAGGTAGGTCCACAGCTCGTCGTGGCCGTGCCAGGCGGCGAAGAGGTCGGTGGCGTGGCGACGGTCGAGGGGTTCGAGGGTCACCGTCCGGCCGGTGAGCGTGGCCGGGTCGGGCGCCGCGGGCGGTGCCCAGTCGGGCAGCGCGGCGCCGACCGGTCGATCGTCGGGTGTGGGCTCGGAGGTCACACCCCGACGATACGTTTCGGACGTGGGCCGATACGCAGAACCGGAGTTCGCACCCTGGGACGGACGGCGGGTGCCGCTCACGTTCCTCGGCGGCTACCTGGGGGCCGGCAAGACGACCCTGCTCAACCGGTTGCTCGAGCGGACCGAGCGCCGCATCGCCGTGATGGTGAACGACGTTGGCGAGATCAACGTCGACGAACGTCTGGTCCGGCGGCGTTCGTCGAACAGTGTCGAGCTCACCGGTGGTTGTGTCTGTTGTTCGTTGGCCGACGGGTTCGGCGCCGCGTTCGACGCGCTCCGAGCCCGCCCCGAGCCGCCCGACCAGGTCGTCATCGAACTGAGCGGTCTCGCCGAACCCGAGCGCCTCCGCCCCTGGGGGCGATCCGCCGGGTTCCGCCTCGACGGGGTGATCGTGCTCGCCGATCTCACGTCGATCGCCGACCAGCTCGAGACCCCCGGCCTCGGCGCGGCGATCTCCGGCCAGCTCCGCTCGGCCGACGTGGTGGTGGCGACGAAGGCCGATCTCCTCGATGCCGACGCCGTCGCCGCCGGTCGGGCCCGCATCACCGAGGAGCTCGTGGGGCCGGTGCCCGTGCTCGACGGGCTCGATCCGGTCGCCGTGGCCGGGTTGCTCGAACTCGGCGGTCGAGACCCCCGGGGCGAGACGGTGGTGCCGCCGGGCAGCCTCTTCGACGCCCACAGCGTCACCCACGTCGAACCCGGTCCGCTCGACGAGGCCGGGGTGCGGGCGCTGCTCGCCGAACACGGCGATCGTCTGGTGCGGGCCAAGGGCATCGTCGATGCACCCGATGGTGGGCGGCTGCTCGTGCAGCAGGTCGGTCGTCGGGTGGAGGTCGAGCCGGTGCCGGCGGCGGAGTGGTCGCAGGCGACGGGGCTCGTGCTGATCTCCCTCGGCTGAGCGGGGTCGGCGGGTTCAGCCGGTCCAGGCGACGTAGTCGAGGGGGAGCGCGGTGGTGCGTTTCAGCTCCTCCATCACGAAGACCGAGCGCACGTCGAACAGGTCGACCGCCGCGATGAGCCGCTTGTAGAACGCGTCGTAGGCGGCGATGTCGGGCACGACGACCTTCAGGACGTAGTCGATGTCGCCGGAGGTCCGGTAGGCCTCGACGATCTCGTCGAACGGTTCGATGCCGGCCACGAAGCGTCGGAGCCACTCGTCGGAGTGGTCGGAGGTGCGGATGTGCACGATGGCGGTGAGGCCGAGATCGAGCGCGGCCGGATCGGCGAGCGCCACCCGCCCGGTGAGCACACCCCGATCCTCGAGCTGGCGGATCCGGCGCCAGCACGGCGTCGTCGACAACCCGACCTGCTCGGCGATCTCCCGGGCCGACAGACTCCCATCCGCCTGCAACAACCGGATGATTTCTCGATCGATGTGGTCCACAATCGAACATTCTCGCGCTCGGCGATGGATCTGTGAAGCGATCTCGCGGTGAATGGGCAGGATTCCGTCAACAGACGCCCATCGCGTTCCACGACCGATTTCCTACGTTGTCCCCATGCAGTTGCGCCGAGCGTTCACCGAGCATCCCGCCGCCGTCGGCGAGTCGTATCTCGAGCACTTCGGCGTGGCCATGGGCTTCGCCCGCTGTCTCGGTCGGGCTTCGGCCGCCGCCCTCGTGCACGCCGTCGTGCCCTCGATGTGTCAGACCACGGCGTCGGACTGCATCCTCGAACTCGCCGAGGACATCCGGAGCCGCCGGCCCGACCTCGCCGACGACGTGGCGGTGCCGGCCCCGGCACCCCTCGCCGCGACCGCCTGAACCGACCCGCCTCGTGCGAGGCTGGGCGGGTGCTCGCCCGGCCCCACCTCGTCGTCGCCATCGTCCTGGCGCTGATCGGCGCGGCCTGCTCGTTCCCCTACGCCGACCCGCCGGCGTCGTCGACCACGACGACCACCGTGCCGGGTACGACGACCACCACCGAGCCGCCGGCGACCACCCAGCCCGAGCCGGTCGATCCGTCCGATGTGCTCGGTCCCGCCGACCGGGTGCTCATCCAGGGCCCCGCGGGCGTCACCCTCGCCGACGCCGCCGGGTTCCACGATCTCGATCGGGCCGGTGCGCCGTTCGAGGGGCAGATGGTCTTCTCGCCCGATGGTAACCGGGTCGCCTGGGTCCAGGCCGCCGGAGCCCAGGGCGCCATCGCCGTGGTGGAGCTGTTCGGGTACAACCCCGGCGCACCGCTGCCGGAACCCCGCAGTTCGGCCACCCCGTTCGTGCCCTTCTACCTCGGCTACGGACCCTTCGGCGCCCGCCTCGCCGTGCTCGGTGACGTGGGTGGTCCGATCGGCCTCACGATCGCCGACCACGGCTTCGAAGCGGCCCCGTTCGTCGGGGGCCTGCTCCGCAGCGACGTGCCCGTGTTCCCCTCGTGGGGACCCGACGGCGATCTCGCCGCGAACGTCGGCGGCCGGATCGAGGTGCTGCGCGACGGCGACTCGGTCGACCTCGGCGAGACCTTCGGCACCGCACCCGTGTGGCTGGCCGACGGCCGGGTGGTGTTCCTCGACCCCCTCGGCGAACTCGTCGCCGTCGAGCTCGGCACCGGGCTGGCCGAGGTCGACCGGACCTCGCTCACGACCGTGCTCGGCGACGTCCGGCTCCATGCCGCGCCCGACGGCGAGTCGATCGCCGTGGTCGTGGAGGGCAACCCCGCCGCCGGTGGTGCCAGCCCCGTGGTGTTCCGCCAGACCGACCCCGATCCCGCCGATCCCGATGCCGAACCCGAGGGTCTCACCGACGGGGTGTGGCTCGTGGCGCCCGACGCCGATCCGGTGCAGCTCCGTGAGCTCCCCGTCGAGGGCCTGCAGTGGTCGCCCGTCGGGGATCGACTGCTCCTGCTCGACGAGGTCGACGACGGGCTGTTGGCCTGGTCGGTGATCGACCTCGCGGGCACCGTCGTCGACGAGATGCCGCCGTTCGAACCCACCGCCACGTTCGCCCAGGCGTATGTGCCGTTCCTCGACCAGTACGCGCAGTCGATGTCGCTGTGGAGCCCGGACGGCTCCCGTTTCCTGTCGCCGGAGTCGTTCGGTGGCGTCCCCCACGTGGTGATCCACGCCATCGGTCTGGGTGAGCAGCGCACCGTGTTGGCACCCGGTGAGATGGCCGTCTGGTCGCCGCTGCCCCGCTGATCGCCGCCGCGCATCTACCCGTCGGTCAGCGCGCATTGCCCCCGCCCGTCCGGGGTGCCAGCATTCCCGGCGTGACCAACTACTACGCCGACGCCGTCGCCGAACTCACCGCCGAGGGTTCGGGATTCGCCATGTCCGAGATCGAGGTGCGCGGGGTGACCATGCGGCACTTCCCCGGCGCGCCGCCCAACATGCGCTCGGTGTGGGAGCTCTCCTCGCTCCACGGCGACAAGCCCTACATCGTCTACGAGGACGAGAGCTACACGTTCGCCGAGATCGACGCCCGCATCAAAGCCCTCGCCGCCTACCTCACCGAGCAGGGTGTCGGCCACGGCGACCGGGTCGCGATCGGCATGCGCAACTACCCCGAGTGGGTCATCTCGTACTGGGCCACCGCCTGCATCGGTGCGGCCGCCGTGGGCCTCAACGCCTGGTGGACCGCACCCGAGCTGAAGTACGGCCTCGAGGACAGCCGCCCGAAGGTGCTCATCGTCGACGGTGAGCGCCTCGAGCGTGCCATACCCGTGCTCGACGAGATCCGCGCCGGTGGCGACATGCACGTGCTCGCCGTGCGCACCGACGCCGACCTGCCGACCGATGCCGCCCGCTGGGACGACGTGATCGATCCGTCCAACGCTCCGCCGCTGCCGGAGGTCGACATCGACGGTGACGACGACGTCACGATCTTCTACACCTCCGGCACCACCGGCTTCCCGAAGGGTGCCCAGCTCACCCACCGCGGGTCGGTCCACAACCTCATGCACATGGCCTTCATGCAGATGGCCGGTGCGGTGGCCATCGCCAAGGAGAACGACGCCAACGGCATCGAGAACCCGCCGCCGCCGGAGAACCCGCCGGAGCCGGTGTTCATGGCGCCCACGCCGCTGTTCCACGTGACCGCCTGCAACTGCCTGCTCCACCCGGCCACCCTGCTCGGCGCCAAGATCGTGCTCACCTACAAGTGGGACGCCGCCCGGGCGCTCGAGCTGATCGAGCGGGAGAAGGTCACCAACTTCTCCGGCGTGCC
>JAHDBV010000012.1:19926-61555 GCA_020630195.1 Acidimicrobiales bacterium
GCTGCATCCCGACTGGGAGACCCGCGACACCTCGTCGCTCCAGGGCATGGGTGGTGGCGGTGCGCCGCTGCAGCCCGACCTGGTCGAGAAGATCGACGACGCCCTCCCCGGTGGCGCACCCGCCACGGGCTACGGCCTCACCGAGACCCACGGCATCCTCACCGCCAACTCCTCGAAGCTCTACGTCGACAAGCCGGCGTCGTGTGGTCCGCTCGTGCCGACCGTCGACGGCAAGCTCGTCGACGACATGGGCAACGACCTCGAGCCCGGCCCCGACACCGTCGGCCAGCTGTGTGTGAAGGGGCCCATCATCATCAAGGGCTACATCAACCGGCCCGAGGCCACCGCCGAGTCGATCGTCGACGGCTGGTTCAACACCGGCGACATCGCCCGCATCGACGAGGACGGGTTCGTCTTCATCGTCGACCGGGCGAAGGACATGGTGCTGCGGGGCGGCGAGAACGTGTACTGCTCCGAGGTGGAGGCCGCGATCTACGAGCACCCGGCGATCGCCGAGGCCGCCGTGTTCGGCCTGCCCGACGACCGGCTCGGTGAGATCGTCGCCGCCGCCATCGTGGTGAAGGACGGCGAGTCGCTCGACGAGGACGGCCTGCGGGAGCACCTCACGCCGCTGCTCGCCAAGTTCAAGATCCCCGAGACGGTGATCTTCCGTGACGAGCCGATCCCGCAGAACGCCAACGGCAAGTTCCTGAAGCGGGCGCTCCGCGACGAGATCATCGGCGCCGGCTGACCGCCGTTCGCCTCGCTGGCGCTCGGCTCACTTCCACAGTTCCTCGCTTGCGCTCGGAACTGCCGCCACCGTCCGGGTCCTTCGGGGCCCGGACGGTCGCGTCAGGCCCAGGCCTGGCTGAGGCGGGCCATCTCGACGGCGACCAGGGCCGATTCCTCGCCCACGTTGTGGCCACCGGGGCCTTCCGAGCGGGCCAGGGCCTGCTCGTCGTTCTCGACGGTGACGAGGCCGAACGCACAGGGCACACCGGTGCTGAGCTGCACCTGCTGGAGCCCCTCGGCAGCACCCTCCGACACGAGCTCGTAGTGGGTCGTCTCGCCCCGGATCACGGCGCCGATCGCGACGATGGCATCGGCCCGACCCGAGTGGGCCACGATCCGTGCCGCCATCGGGATCTCGAAGCTGCCCGGCACGGTGACCGTCTCGACCTCGGTGACCCCGAGATCGGCGAGGCCGCGTGCCACGCCGTCGGCCAGTCGTTGCACGATCTCGGCGTTCCATCGGGCCCGCACGATCACCACCCGGAGCCCGGCTCCGTCGAGGTCGTCGGGAACATCGGCACGCAGGTCTCCGGAAGCCATGGGCTCAGGCTAGGAGTCGGCACCCCGCGCGGCGAGGACGGATGCTCAGTCCGACGGCAGCAGCTCGTCGGTCGCCCATCGGGCGAAGCGATCGAGGGCCTCGAGGTCCCACCGGTGACCGTGGTGGCGGCGCCGATCGGGGTCGATCTCCGCGGCCGAGCGATAGCACTCGAGCGCCTCGGCGATGAGCGGCCGGTGCACGACCGGGAGGGCCTCGAGCGCCCACGTGGCGGCTCCGGCCTTGGTCGGTGCGTCCGAGGCACCGCGGCGGAGCTGCGCGACGCGGCAGATGTTGAGGATCCCGTAGTACGGCGAGGCGGCCAGTCCGTGCTCGAGGATCCAGCGCAGGTCCGACTCGACGGCGTCGAGGAACAACCGGGTCGGCATCGGTGGGATCACTTCGGAGACCGAGTCCCCCGCGAGGGCGACGCCGTCGTGGCGGGCGTGATGCAGATGGGCGGGGAGATCGGGGTCGGTGCCGGTCGGTCGGGCCGTCCGAGAACGGATCTCGTCGGCACACGATTCACCGACGTGCAGTTCGTACCGGGGTGCGGCCACGACGGGGTCGAGGTCGGTGGAGGCCATCACCGAGAGCTCGAGGCCGCCGATGATCGGCCGCCGGTCGTGGGCGGCGACCAGTTCGGTCGAGGCCCACCAGCAGACGTCGTCGGCCAGCCGCTCCTCGACGATCACGAGCACGTCGACGTCGCTCTTCGGCCGCACGAACGTCCCGGTCGACAGCGAGCCGTGCAGGATCGTCGATCGATGGCCGGGAAGTCGGGTGGTGACCTCGACCACGGAGCGGATCCAGGCACCCAGGTCGGCGTCGACGTCGGACCAGTGCTGTGCCCGGCCCGGGGTGTGGTCGACGTCGGTGCGGGGCGGCAGGTCGTCCACGCCTCGGATCGTAGGTCGGCCGCCCGGTGCGGTCCCGCCCCTCGACCGTGGCGGCGGGGGGCTAGCGTTCGACGGCGTGAGCGAGACGAGTGACGTCCTGGTCGGCGTGATCATGGGCAGCCAGTCCGATTGGCCGACGATGCAGGGTGCGGTCGACACCCTCGCCGAGTTCGGCGTGGCCCACGAGGTGAAGATCGTGTCGGCGCACCGCACGCCCGACCGCATGTTCGCCTACGCCGAGGCCGCATCCGAGCGTGGTCTCCGGGCGATCATCGCCGGGGCCGGGGGCGCGGCACACCTCCCGGGCATGGTCGCCGCGAAGACCACCGTGCCCGTGCTCGGTGTGCCGGTGAAGGGGTGGGCCTTCGACGGCGCCGACAGCCTCCACTCGATCGTGCAGATGCCCCGGGGTGTGCCCGTGGCGACCTTCGCCGTCGGTCCGGCCGGTGCGATGAACGCCGCGCTCTTCGCGATCGCCCAGCTCGCCACCACCGACCCCGACCTCGCGGCCCGCCTCGCCGAGTGGCGTGCCGCCCGCTCGGCCGCCGTGGCCGAGGAACCCGATCGTGGCTGACGGGGTGACCCCGCTGCCGCCGGGCAGCACCATCGGCATCCTCGGTGGCGGACAGCTGGGCCGGATGCTCTCGATCGAGGCCGCCCGCCTCGGACTGCGGACCCACGTGTTCGAACCGGGTGCCGAGCCTCCCGCCGGCGACGTCGCCCACACCGTCACCACCGCCGGCTACGACGACCTCGAGGCACTCGCCGCCTTCGCCGACTCGGTCGACGTGATCACCTACGAGTTCGAGAACGTGCCGGCCGACGCTCTCGATCTGCTGGGCGCACGCCGTCCCATCCGTCCCGGCCGACGCCCGCTCGCCATCAGCCAGGATCGTCTCGACGAGAAGGCGTTCATCGCCGGGCTCGGGATTCCCGTCGCTCCCCACGCCCGGGTCGACACCGCGGACGATCTCGCCGCCGCCCTCGCCGAGCTGGGGGAGGGCATCCTCAAGACCCGTCGCCTCGGCTACGACGGCAAGGGTCAGGTCCGGCTCCGCCCCGGCGACGATCCGGTCGCCGCGATCGACGCCATCGCCGCCGCCCCGGCCGTGTTCGAGGCGCTCGTGCCGTTCGAGCGGGAGATCTCGGTGATCGTCGCCCGCTCGCTGTCGGGCCAGGTCGTCTGCTTCGACCCCGGCGAGAACCTGCATCGTGACGGGATCCTGCACACCACGACCGTGCCCGCCGAGATCGACGAGGCGACCGTGGCGGCCGCGGTCGACATCGCGGGTCGGATCGTCGACGCCTTCGACTACGTCGGGGTGATGGGTGTGGAGTTGTTCGCCCTCACCGACGGCTCGCTCGTGGTGAACGAGGTGGCGCCCCGCGTGCACAACTCCGGGCACTGGACGATCGAGGCGTGCGCCGTCGATCAGTTCCAACAACACGTCCGGGCCGTCGCCGGGTGGCCGCTCGGCGACGGGCGTCGCCACGACGACGCCGTGATGACGAACCTGATCGGCGACGACGTCGAGGCATGGACCGAGCTCGCCACCCGCCCCGGAGTCGGTATCCATCTCTACGGCAAGGGCGAGGCCCGACCGGGCCGCAAGATGGGCCACGTCACCCGGCTCGTCTGAGCGCTCGCCGACTGGCAGACGCCGTCGGGCGTGACCCATGGTGGCGGGCATGGCCGCCGCACCCGATCTCTCCGGCATCGTCGCCGCCACCCCCGCGCAACGCCGGGCCGCCGTCGACGCCGCCTACCTCCCGCCGCTGCTCCCGGCACTCGTCGCCCTCACCGGCGACCTCACGCTGCTCCGGGACGAGTTCCGCCCCGACCCCGACCTGATCCGCGAGGAGCAGGGCGGGCTCACCGCGGAGCAGCAGGACGGCATCCGCACACTGGCGGCGGGTGTGCTCGACGAGCTCGCGGCGGGCACCCGTGCCCCCGCTCCGCTCGACCCCGACGCCTACGCGCCGCTGCTCGCCCACGTGGTCGGTGCCCCGATCCCCGACGACTACCTCCCGCTCGTCCGTGAGGAACTCGGCGGCGGTGCCGACGGAGTCGACCTGCGCACGCCCGACTGGACCGTGGCCGAGGTGGCACCGGAGCGCCGGCTGCGGGTCGTGATCGTCGGGGCCGGGATGAGCGGCATCCTCGCGGCACACCGCTTCGTCCAACTCGGCGCCGAGGTGACGGTGTTCGAGAAGAACGACGACGTCGGTGGCACCTGGCTCGAGAACACCTACCCGGGGTGTCGGGTGGACGTCAGCAACCACTTCTACAGCTACTCCTTCGTGCAGAAGCCCGACTGGCCGCTGCACTTCTCGTCCCGTGACGTGCTGCTCGACTACTTCCGCCAATGCGCCGACGACTTCGGGATCCGCGACCGGATCCGCTTCCGGACCGAGGTCACCTCCGCCACCTGGGACGATGGCGACGGGGTGTGGCGCCTCGCCATCCGTGGCGAGGCGGGCGACGCCGAACTCGAGGCCGACGTGGTGATCTCCGCCGTCGGCCAGCTCAACCAGCCCCGCTACCCGGACGTGCCGGGTCGGGACACCTTCGCCGGCCCCTCGTTCCACTCCGCCCGGTGGGACCCGACCGTCGATCTCGACGGCCGGCGACTCGTCGTCATCGGGACCGGCGCGTCGGCCGCCCAGTTCATCCCCGTCGTCGCCGACCGGGCGGCGTCGACCACGATCGTGCAGCGCACGGCGCCGTGGTTCATCCCCACGCCGGACTACCACGAGGAGGTGCCCGAGCCGCTGCGCTGGTTGTTCGAGCACGTGCCCGGCGCCAACCAGTGGCACCGGTTCTGGTTGTTCTGGCGCTCGGCCGAGGGGCTGTTGCCGTACGCCGCGGTCGACACCGACTGGGACGGCGGGGAACGGTCGGTCTCGGCGGCCAACGAGGAGATCCGGGCGTTGCTCCAGATGTACCTCGACGTCGTCTTCGCCGAGCGGCCCGACCTGCTCGAACAGTGCACGCCCGACTACCCGCCGCTCGCCAAGCGGTTCATCCGCGACAACGGCGCCTGGCCGGCGACGTTGCAGCGCGACGACGTCGACCTCGTCTCGGGCACGGTCGCCGCGATCCGACCCGACGGGGTCGAGCTCGCCGACGGAACCCACCTGCCCGCGGAGGTGATCATCTACGGCACCGGGTTCCGTGCCTCGGAGTTCCTGACCCCGATGACGGTGACCGGGCGGGACGGGGTCGATCTGCACGAGCAGTGGGCGGGTGACGCCCGCGCCCACCTCGGGGTGGCGATGCCGAACTTCCCGAATTTCTTCGCCCTCTACGGGCCGAACACCAACATCGTCGTGAACGGGTCGATCATCTTCTTCACCGAAGCCGAGGTGCATCTCGTGACCGAGCTGTGCCGGCTCCTGCTCACCGAGGACAAGCGCTCGATCGAGGTGCGGGCCGACGCCCACGACACCTACAACGCCGAGATCGACGAGCGGAACCTCGCCATGGCCTGGGGCGCCTCGTCGGTGAGCTCCTGGTACAAGGCCGCGTCGGGCCGTGTGGCGCAGAACTGGCCGGGCTCGCTGCTCGAGTTCTGGCAGCGCACCCGTGAGCCCGAGCGCGACGCCTACATCCTGCGCTGAACCGTGCCGGCCGTGATGGGTCTCAGCGGATGAGCTGCGACACGTTGGCCTGACGCTCCACGGGCGACACCGGCCGGCGACGGCGGGGCGGATCGCTCTCGCGGCTCGGGTCCCACTCCGGGTCCCGCTTGAAGGCGTACCAGGCGACCACGACGAGCACGGCGGCGGCGAGGCCGTCGAGCCAGTAGTGGTTGGCGGTGATCACCACGACGGTGGTGGTGATGGCCGGGTGGAGGAGCGACATCCAACGCCACCGGCTCGTCGAGAGGCCGATGACCCCGAGGGCGACGAGCAGCGACCAGCCCACGTGCAACGAGGGCATCGCGGCGATCTGGTTGGCGGCTTCGGCGATGCCCAGGTCGTAGGGGTTCGGGCCGAAGAGGGCACCGGTGTCGATGAAGCCGCTGCCCGGCAGGAGGCGGGGCGGAGCGAGCGGGAAGGCGATGTGGAGGACGAGACCGGCTGCGGTGACGGCGAGCATCGTCGAGCGGACCGCGGCGAACCGCTCTCGGTGCTTCCACCACACCCAGACCATGAACGCCGCCGTGCCGGGGAAGTGGGCGGCCAGGTAGTAGAAGTTGGCGCCCCGGATGATCGTCGACCGGTCGAGGATGGCCTGCTGGATCGCACTCTCGGACGGCAGCCCGAGTGCGGACTGCAGCTCGACCACCCGACGGGCGTTCTCGATCGCCACCGACTCGGCATCGACGGTCAGCCGACGACCGAGGCTGTAGGCGATCCACATGAGCGCGAAGAGTCCGACGTTCACGGCCAGATCGCGGGCACGTTGCCGCGTGGCTGAGGTGGGTCGGTAGAGCATCATGGGTTGATCACAACACCGGGGAACCCGTTCGTCATCCGCCGATCGTCGGATCGGAGGTCGTCCGAGCGGGTGATTCGGTGAGCATCTACGAATACCAGATGCCGAGACGAATATCGACCTTCTTTGCGACCTTGGGTCGCATACCCCGTCGTCGAGGGGCCGAACGTCAGGCCGCGAGCGCCTCGGCCGGCGTGATCGACTCGAGCCCGAGCGCGTCGCCGACCGACGGTTCGGTGAGGCGACCGTCGTGCACGTTGAGGCCCGGCAGGAGCAGCTCGTCGGCGAGCAGTGCGTCGCGGGTGCCGCGCTCGGCGAGGGCGATCGTGTGGCGCAGCGTGGCGTGGTTGAGGGCCGCCGTCGAGGTGCGGGGCACGGCGCCGGGCATGTTGGCCACGCAGTAGTGGACGACCCCGTCGACCACGTAGGTCGGGTCGGTGTGGGTGGTGGCCCGGGAGGTCTCGAAGCAGCCGCCCTGGTCGATGGCGACGTCGACGACGACCGAACCCGGCCGCATGGCGGTGATCATCTCGGCGGTCACCAGCTTCGGGGCGGAGGCGCCGGGGATCAGGACGGCGCCGATGACGAGGTCGCTGTCGATCACGGCCTCTTCGAGGCTGGCCTTCGTCGAGTAGAGCGTGCTGATCGCCGGACCGAAGCGGGCCGACAGGGCCTCGAGGGTGTCGGTGTTGGTGTCGAGCACCGTGACGTGGGCGCCGAGGCCGATGGCCATCTCCATCGCGTGGCGGCCGACGGTGCCGCCGCCGATGACGGTGACCTCGGCGGGGGCCACACCGGGCACACCACCGAGCAGGACGCCGGCACCACCGTTGGGCGACTCGAGGGCCGTGGCGCCGGCCTGGATCGAGAGGCGTCCGGCGACCTGGGACATCGGGGCGAGCAGCGGGAGGCCACCGTGGGCGTCGCGCACGGTCTCATAGGCGATGCAGGTGGCGCCCGAGGCGAGGAGGTCCTTGGTCTGGTCGGGATCCGGCGCCAGGTGGAGGTAGGTGAACAGGGTCTGGCCGGGGCGCAGCATGGCCCGCTCGACCGCCTGGGGCTCCTTGACCTTCACGACGAGCTCGGCGCCCTCGAACACGGCGGGTGCGTCGGCCACGATCTCGGCACCGACGGCGGTGTAGGCCGCGTCGTCGAACCCGGCCCCGGCGCCGGCGCCCGATTGCACGAGCACCCGGTGGCCGCGAGCGGTCAGTTCCCGCACCGAGCCCGGTGTCATGCCCACCCGGCGCTCGGCCGGCTTGATCTCCGTCGGAACACCAAGGATCGTCATGGCGGCAGCGTAGGTGAGGTGTCGCCACACCCGATTGCGGAATCGGTGGCGCGAGTGCCTGTTCGCGCAATAGTGTGTGGCGAGGGCGCATTCGACGCAACGAACGTGCCGGATTCCGAAGGTGGACGCATGATCGAGCTCGACTCCATCGACCGACGCATCCTCGAGGTGCTCCAGGCCGATGCCGGGGGCACCAACGTCGAACTCGCCGAATCGGTGGGGCTGTCACCCTCGGCCTGTCTCCGCCGGGTGCAACGCCTCGAGGAGTCGGGTGTGATCGCCGGGATCGTCGCGCTCGTCGACCCGGTGGCGATCGGCCGCCCGCTCGACGTGTTCGTCGAGATCACCCTCGGATCCCAGAGCGAGAAACACCTCGACTCGTTCGAAGCGGCGGTCCAGTCGGTGCCCGAGGTGATGAGCTGTCATCTGCTCGCCGGCGACTTCGACTACCTGCTGCATCTCAACGTGGAGAACACCCGGGACTTCGAGCGCATCCACCGTGCCCACCTGAGCGGGCTGCCCGGCGTGGCCCGGATGCGGTCGAGCTTCGCCCTGCGCACCGTGTTCTCGACCACCCGACACGATCTGTCGGATCGGTAGCCCCGGCCCGTCTCACCCGGCCCGGTGGAACAGCGCCCGGTGGCCGCGCTCGTCGCTGAAGGCGGCGATCGGCGGCCCGAGGGTGGCGAAGCCCTCCACCAACTCCTCCGCCGTGCCGGCGAAGGGTCCGTCACCGCCGAGGATCGCGATCGACAACCAGCCGCCCGGTGCCACCGCCGCGACGAGCGCGTCGTAGAGGGCGGGGTCGCGGAACCAACGACAGACGACGAGATCGAAGGCGCCGTCCACACCGAGCCCGTCGTCGAGGTCGTGTTCGACGACGCGCAGCGGCGCGTCCGGGTGCCGGCGTTCGGCCGTGGATGCGAGGTTCGCGAGCCCCACCCGGGAGATGTCGACGGCGGTCACGTGCATGCCCCGGTCGAGGGCCCAGAGGGCGACCACGCCCGAGCCCGTGGCCACGTCGAGGCAGTGCGTGCCGACGGACGGGGCGGGGAGATGATCGGCGCCGAAGGGCGCCGTCGGCTCGGGGTCGGCACCCTCGTGACGGGCATCCCAGACGTCTCGATCGCGCTCGGCCATGACCAAGCGTCACACCTCGGCGGTGGCCGTCGGTGGACCGATCTCGCCGGACCCTCGAATCGGGGGGTGTCGGCGCCGATGGAGCGAGGTGATCGCCCCACGTGTCGCCGTTCTCGGTCTCCTCGAACCCCTGCTGTACGCCGTCGGTTCGGCCGCGGCGGCGCCGGGTCGACAGGTCGAGGTCTGGTGCCCGCCGGCCTCCACCGAGACCCTGCGACGGTCGGCCCGCCTCGCCCGGACCCATGCCGCCCCGATCGAGCCGGGAGTCACCCCGGATCCGCTCGTGATGCGCTCGATGGCCGCCGAATGGCAGGCCGCGGGCATCGACGTGGTCATTCCCGCCGACTACCACGCCACCGTCGCGCTGGCGCAGCTCTCGGCCGACGACGGCCTCGAGCAGGTGCGTTCGTTCCCGCTCCCGGCGCCGTCGACGATTCTCGAGTGCAACGACAAGTGGTGGCTCGCCGGACTCTGCGGCCGGCTCGGCCTCGACATCCCGGCGACCCGACGGCTCGAGACCATGGACGACGTGGTGGCCGCCACCACGCTCGGCCGGGTGGTCGTGAAGCCGCCCTCGGAGGGGTTCGGTGCCGGCGTCCGCATCCTCGACGATGCCGGCGACCTCGTCGACCACGTCACCGACACCGATCGTGAGGCCAACGCCCTGCCGCTCCTGGTGCAGGAGTATCTGCCCGGGATCGACGTCGATGTGACCGTGCTCGCCGATCACGGCGAGATCGTGGCCGACGTCGTGCAGTTCCGTGACGGAGGCGAGCTCCGGTTCGTCGACGACGACCGGTGCGTGGAGCTCGTCCGACCGATCGTGGAGGCCACCGGCTTCCACGGGGTCATGGACTTCGACCTGCGGCTCGACCGACGGGCCGACCGGCTGGCGGTGATCGAGTGCAACCCGCGTCTGCCGGGTTCGTTGATCAACAAGCAGTTCGTCGGGCTCGACCTGCTGGATCTCGGTGTGCGGCTCGCGATGGGCGAAGCCGTCGAGCGGCCGGCCCGGCCGACCGGCGTCACCCGATCGCCGCAGCTCGGCGATCTGCGATCGATGCTGTCGTCGGCCTGGTGGGACGAGGAGAACCGGGGTGTGCGTGCCGCCTGGCGCCACGCCGTCACCGATCCGGTCTGGCGGCTCACGTCGCGCGCCAGCGGCTAGACACCTGGTCGTGCGCCGCGGCCGACGATCGTCGTTTCGACCCTCACGTGAGGTGGGAGTCCGGCGGTGGCGTCGCGTGCAGTTCGGCCTCGCGATCTTCGGCGGGATCCTCGCCGTGGGCACGGTGGGCTACGTCGTGCTCGGCCTGGAGCCCTTCGAGGCCTTCTACCAGACGGCCATCACGGTCACGACGGTCGGGTACTCCGAGGTGGGTGCCGAGCAGCTCGCGTCCGACACGTCGTACCGGGTGTGGACGTTGTTGCTCGTCCTGTTCGGCACGGGGTCGGCGTTGTACACCGTGGGTGTGCTCGTGGAGAGTCTCGTCGAGGAAGGTCTCGACGATCGGATCTGGAGGCGTCGCATGCAGAACGAGGTCGATGAGCTCGAGGGGCACGTCATCGTCGCCGGCTGGGGACGGGTCGGGCACGCCATCAGCACCTACGCGATCCGTCAGGGAACCCCGGTGGTGGTGATCGATCACGAGCCGGTCGACGAGGAGTTCGTGGCGCCCTTCGTGGAGGGCGACGCCACCGACGACGCGGTGCTGGTGCGAGCCGGCATCCACCGGGCCCGGGCACTCGTGGCCGCACTCGACTCCGACGCGAAGAACCTCTACGTCACGTTGTCGGCCCGGGCCCTCGCCCCCGATCTGCACATCGTCGCCCGCACGCACAACCCGTCGGTCGAGGCGAAGTTCGAGCAGGCCGGCGCGGATCGGGTCGTGAACCCGCACGACATCGGCGGCTCGCGGATGGGCGCGCTCGCGTTGCAGCCACACGTGGCCGAGTTCCTCGACGAGGTCCTCCACGACGAGACCCAGGACGCCCAGGTGTTGGAGCTGCGGGTGGCGCCGGGGTGTGTCGCGGTCGGCCGGACACTCGGCGATCTCGGTGGGGCGGAGGCGGCGTCGGCCATGGTGATCGCCGTTCGCTCCACGGCGGGTGCGTTCCGGGCCAACCCCCGACCCGACCACCGCCTCGACGTCGGTGACGTGTTGATCGCGATCGGCTCCAACGCCGAGTTGGCGGCACTGGCCGATCGGGTCGGCGACGGCGGCGCGACCGCCGACCTCCCCGACCGCTGAGGCGTCAGAAGCGGAGTTCGGCGACGATCTCACCCTCGTCGACCTCCCCGGTCGGCACGAACCCCAGCGACTCGTAGAACGGTCCCGGTGAGCCGATCCCCGGCACCCAGCTCACCTGCAGCGCGTCGACCTCCCACACCCTGGCCTGGGCGACCACCTGCTCGACGACCCGGCGCCCGATGCCACGACCCTGGTGCCGTCGGTCGATCACGAGACGCCACAGGAACGGCACCCGATGGACCTCGTTCGGTTCTTCCATCATCACGAACCCGACGGGTTCGCCGTCGGCGTGGATCACCCGCGGCCAGGGCGTGACGGCCACACCGTCGTCCACCGGCGGCACGGCGATCTGGGCGAAGGAGTGGGCGATCGGGGCGACGAGATGCTGTTGGGACTTGTGCGGGGCCAGCGCGAGGACGTGGCGCAGCCCGACCGGATACGGCTCGAGCAGCTCGACGACCTCGGGGGCGTGACGGGGCCGGTCGTTCCAGGCCCGCCACTGCTCCGGGGTCATCCCGTAGATCCAGTCGTCGGAGTTGTCGTCGCCCGACCAGTAGGAGTTGCGGGTGTGGCCCTCGAACTCGAAGCCACACCGCTCGAGGACCCGGGCCGAGGCGAGGTTGTCCGGGTGGAGTTGTCCGGTGGCCCGGGTGATGTCCATCTCGTCGAACAGGTGGGTCAACAAGGCGTGGAGGGCTTCGGTGGCGTAGCCATGGCCCCAGTGCTCGGGCCCGAACGTGTACCCGACCTCGGCCGTTCGCCCGCCCCAGCTCAGGTGGAGCGCGAGGTCACCGAAGATCGTCTCGTCGGCGTGGTCGGTGACGGTGAGCATCCACCACCGGTCGGGTTCGGGGCCCTCGGCGGCGGCGACCGCCGCGATCAGCTCGTCGGCATCACGACGCAGGTACGGCACCGTCCACGACTGGAGGTGGGCGACCTCGGCCACGTTGCGTCGCTGCCACAAGGCCTCGGCGTCGCCGGTGCGGGGCGCCCGGAGCAGGAGCCGTTCGGTGCGCAGCTCAGGGAAGGGGTTGTCGGTCACCGGTGCAGTCTGACTCGGCGGTCGGCGCTGTGTCGGCGGATTCGCCGATCGGTCAATCGGGGAGCGTGTCGGTTCGCATCACGTATTCGACTGACTCGGAGAAGCCGAGCATCACTTCGCCGCGAGTCCGGGCATTGCTCTCGAGTTGGGCAACCCAGAATGCGTGTCCTGCGGCGTCCGGGGGGCGATCGAGCACGTTCTGATACACGAGCTCGACGAACCCGCTGTCGTCGAGGGCCCCATACCGGGTCGTGAACTCCTCGGAGCCCGCGAAGCTGCCGGAGATCTGCCGGAGCGATCGGCGACCGGCCTCGAGTTGCCCGACCCAGAAGCAAAAGCCGAGCCGGTCCGAGTCCCGGCCAAAATAGGCGCGGTAGAGCCGATGTACGGCCCCTTCGGTCGCCTCATGGCCTCCGGCCGTGCCCGTGACGCCCAGGTACTCCGATGACTCCGAGAATCCGATCATCACCTCGCCTCGACTCTGTTGGCCGCCGGTGAGCTGGTTGGTCCAGTACGCAAGGCCGGCGGAATCGGGCTGGCGACCGAGGACGTTCTGGTAGACCAGCCGAACGAACGCCTCGTCGCTCAGGTCGCCGTAGCGGGCCTCGAACTCGTCGGACACCACGAAGAAGTCCGAAATCGAGCGGAGTGTGCGGCCGCCGGCTCGCTGCCGCAGCCAGTACGCCCGGCCGTCGGGGTCGGGAGATCGCAGGAAGTACGCCGAGAAGAGCCGCTCGATCTGCCCACTGAGCGCCCCGGCCTCCGGTGCCTCTATCCCTGGCCGTACCGAGCGGACGACGGCGAGCTTGTCGAGTGGTTGACCGATGCGTGCCGGTGTCGTCCAGGTCACGAAGGTCCAACGACCGTCGGATTCGCCGCGTGCGACAGAGGGCCAGATCGCGCCCGAAGGTCCCACGTTGGGGATCGTGAGGATGTCGCCGAGCTCGTCGGCGGCGAAGTCGTAGGGGATGACGTGGAGATCGCGCTCTTCGTCCATGGCGAAGACCAGATCGCCGGCGATCGCCACGCCGAAGTCATTCGTGCCCAGATCCAACCGCCGCTCCACGGTCGGCGCTCCGCTCAGCCGGGAGTCGAGCGGATACGTGCCGATGACGGTGTCGCTGTCTTCGCCGATCACGCTGGTGCCTCCCGTTGCGAACGCTGACGCCGAGCCGTTCGGACGGGCGTCGACGTAGGTCGTGCCGACCCGGTGGTGGTAGCGATTCTCGGACATGATCACCCCGGAGAAGTCACTGGTGACTTCCTCGTAGTACGTCCGACCGGTGACGACAGTTCGTCCTGCGTCGTTGCGATGAAGGTTGAATGCGAGAGGGTCGCCCGGAATCTGCCCCTGGTTGCCGAACGTCGACTGCGTGACGTTCCCGTCGCGATCGGTCGTGAGCTTCACCCAACTGGCGGGTCCGTCGGCGTCGTTGTCCGGCGAGCCGTCCATTGCGACGACCGCTTCGGCGATGCCGTCCGGTCGGACGTGGAGGGTTCCGATGGGTCCCGGCTCGGCCGTTCCGAGGAACGTCACGATCGCGGCGCCGACACGGGGGTCGGGTGCGCCGTCGGGAAGGAAGCGGCGGAACTCCAGCTGGTTGCGGTAGGTGGCTCGCATGCTCCAGATCTCGCCGAACGGGCCGACGGCGAGGTTGCGGGACCAGCCGCTGTACGCCTCATCGGGGAGCTCCACCGCCCCGCCGATCCCGAATGACGGATCGGGCCGACCGTCGGGCCCGAATCGCCGGATCCGGTCGGAGATCGAGACAGCTTGTCCGAACTCGTCCTCGTTGAACCGACGCTCGATCGTGAGAACACGGCCGTCAGCGTCGAGCACGAAGCGATCGAGTGTCCAGGTGCCGTCACCGACTTGGATCACCTGGATCCCGTTCTCGCCGTTGCCGTGATCGAGGGCGCACTCGTCCAACGCCTGGGCCTGTGCCGCCGAGGGCGTCAGCGCAGTGAACGTTGGAATGAGGGCCAGCGCGGAAATTGCTCCGCCGAGCAGTCGACGGTCGAACATGGCGGGTCTCCGGGTTCCATCCACATGAGGTGTGTGATGGCCAATCAAGCTAGCCGACCTCTCACTTAGCGCAGTCCAGTATGGATCCGGATGGTGAATCAGCGAGCCTCTATATCGCCCCCGTCGGGTCAGGCCTGGGCTTCGCACCAGCGGCCGAAGCGGGGCCAGAACAGTCCCATGATCTTCGACCACACCCCGACGAAGCCGCGTCGCACGTGGCAGTCGACCTGGAGGGTGAGCTCGGTGGTGCCCGGGGTCGCCCCGTCGGCCGCCCAGAACTGGAGCCGGGTCGGCCGCACGAGTGAGTGGCTGATGGCGTAGCTGCCGTAGAAGTACGGCAGGTCCCGGTACTCGCCGTCGCGGACCTCGCCGATCACGCCGGCGAAGTTGATGAACGGGCCGGTGTGGGTGTTGTAGACGCCGGGGCGGAAGTCGCCGGGCCCGTGCTCATCGGGGAGGAACTCGACCCGGTAGGGCGGGATCTGGCCGTCGGTGAACGTCGACGGGTCGCAGAGCCAGGCCCACACGGCCTCGCGGGGCCTCGCGATGGTCCAGACGTGGCGGTACTCGTCGTGCACGAACCCGGGCGCGGGTGCGGCGGGGGAGGGGGTGAGGCCGTCGAGGGGGCGCGGCGCGAGATCGGTCATGGGCTCCAGTTCACCGGGGTGGAGCGGGCCGTGTCGGATCGGGCGGGTGTCGGGTGGGTCAGCTCGGCAGGGTGTCGGTGGCGAGCAGGTACTCGAGCGATTCGGAGAACCCGATCATGAGTTGGCCACGGGTCCGGTTGCCGTTCTCGAGTTGGCCGACCCAGAACTCGCGGCCGTCGGGGTCGGCTGGGCGGCCGAGCACGTTGTCGTAGACGAGGTCGACGAACTCGCCGTCGTCGAGTTCGCCGTAGGTCGCCTGGAACTCGGCGGAGTTCGCGAACGCCTGGGAGATCCGGTCGAGGCCGAGGTGGCCGGTGGCGAGCTGGCGGACCCAGTAGCAGAAGCCGTTCCGGTCGGCGTCCCGCCCGAAGTAGGCGTTGTAGAGCCGGTGGACCTGCCCCTCGTCGCCGTCGTGGGCTTCGGTGGTGCCGGTGTTGCCCCGGAACTCGGCCGATTCGGAGAACCCGGTCATCACCCGGCCCCGGGTGAGCCGGCCGGCGTCGAGGTGGCCGACCCAGTTGGCCCGGCCGCCCGCGTCGGCGGCCCGGCCGAGCACGTTGGCGTAGACGAGGTCGACGAACTCGCCGTTGTCGAGGTCGCCATAGGTGTCGATGAACTCGGGGGAGGCGGCGAACGTGTCGCTGATCGAGTCGAGGGTCTGGCCGTTGGCCCGGCGGGTGCGCCAGAAGTCGAGCCCCTCGTCGCCGGGTTGGCGCTGGAAATACGCCTGGAAGAGTCGCGTGATCTGGTCGCCGAGTTCACCGCCGTCGGGCACGTCGATGCCGGACGGGGCGGAGCGCACATAGACGAGACGTCCGACGGGCTGGTTGAGCTCTGCCGGACCGGCCCAGGTCACGAAGGCCCAGGTCCCGTCGGCGTAGCTCGCCGTCGCGTTCGGCCAGAACGCTCCACCGAGGCCGGTGTCGGCGACGATGACGGTGTCGCCGAGCACGTCGTTCTCGAAGTCGTAGTTCGTCACGTAGACCTTCCCGTCGGCGTCGATGCTGAACACATCGTCCCCGGCCCGGGCCACGGCCATGTCGTTCTCGCCGAGGTCGACGACTCGCTCGGTGATCACGCCTCCCGGAAGGCGATAAGTCCCGAGGAGCGTGTCGGAGTCATCCGGATCGGCGTCCTCACGGTCGAGATAGGCACCACCGACGGCTTCGACGTCGTACAACGTGCGCATCGAGAGATGGGTCCAGTCGGTGTCGGCCTGCTCGAGGCGTCGCCAGTTGCCGAGCATCACTCCGGTCACTCGATCGTTCTCGTCGATGACGCGGCCGTAGCCGATGAGTTCGGGCGGATCCTCACCCCGGTCGCCGAACGTCATCCCGTAGGAGACGCCCCACCCCGGTTCGGCCTCGTTGCGGCCGATGTGGGAGCTGCCGACCTGCGCGAGCTCGTTGATGCGGTAGATGAGGAACCGGGTCCGGTCACCGGGATCGGGTTCGTTCATGGCGATGAAGATGCTGATCCGTCCGCGGTCGTCGACGCTGAAGGCGCCGACAGGATCCGCGATCCAGGCACCGAGCACCCCCCACTCGACTCGCGGGAAGGTCGTGTCCAGTTCACCATCCGGCGTGAATCGTCGGACCTCGAGCGCGTCCCGATAGGTGGCCCGCAGGGTGAGGATCCTGTTCTCGTGGTCGAAGGTGATGTTCCGGGTCCAGGATCCGAACACGGCGCCCGGGAGTTCGGTGTGACCGTTCGTCCCGAAGGTCGTGTCGAGCGTTCCATCGGGCAGGAAGCGGCTGATTCGATCGGAGACGGAGACGACCGTGCCGACCTCGTTCTCGTTGAAGCGACGTTCGATCGTGACGACCCGCCCCTCGTGATCGAGCACGAAGCGGTCGAGGGTCCAGCCGTCGCGGCTCACCTGGATGATCGCCTTGCCGGTGCCGGCGAGGCCGTGGTCGAGATCGCAGGCGTCGGCGTCCCGGATCTCGGCGGCGGCCGGATCGGCGCCGACCACGGCGAGCAGCGGAGCCAGCAGGGCCACCACGATCAACGAACGGAACGACCGACGTCGCGACATCTCTTCACCCTCCACCGCCGGGCGTGCGGGTGTACCCGGCTGGCGTCGACCATAGACCCCGCTCGTCGCCTCGTTCGCCCACGTGGTGGGTGATCGGTGATCGGTCGGCGTGGCTCGGCCTCGCTGTCACTCCCGGGGTCTAGGTTCGCCGGTCATGAACGCACCTGCGTCCGAAGCGGAGCTGGTCGGCCGGGTCATCGGCATCGACGACGCGACCCCTCTCGAGTTCTGGGTCGCCGTCGCGCCCGGACACACCCTCCAGCTCGACGAGGTGGTGGCGATGCGTCGGGTCCTGCCCGATGGTGAGGTGCTGAAGATCTACGGCCTCGTCACCCAGGTCCGGGCCCGGCACGAGGGTGCACAGTTCCAGTCCGATGTGTTCCTCATCGCGGACGGGATCCTCCCGGCCGACGTGTCCGAGGCCGCACTCGTCCAGCCCACCCGCTTCGAGCCCGAGATCCTCCTGCCGCCCCAACCGGGCGCCGCGGTCTATCGGGCCACCGACGCCGAGCGGGACATGGCCCTGTCGTTCGACGACGTCGACCGACGCCTGCCCGCCGGCCTGAGCCGCGACGACGAGCCGGTGTTCCTCGATCTCGACTTCGTCGACGGCACGAAGGGCGCCCACATCAACATCTCGGGCATCTCGGGTGTGGCGACCAAGACGTCGTACGCCACGTTCCTGCTGTATTCGATGTTCCACTCGGGAGCGCTCGGGCCGGAGGGGGCGAACACACGGGGCCTCATCTTCAACGTGAAGGGGGAGGACCTGCTCTTCCTCGACCACCCGAACACCCGGCTCGACGAGACCCAGGCCCTTCGCTACCGCTCGCTCGGGCTCACCCCGGCGCCGTTCGGCGACGTCGGCATCCTCGCCCCGCCCCGGCCGGGTGATCCGAACGCGACACCCAACACCGGGGCCCGCCACGTCGGGGTCGCGCCGTTCTACTGGACGTTGCACGAGTTCTGTCAGCAGCGGCTGTTGCCGTTCCTGTTCGCCGACGCCGAGGACGAACGCCAGCAGTACACGATCGTCGTGCAGTCGGTCACCGCCGAGCTCGCGAAGCTCGGCGATGCGGGCGACGGTCGGGTGATCGTCAACGGGGTCACCTGTCGCACCTTCGAGGACCTGGTGCGCGCCCTCGACGAGATCCTCAACCCGGAGGATCCGG
Source organism: Acidimicrobiales bacterium (assembly GCA_020630195.1). Classification (GTDB taxonomy): domain Bacteria; phylum Actinomycetota; class Acidimicrobiia; order Acidimicrobiales; family SZUA-35; genus JAHDBV01. Next base: position 38,205 of record JAHDBV010000012.1, read on the forward strand.
ACGAGCGGCCGGATCCACGGTGGGCCGGCCGCGCGGTCGGCGGTGGGACGATCAACGCGTTCATCCGCCGGTTGTGGTCGGCCGTGCCCCGCGTCGCCGATCTGATCCGGGCCGACACGGGCGGATCGGCGGCGGGGTCGTTCGACCTGTCCCGCCACCAGATCACCGTGGTCGACATCCACTCGCTGCACGACCGGGCCAAGCGGTTCGTGGTGGGCGTGATGTTGCGCCAGGCGTTCGAAGCCAAGGAGCGTTCGGGCTCGGCGTTGCCGTTGCAGTTCATCGTGCTCGACGAGTTGAACAAGTACGCACCGCGGGACTCGTCGTCGCCGATCAAGGAGATCCTCCTCGACGTCGCCGAGCGTGGCCGTTCGCTCGGCGTGATCCTGATCGGTGCCCAGCAGACCGCGTCCGAGGTCGAGCGTCGGGTCGTGTCGAACTCGGCGATCCGCGTCGTCGGTCGCCTCGACGCGGCCGAAGCCAAGCGCGACGAGTACGGCTTCCTGCCGACCGTGCAGCGTCAGCGGGCCACGATCCTCAAGCCGGGTTCGATGTATCTCTCCCAGCCACGCCTGCCCGTGCCGCTGCTCGTGGAGTTCCCGTTCCCGTCGTGGGCCACCCGTTCCGCCGAGGCCGGTGGCTCGGGCACGGCATCCGCCGTGTCGGATCCGGCCGACGACGACGATCTGTTCGGCGGGCTCACGTGAAGCTCCTCCACACGTCCGACTGGCACGTCGGCAAGCTGATCCGCGGCCACTCCCGGGCCGACGAACACCGGGCCGTGTTGGCCGAGATCGCCGGGATCGCCGCCGAGCAGGCGGTCGACCTGGTGCTGGTCACCGGCGACCAGTACGAGACGGCGGCGCCTGGCCCCGAGTCGGAACGCCTCGTCTACCGGGCGTTGCTCGACCTCGCCGAGGTGGCACCGGTGGTGGTGTTGTCCGGCAACCATGACAACCCCCGTCGCCTCGCCGCCGCCGAGCCGCTGCTCGAGCTCGGTCGGATCACCGTCGTCACCGAACCCCGCCCCCCGGCCGACGGCGGCGTGCTGTCGTTCGACGTCGCCGGCACCCCGGTGCGGGTCGTGTGCCTGCCGTTCGTGTCGCAGCGGGGCATCGTCCGGGCCGACGAACTCATGGCCGACGCCGCCTACGAGCAAGCACAGGCCTACACCGACCGGATGGCCCGGATGGTGTCGGCGCTGTGTCGAGACCTCGGCCCGGAGTCGGTGAACCTCGCCGCAGCCCACGCCTTCGTGCTCGGCGGGGCGACCGGTGGCGGTGAGCGGGCGGCTCACCTCGTGGAGACCTACGCGGTTGCGTCCACGGCGTTCCCGCCGTCGCTGCACTACGTGGCTCTCGGTCACCTGCACCGCCCGCAGGACGTGCCCGGCCCGACTCGCATCCGTTACGCCGGTTCGCCGCTCGCGCTCGACTTCGGCGAGGAGGGCCATCCGAAGTCGGTGACGATCGTCGACGCCGAGCCGGGCCGGCCCGCTCGGGTCGACGAGATCCCACTGACGAGTGGCCGGCCGCTCCGCACGGTCGACGGCACGCTCGCCCAGGTGGTCGGCCACGCCGGCACGGTCGGGGAGGCCTGGCTCCGGGTCCGGCTCCGGGAGGACCGGCGGGTCGGCCTCGCCGAGGAGGTCCGCGAGGCGCTCGGCTCGGGTGTGGTCGACGTCCAGATCGTCGGCACGGACGCGGCGGCACCGGTGCGGCGGCGTCGCCGGGACGGTCGTTCGCCCCGGGAGCTGTTCGGTGACTATCTCACCGCCGAAGGGGTCGACGATCCGGCACTGGTCGCCGCGTTCGACACGGCGCTCGACGAGGCGGCCGAGGTGTCGTCGTGAGGCCGCGCCGACTCGAACTCCAGGGGTTCACGGCCTTCCGGGAGCCGACCGTGCTCGAGTTCGACGACGTCGATCTCGTGGCCTTCGTGGGCCCGACCGGATCGGGTAAGTCGAGTGTGATCGACGCCATCACGTTCGCGCTCTACGGCTCGGTCGCCCGCTACGGCGACGACCGGCTCGTGCAACCGGTGATCAACGAGCTCGGGAACGAGGCCCGGGTCCGGCTCGACTTCGACCTCGCGGACGACACCTACACCGCCGTGCGGATCGTGCGCCGCACGAAGACGGGTGCATCGACGCGCGAAGCCCGCCTCGAGCGGGCCCTGCCCGACGGCGGCACCGAGGTCGTCGCCGGCACGGCGGCCGAGCTGACCGAGGCCGTGCGTTCGCTGCTCGGCCTCGACTTCGGGCAGTTCACCCGCACCGTCGTGTTGCCCCAGGGCGAGTTCGCCCGGTTCCTCACCGACTCCCCGGCCGACCGTCAGCGCCTCCTCCGCCAGCTGCTCGACCTCGGGATCTACGAACGCCTCGGGCAGCAGGCGCGGCGGGTGGCGAAGGAGAGGCAGGTCGAGGCCGAGACCCTCGACGGACTGCTCGCCGGTCGTGGTGATGACGCCGACGAGCGGGCGTGGCTCGCCGAGCGGGCGACCGCGCTCGCCACGGCGATCACCGACGCCGAGACGTTGGCCGCGGAGGTCGCCCAGCTCGATGTCGACGTGGCCGAACGACGTCGGCGCTACGCCGAGCTCGACGGCCTCGTGCAGCGCCTCGGTGGCATCCGCCAGCCCGACGGCCTGGCCGATGCGGCCGCCCGGCGCGACGCCGCGATCGAGACCCAGCAGGCGGCGGCCGAGCGGCTGGCCGAGGTCGATCGCCGACTGGGCGAGATCGACACGGCGATCGCGGCGGTCGACGAGGCGGCGCTACAGCAGCGGGTCACCGCCGCCAACCGGCTCGACATCCAGCAGGTCGCGGTCGATGAGGACGCCGCACGGTTGGCGGACCTCGTCGCCCGCCTCGACGAGACCGGTTCGGTGTTGGCCGACGCCGAGGCGGTGCTGGCCGCCGCCGATGTGGCCGTGGCCGACGCCCGTCGCCACGCCGGCGCCGCGGCCATCGCCGCGGAGCTCTCACCCGGTGACGACTGCCCCGTGTGCGGGCAGGTGATCGGGTTGGTCGTCGCCGGCGGCGACGGTGATGTCGCCGCCGCGGTCGAACGCCGCGAGATCGCCGACCGGGCCGTGCGGTCGGCCCGGATGGAACGCAACGAGGCCGAGCGTGAACACGCCGGACGGGTCGCCGGAGCGTCCGAGCGTGCCGCTCGCCTGGAGGCGACGAAGGCCGAACTCGCGGACGGGCCGACGGTCGAGGAGGCCGAAGCGTCGCTCGCGACCGTGCGCGACGCCCGGTCGGCCCGGTCGGGGGTGGTGAACGAACGCAGCGCCGTGAACGACGAGATCGCGACGGCCAACGCGGTGGTGCAGCGGGTGGCGGGTTCGATGTCGTCGGCCCGCTCGGCCCACGCGGAACAGCGCGATGCCGTGATCGAGCTCGAACCGCCGGCGCCCACCGACGATGTTGCGGCCGACTGGGCCGCCCTCGTGTCGTGGGCCGCGGAACGGCTGCCGGGCCTCGAGGAGGAGCGGACCCGCGACCTCGAGGCGGGCAAGGCGGCGGCCGCCGATGCGGCCGCCCGTCGGGCGTCGCTTGACGAGCTGGCCGCGTCGCTCGATCTGGAGGTGGGGGAGCGGGGTGTGCCGGCGGCGCTGCGAGCCGAGACGGTGCGGGTCGAGCAGCGGGTGGTCGCCCTCGACGAGGCACGGGCCGAGACCGAGAAGCTGCGGGCCCAGCGCGACGAGGCCGAGCGGGAGCGTCAGGTCCAGAGTCGGCTCGGCCATCACCTGTCCGCCCGAGGCTTCGAACGGTGGCTGCTCACCGAAGCGCTCGACGATCTCACCGCCCGGGCCACCGAGCGCCTGCGGGAGCTGTCGGCGGGGCAGTACTCCCTCGTCGCCGACGGGACCTCGTTCCAGGTCGTCGATCACGGCAACGCCGACAACCGTCGTGACGTGCGGACGCTGTCGGGTGGCGAGACGTTCCTCGCATCGTTGGCGTTGGCCCTCGCCCTGGCCGACTCGGTGGCCGAGCTGGCGCCGGTCGACGCCCCGAGGCTCGATTCGATGTTCCTCGACGAGGGGTTCGGCACCCTCGATCCGGAGACGCTCGACGTGGTGGCCACGGCCATCGAGGAGCTGGCCTCGAGCGGTCGGCTCGTCGGTGTGGTGACGCATGTGCGGGATCTCGCCGAGCGGCTGCCCACACGGTTCGAGGTGGTGAAGCGGTCGACGGGGTCGGCGGTGACGAAGGTGGTGACCTGATGCGGTTCGCGGTCGAGAGCTGGGACCCCGCCTACGGGGTCGCCACCGACGAGCTGGCGCTGGAACAACGTGACGACCCGGTCGACGCCACGGTCGAGATCGCGCCCGCCGACTGGGCCCCGATCCGCCCCGCCCCGGCGGACGACGTGGGCTCGTTGGCCTTCATCGACGGGGTCCGCCGGATCGACGCCCGGGTGTGGGTGGCCGACGGCGACGGTCTGCCCGAACGCCCCGGGGTGTGCGCCACCGTGGCGGCCGGCGCGGTCGTGTCCTCCGCGGACGGTGCCCGTGTCGTGGCGGCCGAGGTCGAACGAGGCCTCTACACCGCTGCTGCCGGGGCCGGGCCCGTGATCACCCGCCATGCCACCTACGAGCTGCGGCCCACCACCGACGACACCGACGAGCAGATCTATCTCCGGATCCACAACCACATGTCGTCGCTCGAATCCGCCGTGTCGGAGCGGCTGGGTGACGTGGCCGACACGATCGTGTTCGACGGGCCGATCCGGGCCCGGACCCTGCCCCACGGCATCGGCTACGTGAAGACCCAACACGTGCAATACCTCGCGGATGCCGAACACGCGGTGCTCGGTCGTCTCGACGCCGGTGAACGCACGCCGCTGTTCCTCATCGGTGGACGGGCCCCGCGCTGGTCGTGGTACCTGCGTCTGCCCGGTCCGCGTAGCCATCGCCTCGCCGGTGTGGTTCGTCTGGAGGCGCCTGCGATCGGCACGGCCGCCGACGCGGCGGCCCGCGCCGATGCGCTGTCCGCGACGTTGCCCCGGTTCGCGTCGAAGCCGCATCACGACGCCCGGGCGCCGCAGAACCTCTACCCGATCGCCGCGCTGGAGCGGCAGCTCCGCCGTCGCCTCGGCGACGTCAAGCTGCTGGAGCGGTCGTTGCGTGCCGCCGCCGTGGCGGCCTCGCCCGAACCGTCCGCCTAGTTGCTCCAGACCTCGACCCGCTCCACCACGCAGGTCAACGACTCGTCGTAGGGCACCACGGTGAACAGCTCGACGGTTTCCGACGCACCGGCGGCCAGGGTGTCGCTGAAGCCGACACTCGTGCCGACCCGCACGCCGGTCGGGTCGTAGAAGCCGACGTAGGCCGAGATGTCGCTCTCGTCGCCGCTGTTGACGATGTCGACCTCACCCTCGACGTCGTCGAAGAAGTCGGCGCCGGTCACCCGGCACTCGGGGGCGAACGAGAACAGCGACTCGTCGAGATCGACGGGTGTGCGCTCCGCACCCACCACCTCGCACCGGTCGAAGGTCTCGGCCGAGGTCCAGGTGCGTTCGATCGCGGTGACACCCGGGCCGAGGTGCTGCACACCGACCGACTCGTCGGTGACGCGGCGATCCCCGTCGAACAGGGCGTAGGTGATCCAGTAGTCGACGACCTCGTCGGTCGAGTTCGTCACCTCGACGCTGATCCGGTCGCCGTCGACCTCGCCACAGCCGCCGATGTCGCCGAGCACCTCGGCACCCGCCTCACCGAAGAACGACTCGTCGGCGTCGACGGTCAGCACGGTCGAGACCTCACACGAGACGATGCCCTCGGCGTCGGTGGTGGTGAACACCTCGCCGGGGGCGGTCTCACCCGGGCGGACCCCGGCGACCGAGGCGCTGCCCGAACCCCGGCGCAGTCCGTCCGCATCGAGGAGTGCCACGCCGATGGAGTAGTCGAACGTGCCGTCGCGGTCGTGGGCGACGGTGACCGTGGCGGTCACGTCGCCGGCGAAGTCGACACCGGTGACCTCACACGGGCCGAGGTCGGCGAGACGCTCGGGTTCGTGGCTGGCGTCGAAGCGGTCGACGTCGGTGACCACACACTCGGTGCCGGCCTCTTCGAACGTGAAGGCCCGCTCGACGGTGCGCTCACCGGGGCGGAGCTCGTTCACGTAGACCGTCTCGGTGCCGACCTCGGTGCCGTTCTCGAGCAGTGACACCTCGACCCAGTAGTCGCTGATGTCCGAACTGGAGTTGATCACGTCGAGCTCGAGGTCGCCGTCGGCGACCCGGGCACAGGAGACGACGTCGTCGAGCCCGCCGCTGCGGTCGAGCTCGGACACACGCCCCTCGTCGTCGGCGGCCGTCGTGGTCGTGGTCTCGGCCTCGGTGGTCTCGGGTGTCGGTTCGGTCGTCGTCACCTCGGCCATGGAGGTCGTGGTCTCGGCGGCGAGGTCATCTCCGTCCTCGTCGTCGCCGAGCTGGGAGACGAGCACCACGCCGACGAGAGCGATCACGGCGGCGCCCACCACACCGGCCAGGATCTTCAGTGGCTTGTTGGACGAACCGCTGTCGTCGGGGGTCCCCGTCACCTGGTTCGGGTTCCACGACGGCGTGGTCGCCGGTGGTGGCCCGTCGACCCCGCCGACGGGAGCGGCCATCGGTGGGCCGGTGGGCGCGGCAGCACCGGCCGGTGGGTGCGGCTGGACGGGTGGCGGCGTGGGTGCCCCCGCCGCCGGAGCCGGCGAGGCGGGCGGCGGGGTCGGTGCGCTGATGTGGGGCGCCGACCACCGGCCGTCCGGGTGCTGCACGAACCCCGGGGGTGGCGTGCCCGGCTGCTCGTTTCCGTCGGCGTCCAACCAGCGTTCACTCATGTCGACCTCTTCCGCACCATCGCTCGACGCAGTGTCGCGCCGCTGGTTACGTATCCCGTGGAACAGGAGGGTGCGTTCCCGTCGACGGCGCGCCGGCCGGGTCAGGCGGCGACGGGGCTGGTGCGGAGCTCTTCGAGGGCTTCGCGCACCGGGACCGACTCGCCATCGGCGAGGAATTCGACGCGGTCTTCGAGCAGCAGCCGGCGCTTCTCTTCGCGTTCCAGTTCGAGCCAGTCCTCGACCGGGACGAGGTCGAAACCGAGGCTGCGTCGGATCGCCACCTGGTCGATCACAACAGATCCGCCAGATCGGCCTCGGTGAGGCGATCCCGTGGTGCATCGACGACCGGGGTCGGGGTCGGCTCGTCGTCGGCGTCGAGGCGTTCCTGGCTCGGCGCGACCCGGAGTCCGATGGTGCGTCGCAACACGACCATCAGGGCGCCACCGACGATGGCGGACCAGCCGATGATGGCGCCGACACCGAGGAGCTGCACCACCACGGCCTCGACGAGGCCCAGGTCGCCGGTGCCGGTGAGCACCGGTCCGAGGACGAGCCCGATGACCGCTCCGGCTCCGTGGATCGGGACGACACCGAGCGCATCGTCGATCTTCAACGACAGAAGCAGGCGCCCGAGATGGGGCGCTGCGCCGCCGGCGATCACACCGAGGGCGAAGGCGGCGAGGAGTGAACCACGATCGGCCACGGCGGTGATCGCGACGAGGCCGGCGAGGGCGCCGGTGATCATCGTGACGCCGAGGCGGCGGGTGTCGCCCAGGACCAGGGCGACGACCAGGGCGGCGAGCAGGCCGCCGGCGCCGGCGATGTTGGTCCGCAGGATGATGAGGGGCACGTCCGCGGTGGCGCCGAAGGCACTGCCACCGTTGAAGCCCCACCAGCCGAGCCAGAGCACCACGGTGCCGAGTGCGGCCATGGGGGTGTTGGAGGGAGCGAAGTCGCGGACGGAGCCGTCGGCACCGAACCGGCCGAGCCGGGGGCCGACGGCGGCGATCCCGACGAGGGCGACGGCGGCACCGGTGAGGTGCACCACGCCGGCGCCGGCGAAGTCGTGGAAGCCGAGGTCGCGGAGCCATCCGTCGGCGCCGCCGATCGTGCCACCCCAGACCCAGTGGCCGATCACGGGGTAGATGGCGACGGCCATCGCGGCGGTCAACACCGCATAGGCGGCCACGGTGATCCGCTCGACCAGGGCGCCGGAGACGATGGTGATGGCGGTGCCGGCGAAGGTGAGCTGGAACAGGAGGAAGGTGAGGCCCTGCACGTCGAACCCGCCGGGCAGTTCACCGACGTCGCCGCCGAATCGACTGACGCCGAAGAGGCCCCCGGCGGAGTCGCCGAACATCACGCCGAAGCCGATGAGCAGGAACAGGGTCGTGACGATGGCCCAGTCGATGAGGTTCTTGAGCGCAACCGCGGGTTGGTGTTTCCGGCGCGCGAGGCCCACCTCGAAGCAGAGGAATCCCGCCTGCATCAGGAAGACGAAGCCGGCCGCGATCAGCAGCCAGAGGTCGGAGAGCGTCATCAACGTCCCGGTCGGCCGTTCGCCCCCGGGATTGAGGGGTCGCGGGAGATCAGCCCGTTCGGATCACTACCCGTGGGTCACGTCAAGACGTCCGGAGCGGAGCCGATCCGGTACCGGAACCATGGACATTCCGGCACGGACGGTTGCTCGTGATGAACTCACGGGCCTCGTCGGACGCATCGAGATCAGCGCCCTGCTCGGGGCACACGGGCCGACTCGGCACGACTTCGTCGTGGGTGCGGTGCTGTTCGTCGATCTCGACCGCTTCAAGTGGATCAACGACTCCATGGGTCACCACGTGGGCGACGAAGTGCTGCGCATCGTGGCCGACCGGCTTCGCAGCCAGGTCCGCTCGAGCGACGTGGTCGCCCGCTTCGGCGGAGACGAGTTCGTCGTCGTGATGGGTGCGATCAGCAGTGTCACCGAGACCACGGTCGTCGCCAAGCGCCTGATCCAGGCCATCAGCGAACCCCTCGAACTCGACGGCCGGGTGCTCGGTGTGGGCGCCAGCATCGGCATCGCCATCGCCCAGGACGGTGGCTCGGTCCCGGACCTGCTCCGCCAGGCCGACACGGCCCTCTACGAATCGAAGCGTCGGGGTCGGGGTCGCCACGTGATCTTCGATCAACGTCTCGCCGCCGCGGCCGAGCGGCGGGTCGGGGTGGAGGCGGCGATCCGCCAGGCCGACTTCGACGACCAGCTCGAGCTGCACTACCAGCCGATCGTCTGCCTCGACCGGGGCACCGTGGAGGCCTTCGAGGGCCTGGCCCGCTTTCGTGACGCCGAGGGGACTGCCGTGTCCCCGATGGAGTTCATCTCACTCGCCACCGAGATCGGCGAGATCGGTCGGGTCGGCCGCCATCTGCAGGCCACACTCCTGCGGGATCTGGCCGCCGCCCACGAACACCATCCCGACCTCGTGCTCGCACTGAACGTCTCGTCGACCGAGCTCGAACAGCCCGGCCTCGTCGAGCAACTCGCCGCCGGCTGCGAGGCCGTCGGGGTCGACCCCCGCCACGTCTCGGTCGAGCTGAGCGAAGACCTGATGGTGCGTGATCTCCGCGTGCTGCATCGGACCCTCGGTCAGCTCCGCGAGCACGGGTTCCGGATCAGCCTCGACGACTTCGGCACCGGGCAGGCGTCGCTGTCGTCGCTGCGCGAGTTCGACATCGACGAGATCAAGATCGACCGTTCGTTCGTGTCCGGGATCGAGAACAACGCCTTCAGCCGGGCGACCTGCGAGGCGGTCCTGCTGCTGGCCCGCGCCGTCGACGCCACCGTCGTCGCAGAGGGCATCGAGACCGTCGCCGAACTCGAGGTCTTGCGCGACATCGGTGTGCACATGGGTCAGGGCTACATCTTCACCAAACCCCGGCCGGTCGAGTGGGGGCCGTTCGTGACCTCCCCGGTCGATCTCGACGGGCTCATCGCCGCCGGCAAGCACGTCCCGGCGGCACCGGTCACCTAGGTTCGGCTCCGTGCCGATCGAACCTCCCGGCGACCTCGACGTCGTCGACTACATCGCCCAGACCCGCGACTCCTATGCCCAGCTCGGCTACGACGCCTACCGCTGGGCCCGCAACGACGACCCGCCGGCGATGCAACCGCCGGTGGATCTCGCCTCGGCCCGGGTCGCCCTCGTCGCCTCCGGTGGGATCTACCGGGTCGGTCAGGTGGCGTTCCATCACGCCGACGACACGAGCCATCGCAGGGTGCCGATGTCGAGCGACGTGGCGGACCTCCGGGTCAGCCACTTCGCCTACGACACCACGGATGCCAAGGCCGACCCCAACGTGGTCTTCCCGGTGGAGGCGCTCCGGGCGCTCGAGGCCGACGGCACGATCGGATCACTCGCTCCCGACGGGCTCACGTTCATGGGCGGCATCTACTCCCAGCGTCGGGTGCGCGAGGAACTGATCCCCGCCATCGAGGCCGAGCTCCGTGAGATGGAGGTCGACCTCGTCCTGCTCGTCCCGGTGTGACCCGTCTGCCATCAGACCGTGAGTCTGATCGCACGCCATCTCGAGTCGGTCGGCATCGCCACCACGAGCCTGTCGTCGGCCTGGTCGATCACGGCCTCGGCGAACCCGCCCCGGGTGCGCTTCTTCGACGCCCCGCTCGGCCACACCGCCGGCCCACCCCGCCGGCCCGACGCACAGCGCACACTCGTCGCCGAAGCCCTCGAGCTCGCCACCCGTGCCCTCGACGCGCCGGTGATCGAGCCGTCGTCGGTGACCTGGATCGAGGCGCCGGCCGAGGTGTGGAAGGCCGAGGCTCGTGCGCTCGCGGATCATCGCTCACCCCGCCACGACACTCCCCAGTACGACCGGCCCGACGACGCCGAGGCCGCTTCGTCGTGACCGGCCGGTGACGGCCCGGCCGACCCCGACGTTCCTCGAGGGCCTCCGGCTGCTCCCGCCCGAGGCGCCGGACGACGGCGATGTGGCGGCCGAGTCCGACGGCGGGGACGACGGGCTCGACCCGAACGACTTCCCGGCCTGGTACCGGGACAAGGTCGCCGACGAACCCGACGGTGGCGATGCCACCGCGGACGCCGCCGGCACGGAGGACGAGTCGTCGCCGGCCGATCCGAACGCCTACGTCGACGAGCTCGCCGCCGTCGCCGATCTCGAGCAGCTCCGGTTCGGGCCGGTCACGGTCTTCGCCGGCGACAACGGGTCGGGCAAGTCGACGGTGCTGGAGGCGATCGCCACCGCAGCCGGCTTCAACGCCGAGGGCGGCAGCCGGAACCTGCGGTTCTCCACCTTCGACACCCATTCGACCCTGCACGACCGGCTCGTGTTGCGTTGGAACGAACGGCCGAAGTGGGGCTGGTTCCTGCGGGCCGAGACGTTCTACGGCATGGCGAGCCACATCACCGCGGACGACGATCCCTTCGGCGGGCTGGCCCACATCTTCCCCGACCTCCACCACCAGTCACATGGCGAGACGTTCCTCGCACTCGCCGAGAGCCGATTCACCGGCCGGGGCCTCTACCTGTTCGACGAGCCCGAGGCGGCGCTGTCGATCCAGGGGCAGATGCGGCTGCTCGACATCGTGCAGGCGTCGCTGCGGCGCGGCTCGCAGTTCGTGATCGCCAGCCACTCGCCGGTGTTCCAGTCGATCCCGGAGGCGATGGTCTGGTCGTTCGACGCGTCCGAGGGGCTCGCGCCGACCACGTTCGACGATCTGGCGTCCACGGTGTTGTGGCGGCGGTTGCTCGCCGACCCCGCCTCGTTCCACGACCGCTTCGGTGGTGGTGGCGTCGGCGGCGGCTGATCCCGGAGCCGATCCCCCCGGCCGTCGGGGCCGGATCGACGTTGATCCGGCCACGACGGCGGGTTCCGATGCGGCGGAGCGGAGTCGCACCGAGGGATTCCTCCGGTGGCCATGGGTGGCGACCACCGGAGTGCTGCACCGACATCAGCTACGGCAGATCGGGCCCTCCGGATTGAGCCCTGGGGATCAAGGCTGTCTCAAGATGCGCGAACGCGCCGACGGCCGGATCGTCGTTGATCCGGCCGTCGGGGTGTTGGGGGGTTCGTTGTCCGGTGCGGCCCGCACGGGGAGGGAGTGCTGCCGTCCTGGTGGTGGCTCCCCGGGATGGAGCCCGGGAGCCACCAACTGCATCGGCGGATCGGCCGGTCGCGGTTGACCCGACCGGCGCCGGATTCCCCGATTCGGGGGATGGGGTGGGGAGTCCCCAGGCCGGAATGGGGGCCGATCCGGATGGAGGTGCGGCGACGTCGCGCCGATGCTGGAGGTATGGATTCGTTGCCCCGTCTCGCCCACATGGTCTGGCTCGTGGTGGTCGTCGTCGTCGGCGTGGCCGCACTCGGGCTCGTCGGGCTTGGTGTCTGGGCCGTGGTCGAGGACGCCTCCAGCACGAGCGACAAGATGCACGGGCTCGGCATCGTGCTCGGGCTCATCGCAGCGGGTGCCGGCTCGGTGGTCGCGATCTCCTCGGCCGGTCTCGTGTGGCTCGTCCGCCGTCGGCCGACGGCCGCCGCCGGGCTGGCCGCCCTCCCGGTCGCCTGGGGACTCGGCTGGTCGGCGTTGTCGCTGCTCGGGTTCGTGTCCCGGGTGTCGTGGTCGCCGTTGTGGATCGGCCTGGTGCTCGCCGGACTGATCTGGATCGGGGTGTCGGCGACCTCGCCCCGCTGGCCGATCGTCACCCCCCGGTCGAGCGATCGAGCAGAATTCTCCTCGACGTCGGGAACCAGCACGGGTGTCGGCGTCGTCTGAAGGGACATGAACGAGATCACCCCCCTCACCGACCCGACGCTCGACACCTCGTCCGCCGCCGCCGGCGCGGCCACCCCGGCCCGCTCGACCCGGCGTCGTCGGATCGTCTCCGGTGCGGCGCTGGCCCTGGTCGCCACCGCCGCCCTCGGTGCCACCGCCGTCGGCGCCAGCACCCCCGACGGGATCGACCGGGCCCCCGAACCCGGCCACGCCACCATCGTGGTGCGGGGCGGTGTCGTCGAGCCGACCATCGGCGAGCGGTTCGATCCGGTCCTGGCCGAGCCGGGGATGCCGGTCGATGCCGGGCCGATCTCCCACGACGGGGACGACTGCCCGGCCTGCGGCCTCGGCTGATCCACGATGACGGTGGCGTTCGGACTGTCGTTGATGCCGGAACCGGCGTTCGCAGCCGCCGCACTGCCGTTGTTCGACGAGGGCCTCGTGGAGGTCGTCGAGTGGAGCTTCGACATGGGATGGGGCCCGAGGGGGGTCCCCGACTGGCTCGATGCGCTGCTCACCGACTTCGCCGGGACCGACGATCTGCTCGGCCACGGCGTCTCGTTCTCGGCGCTGAGCGGCGCCTGGACCGACCACCACCGCTGGTGGCTCGATCAGCTCGCCCGTGAGGTCGAGACACGCCACTATCGCCATGTCTCCGAACACGTCGGCTTCGTCGGCGCGGGGCGGTTCACGTTCGCCGCGCCGCTGCCCGTGCCCCACACCGACGAGGTTGTCACCGTCGGGGTCGACCGGCTCCGACGCCTCGCCGAGGTGGCGGGACGTCCCGTCGGGCTCGAGAACCTCGCCACCTCGTTCGGTCCGAACGACGCCCTCGGCCAGGGGGCGATGGTGATGGCACTGGTCGAACCGGTCGACGGGTTCGTCGTGCTCGACCTCCACAACGTGTGGTGTCAGGCCGTCAACCTCGGGCTCGACCCGCACGACCTGATCGGCTCGTATCCGCTCGACCGGGTCCGGGAGATCCACGTGAGTGGCGGCTCGTGGGACGAGCGCGACGAGCGGTCGATCCGGCGTGACACCCACGACGCCGGGGTGCCCGACGAGGTGTGTGACCTGCTCGCGGCGACGATGCCACGGTGCCCGAGCCTCGAGGCCGTGATCCACGAGCGGGTCGGGCCGAGCCTGGCCGACCCGGCGGGCCACGACGCCTACCGGGACGATGTGCGCCGGGTGTGGGAGCTGGTCGGCTGATGGCGGAGGATCCGAACCGCGACGATGCGAACCGCGACGACGTGAGCCCGCTCGGGCCGCCGATCGAGGCGTCCGGCCTCGCCGCCTATCAGGCCGGACTGCTCGAGCTGTTGCACGGTGCCGTCGACGGGGTCGACCCCGAGGCGGTGCGTTCGTTGGCGGGCGACGCGGCCGACGCCCTCGGCGAGATGGATCCGGTGCTGCTCGCCGTGGCCGCGGACCTGACCCGCACCTGGGGGCGGCTGCGCTGAGGAGCCACCCGCCAGCGGGTCAGTCGGTCAGGTGGTTGCGGGCCACGACGATCACCACGAACGGCAGGGCAGCGAACAGGGCGAGGCCGCCGAGGCTCGCCACGATGTCGCTCGTCTCCAGCCCGTCGGTGGCGGTCAGGTGGTAGAGCAGGTGCGGCACACCCCAGGCGATCGAAGCCGCCGAGGCGACCAGTACGACCTCGCGTGAGAGTCGCACGATCGCCCACACGAGCACCAGGGTGAGGGCGAGGTTGAGGGCGCCCACGTCACGCACGAGGTGCTCGTTGTACGGGCCGTCGACGCTGATCCAGGCGCGGCCCGCACCGGGGAACGAGTCGTAGAAGTTCCGCGGTGCCAGCGTCGCCCACACCCCGAGCGTGATCGACTGGAGCGTGAGGTAGCCGAGGGCGATCCGGATCCAACGAGCGTGCGTCATGGGGTTGACGGTACGACGGCACTGGTCTGGCTGAGAAGACCACTTCGTCCCTATCCTGGCAGACCAGTGCGGGACCTCTTGCTCCAGATCGACGAGGGCCTCGGCCGCCGGGCCGGCCTCGAGGCCGCGCTGCGTGAGCGGATCCGCGACGGTGCGCTGCCGGCCGGGTCGCCGCTCCCGTCGAGTCGGGCTCTGGCCGTCGACCTCGGCATGGCCCGGGCCACGGTGGTGGCCGCCTACGAGCAGCTCGCCATCGAGGGCTACGTCGTCAGCCGCCATGGTGCCGGCACCCGCGTGGCCGATGTCGTGCCGGTCAGCGCCGAGCCGGTCGTTTCGTCGACGCCGTCGGTCGGTGCGCCGTCGTCGGGGCCACGGCCGAGCTTCGACGCCGACTTCCGTCCCGGTGAACCCGACGGGTCGATGTTCCCCCGGGCGGCCTGGGGTGCCGCCATCCGCCGAGTGCTCGCCACGACACCCGACGCCCGGCTCGGCTACGGCCATCCGTGGGGTGAGGCCGAGCTGCGCTCCGGTGTGGCGGCCTATCTCAACCGGAGCCGCGTCGTCGTCGCCGGCTCGGACGACGTGCGGGTCACCACCGGGTTCGGTGGTGGGCTCGCCTCGCTCGCCCGGGTGCTCGTGCGATCCGGCATCGATCGGGTCGCCGTGGAGGATCCGTCGTTGTTCTTCACCCGGGGCACGATCCGCCGGTCGGGGGCGGCGGTGGTGCCCGTGTCGGTGGACGACGACGGGCTCGACGTCGAGGCGCTCCGCCGGTCGGGAGCACGGGCCGTGGTCGTGACCCCGGCCCACCAGTATCCGACGGGGGCGATCCTGGCCCCCGAGCGCCGGGCGGCGCTCGTCGCCTGGGCCCACGAGGTCGACGGGTGGATCATCGAGGACGACTACGACGGTGAGTTCCGCTACGACCGCCAGACGATCGGCGCCCTCCAGGGCCTCGAACCGGATCGGGTGATCTACACCGGCACGGTTTCCAAGATGTTGGTGCCGGCGGTGCGGCTCGGCTGGATGGTGGTGCCCGCCGTCCTGCGGCGTGCCGTCGATGGGGAGCGGGCGATGCTCGCCACCCCGTCGGTGCTCGACCAGCTCACGTTCGCCGATCTGTTGGAGCGGGGTGAGGTGGAGCGCCACCTCCGCCGGGCCCGCACGACCTATCGGCGGCGGCGCCGTCGCACCGCCGCCGCGCTCGCCGGGATCGGCGGGCTCGTGGTGCCCGACGTCGACGCCGGGCTCCATCTCCTGGTCGGTCTGCCGACGGCCGTCGACGAGTCGGCCCTCGTCGCCCGGGCGGGTGCGGCCGGGCTCGGTCTGCTCGGCCTCGGCCCGCACTGGGACGACCCGACGGGCCGGCCACCGGCGCTCGTGCTCGGCACCACCCGCGTGCCCGAGCACGCCTTCGAGGACGCGATCGGCACGCTGGTCGAGCGGCTCCGGGCCGAGCTCGCGATCTGACCCGGCGGTCCGGGTTCAGCCGGCGAAGGGTTCGACGATCTCGCCGATGGCGGCGTCGAGGGTGGGCACGACGTCGGTGTAGCCGAACCCCGGGTGGGCGTCGTCCCGGCGCTGGTTGAACAGCACCACGTAGTCGACCCGGCCGTAGTTGCGGGCCACGGTGTAGGTGCCCGACAGGGAGCCGTCGTGCCACGCGTCGCAGCTGCCGACGTTGGCGAGTCCGTCGATGCAGCGCAGGCGCAGGAAGTCGAGCACCTCCGAGGCCGGCGCGACGAGGCGGCCGTGCGCGGTCATGGCGTCGAGGTTGAACCCGCCGTCGGCCCAGCACACGTCGGATCCGGCGGGGTCGAACAGGTCGATGGCGAGGCCCTCGTCGCAGGCGTACTCGACCTCACCGGCGGCCCGGGCGGCCGGGCGGGTGGTGCCGAGTGCGAGGTCGTCGCCCACGTCGAGATGTCTGCGTAGGAGTGAGAGGTAGTCGTCGCCGGTGGCGTTCTCGAGCGCGAGCCCGGCGGCGAGGTAGCCGACGTTGGAGTAGGCGTAGGTCTCGCCCGGGGTGTGGGTGAGGGGTTCGCCGAGGGTCCAGGCTGCCGTCTCCGCTTCGGTCGGCAGTCCGTCGAGGCCGAGGTCGGCGCCGACGAGCAGGGGAGTGAACATCGGGTCGAGCGTGGCCCCGGAGTCGAACCCGGCCGTGTGGTCGATGAGGTGGCGCAGTGTGATGGCGCCCATCTCCTCGCGCACCTCACGACCGGCGGCGGCCGCGGTGTCGACCACGTCGACCAGGCACCCGTCCCGACGGGTCGGGGTGCAGAAGACCGGCTCGTCGAGCTCCACGAGTTCGAGCGTGGCGAGCTCGAGCGCGAGGGCACGGGTGTAGGGCTTGGTGACACTGGCGAGCCGGAACGGGGTGTCGACCGTGAGGGCTTCGGTGCGGGCGAGGTCGCGCCAGCCGAGGGCGTAGGTGGCCACCGGTTCACCGTCGACCGAGACGGCGAGCACGGCGGCGCCGATGTCGCGTTCGGCGACGTAGCCGTCGAAGGTGTCGAGCAGCGGGAGCCACTCGGAACCGGTCGTGGTGCCGTCGAGCGGGCGACCGGAGGAGGTGTCGCTCGGCAGCGAGACCTCGGCGATCGTGGTGCCCGTCGGGTCCGCGTCGTCGACGGTGGTGGTGGCGTCGTCGTCCGAGCCGCCGGCCTCGTCGCCGCCGGTGGTCGTCGTCTCCTCGATCACCGGCAGGGTGGTCTCGCTCGTGCCGATCGTCGGTGGCGTCGTGGTGCCGTCCCCCGATCCACCACAGGCGGCGGCGAGGGTGAGGGCACCGAGGAGGAGGGCGATCCCGCGCCGGTGTGCGATCACGGGCGGGCAGCGTAGCCCCCTGATCGGAGGGGGTGGGGTCCGGGGGATCGAGCCGGTTCGCTGTGTCGGGTTCGGTGTCGGATGCGCCGACTCAGCGCAGCAGGCGCCGTCCGATGAGGGCGCCGACGCCGACGCCGACCAGCGGGAGGATGCGCTGGGTGCCCCATCGCACCGCCGTGACGGCGCGTCGGGTCGATGCCGTGTCGTTGAGGTGGGGGAAGGGTCGATCCGGGACCGGGACGTCGAGGAACGCACACAGGGGAGCCCAACCCTGCGACACGTCGAACTCCAGGAGCCGCTCGGGTGGACACGTGGCCCGTACGTGGTCGTTGTGGCGGTTGAACACGGCGATGGCGTGCGCCCGATCGCCGAAGCGCCCGTCGAACAGTCCCTGCCAGACGAGTCGTTCGACCATGACGACGAAGCGGTCGGCCGGGGGGACGGCGCGGCGGAACCAGGGTGCGAAGGCGGTGCGGAACCCGTGGACGGTCGAGTTCGTGCTCTCCCACCAGCGGTCGGGGTCCCGGACGGTGAGCACCACCTTGGCGTCGGGGTAGTGCTCGGCGAGTGTGTCCCACACACAGCTGACCGGGTAGTCGACGCCGGAGCCGAAGTCGGCGAAGAGTGTGTCCCAGTCGGTCGTGCCGGTGTCGGCGTACTCGAGCCAGTGCCGCACGTGCGCCGGTCGACGCATCGCTTCCTGCATGTGGTACGCCGGGCCGACGCCGAGCTCCTCGAGCGCACGTTTCAGCGACAGCGTGCCCGTGCGCCCGAACCCGGCGCCGATGACCTGCATGCGGCCGACCGTAGTCCCGGCTCGCGCCCCGATCCGGCGAGGGGCCGACCCGACGAACCCGCCGGGTCGGCCCCTGCCGAGACGTCGTCGCTCAGGACTCAGTCGACGAGGGACGTCCAGAACGTCACCTTGTCGTCACCCGGTCCGTAGAAGTCCCGGATGCGGGCCTCCTCGACGAACCCGCGGGCGTCGTAGAACCCCCGGGCCTGCTCGTAGTCGCCGGTGCTCGACGTGTCGACGATGAGGGTGCGGGCGACCCCTTCGCCAGCGTCACGCAACCGCTGCCGAACCGTCTCGAGGAGGGTGGAACCCACGCCGGTGCCGTGCCGATCGGGATCGGTGGCGATGAAGTAGAGGTTCCACATCCGATCCGAGAACGGCTCGGGTGCCACGTAGGCGGCCGCGGCGATCTCGCCGTCGGTGTCGCAGGCGACGAGCCACTGGTCGTCGGCCAGCGAGCCGTCGAAGAAGCCGGCGAGCATCGGATCGAAGAACTCGTCGATCTCGTCGGCGCCGAACATCTCGTTGATGACGGCCAGGTGCTTGATGGTGGGGGCGTCGCCGGGAGCGGCGGCGCGGACGTTGAAGGTGTTCAACGGTCGGGTCCTTTCGTGTCGTGTGGGTGGATCAGCGAGGGCGCGCCACTCGGGTCGGATCCCGGGCCTCCATCGGGGAGGGTGTCGGGATCCGGTGGCGCTCGGTGATCAGGCTGTGCGGCTCGATGACACGAAGACTCCTTCGACCGGGGCGACCGTAGCGGGTCGGAGGGGTCGGGGCCGGGGGATTCGGTCGGGCGGCGGCCAGGACCGGGCAGGGGGCGACGGGCAGGCCTGGGCGCGGCCCGGGCGCGGCACCGCCCGGCCGTCGTGTCCGGAGGAGGAGCACGTGCGACCGGGCGGTGGCCCGAAGGGGATCGGAATGTCGGCGCTTCGCCGGTGGGTGGCTCAGCCGATGTCGACCGGGATCAGCACCCGGTTCACGGTGTGCAGCACACCGTTGTCGGTCTCGAGTCCGCTGCGGCCGAAGAGCAACTTGGCGTCGGTGAGATAGGGGGCGGCGTCGACGACGGTGCGGTCGGTCCGGAAGCCGAGGGTGCCGCCGTTGAGGGCGGTGCGCTCGCCGCCGGTGCGGATCTCGCCGTAGCTCAGCTCACCGGCGACGACGTGGTAGGTGAGGATCTCGGTGAGCACGGGGATCGGATCGCCACCACCGAGGTCGGTGAGGGCGGCGACGAGGAACTCCCAGGCGCCGGCTTCGTTCCAGCCGGTGTAGCCGAGCTCCCGGGCGGTGAAGACGAAGGCGAGGTCGTTCGGGGCGAGCACGGTCAGCTCGGCCGCCTCGTCGGCGAGGGCGGCATCGAGGCCCGTGGCGGCGAGTGCGGTGGCGAGCAGGTCGTGGTCGACGATGTTGCGGTCGAACTCGCCGGCGGTGCCGGGCAGACGCTCGGCGAGGGTGCCCTCGGCCTGGGCGAGGTCGAGCGGGAGGATCACCCGGTCGATCGTGTGGATGGTCCCGTTGGCGACGGCGATGTTCGACCGGAAGAAGTCGAGGCGGGCGTCGCGGTTGTCGGGGTCGGCGTCGAGGATCGAGCGGTCGGCCTGCGGGGTGATCGCCACACCCGACACGGCGGTGCGCTCGCCGCCGGTGCGCACGGCCCGGTAGTCGAGGTCGCCACCGAGCACGTGGGTGGTGAGCACCGCGGTGAGGGGGCCGACGGGGTCGCCGCCGCCGAGGTCGGTGAGGGCGGCGACGAGGAAGTTCCAGGCGCCGGCTTCGGAGCGGCCGAGGTAGCCGAGCTCGCGGGCGGTGCGGATGAAGGCCCGGTCGTCGGGGGCGAGCACGGTGAGTTCGGCGTCGGGGTCGGCGAGCACGCCGGCGAGGTCGGCCGTGACGACGGCGGTGCGGAGGATGTCGTAGTCGGTGCGGTCGGCGTCGAAGCCCTCGGCGCCCGACACGGCGATGACGGTGTCGGTGATCGTCGGTTCGGGGGCCGACTGGGCGGCGGCTGCGGCCGGCGCGAGCGTGGTGGCTGCGGCGGCGGTGGCCACGAGGGTGGCGAGACGGCGGGTGCGACGTCGGAACATGAGGGGGCCTCCAGGGCATCGACGGCCGTGCGTGGCGTCGGCGACGGGTGGGTCGCCGGGCCGGCACGACGGGTTGGTCGCCGGGGAATCGGCGCCCCGGGAGGCGGCGGATGCGGCGGAGGGCCGCTTCGTGCGGATGGTCCCGGGTCGCGCGGGTGGCCGTGCTCGGCGACCCTGGGTGGGGGTTCCCGCCGCCGTCGGCCAGCGGGCGTCAGGCCGTGATGAAGAGGATGTCGCTCGTCGGCGCGGGAGAACCGCCGGCCGGTTCGACGGTCACGGCCCACCCGGTGGCGTCGACGTCGATGTCGAGACGACCGTCGGTGGTGCCGTCGGTCGGGAAGAGCCCGGCGGGCACGGGACCGTCGGCGCCGAGTGCCCACAGCTGGTGCACCCGGTCGGGCCCGGGGTCGTCCAGACCGTTCGAGACCACGAGCGGCGTGTCGGAACCGGGCCGCCAGATGACCCGGATGTCGCCCGACGCCTCGCCCGTGGCGGCGAGGTCGACGACCACGGCGTCGGGATCGGCGATCGCCGCGGCGATCTCCTCGGCCCGGTTGCGGTCGTCGACGGCCGAGATCAGCACACCGGACAGCCCGACGATCACGAGCAAGGCGGCAGCGGCGGCGAGCAGGAGCGGCGTGCGGGGCACGGCGGTGGTGCGGCGTCGCCGTGCGGTATCGAGGTCGACCAACTCACCGCGGCGTGGCGGCAGCTGCTCCGTCGTGGCGATGCGCGCCATGACGTCGGCCTTCAGGGTCGCCGGTGGATCCTCCGCCGCGGAGGCGGCCAGTTCCGAGGCCACGTCGCGGAACTCGGCGACCTCGGTGCGGGCGACGTGATCGTCCGGGTAGGCGGCTTCGAAGCGGCGGCGCTCGTCGGGTTCGAGGGCATCGAGGGCGTAGGCGGCCGCGAGGTCACGTGGATCGATGGTCATCGGACGACTCCAAGTTCATCGCGCAGTC
Organism: Acidimicrobiales bacterium; assembly: GCA_020630195.1. Lineage (GTDB taxonomy): Bacteria > Actinomycetota > Acidimicrobiia > Acidimicrobiales > SZUA-35 > JAHDBV01. Next base: position 59,389 of record JAHDBV010000012.1, read on the forward strand.
GGATCATGCCATCCCGGAGTCGGGTCTTCGCCGTGCCGATCGGGATGTCGAGTCGGTCGGCGACTTCGGTGTGGGTCAACCCGGAGAAGTAGGCGAGGTCGATCGCCTCCCGCTGGGTCGGCGTGAGCACGTCGAGTGCCTCGAGCACGGCGACCCGGTCGTGTCGATCGAGCACGGTCTCGCTCACCTGGTCGTGGCCGGCCACGGCCTCCCGACCATCACGCTCCTCCCGAGCCCGACGGGACTCGTTGGAGCGGACCACGTCGACCGCCCGACGATGGGCGATCGTCGAGGCCCAGGTCGACACCGACGCCCGGCCGGGTTCGAAGCGGGGCGCGACACGCCACAACTCGACGAACACCTCCTGGCTGATCTCCTCGGCCAGCGCACGATCCCGCACGACCCGCAGCACCACACCGAAGACGACCGGGGCGAGCTCGTCGTAGAGCTCGGCGAAGGCGGCCTGATCGCCGGTGGCCACGCGGGCCATGAGTGCCGCGCGTCGATCCCGGGTCGTCGGAGCGGGCTCGGCGGCGGCCCGGCGACGTCGACGGGGGAACGGGATCACCGTGCCCATCGTCGCATCGCGTCGCGGGATCGCCACCGCAGGGGCGGGATCGTCCCCGGATGGGGTGTCGGGGAGTCGGGACGGCGTCGTGAGCAGCACACGAGGGGTTCGGAGCCGACCCCCCGGCGGATTGGTCGGAAGAAAATTCCGGATTCGACCAATCCGGTCCCGAGACGGCTCCGAACCACCGACGACCACCGGCTCCCGCCGAACAGGTCACCGGGCAGATGGCCCGGATCCGGCACCCCCCGCCGGAGAGAAGGAGAGAACCCCTCACATGACGAACCCCACCCCCACCCCGAGTCCCCGGACCCGTCGCCTCGATCCCTTCCGGGCCACCGCCATCGCCGCCGCCCTGGCGCTCGGCGCCGCTGCCTGCTCGTCCGACGACGCCGACTCCGCCGCCGAGGCCGACGACCCGACCACGACCACCGTGGCCACCGACACCACCGCCGAGGCGATGGACGACATCGACGTGATGATGGGTGCGTTCGGCCCCGCCTGTGGTGCGGTGCCGACCGATGGTGAGGGCAGCTTCGCCGGGATGGCGGATGACACGGCGGCGACGGCGGCGAGCAACAACCCGTTGTTGTCGACGCTGGTGACCGCCGTGGTCGAGGCCGATCTGGTGGACACGTTGAACTCGGAGGGTCCGTTCACGATCTTCGCTCCGGTGAACGACGCCTTCGCCGCCATCGACGCCGACACGCTCGGTGCGGTGCTCGCCGACGACACGGCGCTCAGCACCGTGCTCACCTACCACGTGGTCGCCGGTGAGTCGCTCACCGCCGCCGACCTCGCCGGTGGCACGTTCACCACCGTCCAGGGTGAGGAGATCACCCTCGGCGCCGACGGCACCACCGTCAACGGCGTCGACGTGGTCTGCTCCGACGTCCCGGTCGCCAACGGCACCGTCCACATCATCGACGAGGTGCTGATCAACGACGCCGCCGCCGACTTCATCGGATCGCTCGACGCCATGGACGACGCCATGACCGAGGACGCCATGCTCGGCGCCTCGGGTCCGGCGTGTGGTGCGGTGCCGACCGATGGTGAGGGCAGCTTCGCCGGGATGGCGGATGACACGGCGGCGACGGCGGCGAGCAACAACCCGTTGTTGTCGACGCTGGTGACCGCCGTGGTCGAGGCCGATCTGGTGGACACGTTGAACTCGGAGGGTCCGTTCACGATCTTCGCTCCGGTGAACGACGCCTTCGCCGCCATCCCCGAAGATCAGCTGGCCGCCGTGCTCGCCGACACCGACCTGCTCACGTCGGTCCTGACCTACCACGTCATCGCCGGTGAGTCGCTCGACGCCACGGCCCTGATCGACGGCGGCACCTTCGCCACGGTCCAGGGCGGTGAGATCACCGTCGCCGCCGAGGGCGACGAGTTCACCGTCAACGGTGCGGCTGCCACGGCCGTCTGCGTGAACGTGCCGGTCGCCAACGGCACCGTCCACATCATCGACGGCGTGCTCCTCCCCTGAGTTCCCCGGCCGCTCGATCCACGGTGATCGAGTGGCCCCTCCATCCGATCTCCCCGGACATCGACGGGCCCCCCCCCCCCGGGTCCCCCCCCCCCCCCCCCGCCCCCCCC
>JAHDBV010000012.1:61565-71927 GCA_020630195.1 Acidimicrobiales bacterium
GGCGTGCTCCCCCCCCCCCCGGCGATCCCCGGTGAGCGAGGGGCCCCCCGATCGCCCCGCACATCGAGGGGCGGGACGCCGACCCCGGCTTCCCGCCCGTCGTGGTTCCGGCCCACCGCTCCGAGCCCTCGAGAGAACCGAGCCCCCGACATGCGCCCCCTGACCCCCGACCCGGACCCCGCCCCCCGACCCGCCGCTCCCGGCCCCGAGACCGCCTCCGGTGCCGGCCCGGTCGGGCACACGATCGCCCGGCTCGATGCCGCCGCCCTCGGCGTCGCCGCTTCCGCCGTCGGTCTCGCCCTCGCCGAGGTGATCAGCCTCGCGAACGACCGCGTTCGCTCACCGATCCTCGACGTCGGCGATCGGGTCATCGATCTCGTCCCGCCGTTCGTGAAGGACCTCGCCATCGCCTGGTTCGGCACCAACGACAAGATCGCCCTCCTCGTCGGCATCGGCGTGGTGCTCACCCTCGCCGCCGGGCTCGCCGGCATGGCCGTGCTCCGCAGCGGCCGCCGGTGGGGGCTCGCCGTGCCGGGTGCGTTCGCCGCCGTCGGCGCCCTCGCCACCTGGACCGCCCGGGTCGACCGGCCGTGGTGGGCGGCACTGCCCGCCGTGCTCGGCGGGGCGACCGCCGCCATCGTGCTCGTCGTGCTCCGCCGGCGGCTCGATGCCGGCGCCCGCCGCCGCACCCGGACGGCTCGTGACGAGGCCGCCGTCCTGTCGGCCTCGGCCATCGGGGGGCGACGCTCGTTCCTGGCCCTCGCCGCCACGATGTCGGGTGGCGCCGCGGTGGTCGGCTTCGGTGCCCGGCGGGTCGGGGAGCGCCTCGCACCGGCGGCGGACCTCGGCCCGGCTGGTCTGCCGCTCGCCGGCCGGCCGTTGCCGCCGCTCGACCCGGCCACCTCGCTCGACGTTCCGGGCATCACCCCACTCGTCACGGCGAACGACGACTTCTATCGGATCGACACCGCACTCACCGTGCCCCGGATCGAGCCGTCGACCTGGTCGCTCCGGATCCACGGCCTCGTCGATGAGGAGCGGACCTTCGACCTCGACGACCTGCGGGAGCTCGAGATCGTCGAAGCCGACATCACGATGACGTGTGTGTCGAACCTCGTCGGTGGTGGGCTCGTCGGCCACGCCCGCTGGACCGGTGTGCGGCTCGACGATCTGCTGGCGTCGGCCGGCATCCGGGCCGAGGCCGACCAGATCGTCGGCCGCTCGGTCGACGGCTACACGTGCGGATTCCCCACCGATGTGCTCGACGGCCGGGACGCCCTCGTCGCGATCGGGATGAACGGTGAGCCGCTGCCGCCGGCCCACGGCTTCCCCGCCCGCCTCGTCGTGCCCGGGTTGTACGGCTACGTCTCGGCCACGAAGTGGCTGTCGGAGATCGAACTGACCACCTTCGACGCGTTCGACCACTACTGGGTGCCCCGGGGGTATGCCGTCGAGGCGCCCATCCACACCCAGAGCCGGATCGATCTCCCCAAGACGCTCGCGAACCTGCCGGCCGGGCCGACCACGGTCGCCGGTGTCGCCTGGGCCCAGACCCGTGGCATCGAGGCCGTCGAGGTCCGAGTCGACGAGGGTCCGTGGCAGGCGGCGACGCTCGCCGACGCGGTGAACGACGACACCTGGCGACAGTGGGCGATCGAGCTGCCGCTCGACTCAGGGCGCCACACACTCTCGGTCCGGGCCACCGACGGCACGGGTGCGGTGCAGACCGCCGACCGGGCCGAGCCGCTGCCCTCGGGTGCGACCGGGCGCCACGAGATCGTGGTCTTCGTCGCCTGAGCCGGGCCACCACCGCGGTACCCGGCCGGGTCGTAGGGTCCGGGCGGTGATCGAGCGTGTCCGGATGGTCGTGACGGGTCGAGTGCAGGGGGTCGGCTATCGGGCGTCGTGTGCCCGGGCGCTCGCACCACTCGGGGTGGCGGGCACGGTCCGCAATCGGCCCGACGGGTCGGTCGAGGTGATCGTCGAAGGCACGGCCGAGCAGCTGGCCGCCGCCGAGGCGTGGTGTCGTCAGGGTCCGCCGTACTCGAAGGTGGTGGCGGTGGCGGTGACGTCGGAGGAACCCGAGGGGCTCGCCGGGTTCCGCGTGGTGCGCTGAGCGCTCAGCCCGGGGCGGGTGCGGTGGGCGAGGCGGTCCAGTCGTCGAGGACCTGCGTGAGCCGGGTGACGGCGTCGACCTCGTCGGCGTTGCGCTGGTTCTCCCGGATCGGGCTGACCCCGGTCGGATCGTCGACGAGGTCGTGGAGCTGGACCCGGCCGTTGTCGAGGACCGTGAGCTTGTAGCGATCGTCCCGGATGGTCTTGCCGCTCGAGTTGGCGGCCAGGTTGGTGCCGAAGTGTTCGGACAGCACGTAGTCGCGGCCGTGGTCGTCGCCGCCGTCGAGCACCGGCAGCAGGCTCATCGAGTCGATGACGGGCAGGCCGAGGGCCGGGTCGTCGGTGGAGACACCGGCGAGATCGAGGATCGTGGCGAACAGGTCGACGGTGCTCGTCAGGGTGTCGGTCCGGCGGCCGCCGTCGATGCCGGCACCCCAGATGATCATCGGCACGTGCACCCCGCCCTGGCCGAGGCTGCCCTTGGCGTCGCCGGTGGGGTAGCCGCTCACGCTGCCGGGGTTGCCGTTGTCGCCGATGAAGATGACGACGGTCTCGGTGAGATCGACGTGGGTGAGGAGCTCACCGATCTCGGTGTCGAGGGCCTGGATGGCGGCCCGGTAGTAGGGTTCGGGGTTCGCGTCGATCGTGGCCTGGTCGTCGACGAGGGTGAAGGTGTGCAGCTCGGACGGCGGCACGTGGAACGGGGTGTGGGGTGCGTTGAAGCCGAGCCAGGCGAGCCACGGCGTGTCGGGATCGCGCTGGCCGATCCAGGCCGCGGCGTCGTCGACGGTGGCGGTGGTGGCATAGACGTCGGTGTCGGCCCGGTCGCCGTTGGTCACCTTCGACCAGTCCTCGTAGTCGCCGACCCCGCCGGAGATCAGGCCCTCGTAGTGGCTCCACCCCATGTCGTTCGGGTTGTCGACACCGCCGCCGAGATGCCACTTGCCGAAGTTGGCGTGGGCGTAGCCCGTGCCGGCGAGGTCGAGCGCCCGCGGCAGGGTCACCTCGTCGACACCGATCTGTTGGCCGGTCTCGATCGCCGTGCCGATCCCGGTGCGGAAGCTGTGACGGCCGGTGAGGATGCCGGCCCGGGTGGGGGAGCAGATGGGGGCGGCCCAGGCGGCGTCGAAGACGATGCCATCGGTGCAGGCCTGCTCGAGATGGGGCGCCGAGACGGCGTCGAGGGCGTAACACGGGCTCGACTCGACGCCCATGTCGTCGGCGATCAGCAGGAGGATGTTGGGCGGGTCGTAGGTGGTGACGGCGTCGATCGTGGCGGCGTACTCGGCCGACTCGGAGAAGCCGAGCACGACCTCGGCCCGTGAGCGGGTGGCGAGCTGGCCGGTCCAGTAGGTGGAGCCGCCCGCATCGGCGCTGCGGCCGAGGACGTTGCGGTAGAGCAGCTCGACGAAGGCGGCGTCGTCGAGGTCGCCGTAGGTCGTGTCGAACTCGGGGCTGGTGATGAAGTGGCCGGCGATGGTGGCCAGGTCCATGCCGTTGGTCGACCAGTAGTCGAAGCCGGCCGGGTCGGGGATGCGGGCGAGGGTGGCGAGGTAGAGGCGGAGCACGCTGGCTTCGCGGTCGTCGAGGCGGGAGAGGGTGCGGTCGGCGTCGAGGGCGTCGAGCAGGGCCTGGCGGGCGATGGCGGGGTCGGTGGTGGTGATGGCATCCACGGTGGCTCGGTACTCGGTCGATTCGGAGAAGCCGAGCACGACGGCGGCCCGGCCCCGGCTCGGGGTGAGGCCGGTCCAGTAGTCGAGACCGTCGGCGTCGCCGGGGCGACCGAGGACGTTGCGGTAGAGGAGGTCGACGAAGGCGGTGTCGTCGAGCTGGCCGTAGCTCGTCGTGAACTCGTCGCTCGTGATGAAGAAGTCGGCCATGGCGGTGAGGTCCATGCCGTTGGTCGACCAGTAGTCGAAGCCGGCCGGGTCGGGCAGGCGGCCGAGAGTGGCGAGGTAGAGCCGCAGGACACTCGCCTGTCGGTCGCTCAGGTCGCGGAAGGTCGGGTCATTCGTGAGAGCGTCGGTGAGTTCGGTGCCGGAGAGCGCCGAGGTCGGGGCCGGGGTGGTGGGGAGGTCGCGATTCGGCTGATCCTCCGCACCGGCGGGGGAGCCGGCGGCGGCCGCGAGGGTGCTCACCACGAGCAGCAGGACGAGGGCGATCGAGCGGCGCATCCGTGACCTATCGGCAGGTCGGGCCGAGAATTCTCAAGGGCCGGTCGGCCCGGACCTGCGGGCTGGGCGAGACGGCATGTCGAGACGGCGTTTCGAGAAGGGCGATCGGGGTGGGGGCCGGGTCCGGTGGCTGACGCGCCCCCGGGAACGCGCCGGACCCCGGCGCCGTGACGGCACCGGGGTCCGGGATCACCCGCCCAGGGGGCGTGGGAGGAGGTGGGGCCGGGGTCAGATGGAGATGAGCTCACGGTGGTCGACGGTGGTCTCGTCGATGCCGTCGGTGTCGCCGATCCGGAACATGGCCTGGACGGCCACGGCGGCGAGCACGGCGAATCCGGCGGCGACGAGCATCGAGGTGGTCCAACCGTCGAGGAAGGCGTCGGTGGCGGCACCGGCGAGGGCGGCACCCTCGGGGCCGAGCTGGGCCGAGACGGCCATGGCCTGGCCGATGCCCTCTTCGACCGGGTGGGCGAGCTCGGGCGGCAGGGTCTCGGCGGTGTCGGCGATCCCGGCCCGGTAGCCGGCGGCGAGCACCGAGCCGAGCAGGGCGACACCGAGGGCCGAGCCGAACTCCCGGACCGTGTCGTTGAGGGCCGAGGCGACGCCCTGCTTGTCGGCGGGCAGCGACTCGGTGATGGCGGTCGTGGCGGGGCTCATGGCGAGGCCGACACCGAGGCCGGTGAGGATGAGGCCGGGCAGGACGCTCCAGTAGGTGGGGTCGTCGCCGGGGAAGGCCATCCAGGCGAAGCCGGCGGCGAGCACGACGGCGCCGCCGGTGAGCATCTTGTCGAGGCCGATGCGGGTGGCGATGCCGGGGGCGAAGGGGGAGAGGCCCATCATCATCGCCGCCATGGGCAGCAGGCCGGTGGCGGCCATGATCGCCGAGAGGCCGAGCACGGCCTGGAGGAACTGGATGACGGCGAGGAAGACGCCGAAGATCAGGGCGAACATCACGAGAAGTCCGAGTGACCCTGCGGCCAGCGACCGGTTGGTGAAGATCCGCATGTCGAGCAGTGGGTGCGTCTGGCGGAGTTCCCAGAACACGAAGCCGACGAGGGCGACGGTGCCGACGGCCAGGCCGGCGACGGTGATCGGTTCGGTCCAGCCGATCTCGGGGCCTTCGTGGATGCCGAGCACGATGCCGCCGACGCCGAGGGCGGAGAGCACGCCGCCGATCACGTCGAGGCGGTGAGTCTCGCTCGAGCGGGTGTTGGGCACGATCGCGACGTTCAGGGCGAGGGCGGCCGCAGCGGCGATCACCGGCAGGGCGAACAGCCAGGGCCAGGTGGTGTTGTCGATGATGATCGACGAGGCGAAGAGGCCGAGGATGCCGCCGGCCCCGGCGAAGCCGGCCCAGATGCCGACGGCGCGGTCGCGCTCGTCGTCGGGGAACACGCTCGTGAGGGTGGAGAGGGTGGCCGGCATGATCATGGCGGCGCCGAGGCCGGCGAGGGCCCGGTAGGCGATGAGCCACTCGATCGAGCTGGCGGTGGTGGCGGCGAAGTTGGCGATGCCGAACACGACGAGGCCGGCGGACAGGGCCCGGCCGCGGCCGACACGGTCGCCGATCTCGCCGATGGGCAGCAGCAGCGCCGCCATCACGAGGGTGTAGGCGTTGACGACCCACAGCAGCGTCGAGGTGGAGGCGTTGAACTCGACGGCCAGTTCGTTGAGGCCGACGTTGAGGCTCGAGACCGACGCCACGACGGCGACCAGGGCGAGGCACATGGTGAGCAGCACGCCGTTGCGCTGGCCGCTCGTGAGTTGGGGTGTGGTGGGTGGTTCCGGGGCGATGGCGGTGGTCATCTCGACTCGATTCGCAGGCTGTCGGCCGTTCGGTGGGCCGGTGTTTCGGAAGGAACCGCTACCGGAAAGGAGGCTTTCCGGAAACGTTGGCTTCACTATCCATGGCCCACTTACGAAAATCAACCCTTCCGTATAGGGTTCATCCATGACATCCGGCACAGCCGCCCGGGGGCGTCCCCGTTCCGCCGATCGCACCGAGGCGATCCTCACGGCCGTGCACGAGCTGATGCGTGAGGTCGGCTACGACCGGATCCGGATGCAGGACGTGGCCGATCGGGCCGGCACGGGGCTCGCCACGATCTACCGACGGTGGGACACGAAGGAAGCGCTCGTCGCCGAGACGATGCGGGTGCACGGCCTGCCCGACGTCGAGGTGGTGGGTGATGCCCGAGCCGATCTCCGGGCGATGCTCGTGGCGATCGCCGAGGAGATGGCCGGTGGGTCCGAGGTGATCGCCGGGCTCGTCACGGCGTGTCGGGACCATCCCGAGATCCGGGCGGCGATGCAGGAGTGCATGATCGACCAGGCCCGGCCGGTGATCGGCCACTACATCGCCGAGATCGTCGGCGAGGGTGGGCCCGGGGTCGATCTGTTGGTCGACGCCGCCGCCGGGGTGTTGCTGTTCCGCGGGGCGTTCCTCGACGAGGCGGTGGAGCCGGCGGCGTTCGCCGATGAGTTCCTGGCCCTGCTCGACGGGTTGGCCGCCCGGCGCTGATCCGGCTCGACTCCGCTCGGCGTGCCGGTGGGGCCGGCGGCGTTCGGCGATGAGTTCCTGGGGTGGTCGACGGGTTGGCCGCCCGGCGCTGATCCGGCTGGAGTCTGCTCGGTGTGCCGGGTGGGGCCGGGGGCGCGATCTCGCCCGTCGAGTCGAGGCGGTCCGGTCGGTGGTCGTCCCGGCCGAGGGCGTGGTGCTCGTCCCGCGTGCGGGTGGGTCGTCGACGTGGCCGGGCTACTCGCCGGAGGTGCACGTGACGACGATGCCGCCGTCGAGTTCGCACACGATCGTGCGGCCGGGGGCGAGCCAGTAGTCGGCGGTGGTGCCCGTGAGGGTGCCTTCGGCGTTCGTGAGGTGGCCGGGTTTGGCCGGGTTGGGGAGACCGTCGTAGCCGAGCCACTCGTCGACGCCGAGCGCTTCGGGTGTCGCCACGGTGGCGGCGAGCTCCCGATCCCCCGTGCCGAGAGCGGCGAGGAACGTGGCGAACGCGGCCTCGTTGGTGTCGTCCGAGCTCAGCGTGTCGGTTCCGGTCGATGCGGTGGTCCCGCTCGATTCGTCCCGGTTCGGGGTCGGCTCGGCGAGCTCATCGGGCCCGGCCGTCGTGTCGGAGGTGTCGGTGCCGCACGCGGCGGCCAGCATCGCCAGTGCGATGACGGCGGCGAGTCGACGGGAGCGGCGCACGCGCTCGAGCATCGGCGTCTCGAGGTCCGTCCGGGCATGACGTCGTCGACTGTTTCGGACGTGTTCACGTCGCACGCCGGTGGTGGGCTCGGACACTCCACCTCGCGGGTGATGCCCGAGCCCTGGCCGGGGACCACCAACCCAGGGGCGATACCGAGCTGCACCCGGTTGATCCGACCCTAGATCCCGCCGTCGGTCCGTGCGGCTGTGGTGGGTTGCGATCTGACGACTTCCTGACGGGTCGAGTCGTTGCGGCCCGGTGGTCGGGGTCTGGTTGACTGCTCCCCGTGTGGTTCGAGGACTTGTGTGGGTTCACCGAGATGTCCGTCGACGATGTCGTGTCGGTGTTCGAGGTCGACGGCGAGTTCCTGATCTCGTTGGTGAACGGCCGGCGGATGCGGGTCGGTCGGTTCGAGACCCCGTCGCTCGGCGAGCTCCGAGTGCTGGCCCAGGCTCTCGGTGGTGTCGGTGTGAGCACGGTGCGGGAGGTGGTCGGCGACGTGACGGCGTTGCATCGCGATCCCGTCAACGCCGGGGCGACGTTCCAGGCCGCGTCGCAGTTCAACATGCTCGAGATGGCGTCCGAGGATGTGACGCCGGAGAAGGGTGTGTCGATATACGCCACGGACGACACCCAGGGGCCGAAGTGTGCGATCGCCTGCGGGGCGGGGACGATCTGGCGCAACTGGTTCGCCGAGGTCGAGGGTGGTCGAGGTCAGACGGCCGATCGCCAGATCAACGGGCTCGCCGGGGTGTCGGCGGCGCTCGGCCACGAGATCGAGAACCGCAACGGCTACGCCTGGCCCACTCAGGCCCAGCTCGCCGAAGTCGACCGCCAGCTCGCCGACCTCGACGCCGGAGCGCTCGACACCATCGGTGCCGAGCTCCGGGTCGGGGTGATGTGGGACACCGAGGTGACCCTCGCCGACGCCGGTCACACGGTCTCCCAGGTCTACGGCTCGGCCCTGCCTGTCGGCTACGTCCATGGCGGCCCGTGGGAACGCTTCGCCCGGCTCGTGCTCCGGGCCAGCTACGAGGCCACGCTGCTCACGGCGGCGATCAACGCCGAGGCCACCGGTAGCCGGACCGTCTTCCTCACGCTGCTCGGGGGTGGCGTGTTCGGCAATGAGATCGAGTGGATCGTCGACGCGATCGCTACGGCGCTCGCACGGGTGGACGGTGTCGGACTCGACGTCGTCGTGGTCAGTCACCGCAGACCGACCGCCGCCGTTCAGCGGTTGCTGGGCTGAGGCTGGCCGCCCCGGCGATCCCCGGCCCCGATTGCCGCTCCCGCCGGCCTGTGATCAACTCCGGCCATGACCGACTTCGCGAACGGCCTCGCCGTGATCACCGGCGGTGGCGACGGGATGGGGCGCGACCTCGCCGTGCAGTTGGCGGCCGAGGGCTGCCATGTCGCCATCTGCGACATCAACGCCGACAACATGGCGGTCACCCGTGAGCGGGCCCTGGCCGGAGCGCCGGATGGCACCCGGTGCACCACACACATCTGTGATGTGGCCGACGAGGCGTCGCTCGAGAACTTCCGTGACGAGGTGCTCGCCCAGCACGAGACCGACCACATCACGATGCTGTTCAACAACGCCGGCATCGGTGGTGGTGGTTCGATCGTGGCCGACGGCCGAGACACGTGGGAGCGCTGCTTCGCCGTGTGTTGGGGCGGGGTCTACCTCGGGACCCGGGTCTTCCTGCCGTCGCTCATGGCCGCCGAGTCGGCGCACATCGTGAACACGAGCAGCGTCAACGGGCTGTGGGCGTCGCTCGGGCCGGATCGTCCGCACACCAGCTACAGCGCGGCCAAGTTCGCCGTTCGTGGTTTCACCGAGGCACTCATCCAGGATCTGGCCATGCACGCCCCGAACGTGCACGCCCACGTCGTCTTCCCCGGCCACATCGGCACCGGCATCGCCGGCAACACGCTCGCGGCGCACGGGATCGACCCCGCCGCGCTGCCCGAGGTGATGGAGCGGGCGGCAGCGTTCCGCAACGAGGCCCCGACCACGTCGGCGGATGCCGCCACGGTGATCCTCGATGCCGTCCGGGCGGGGGAGTGGCGGATCCTCATCGGCGAGGACGCCCACGTGCTCGACGCCATGGTGCGGGATCGGCCGAGTGAGGCCTACTCCCGGGAGTTCCTCGTCGACATGGTCGCCAACGGCGCCCTGCAGAACCTCCTGAGCGACGACTGACCCGACCGCCGGGGCGCTGTCCGGTCGCCCGGGATTCGGCCCCGAACCGGGGCGGCGCGACCCCGTCGCGTCGAACCGGTGCGCATGGTCACGGAACCCGGGCCCGACCTTGCCGGTCCCGGCGAGCTGCACGCACGCCGATGAGCATGTGGCGGTGCGCCTCAGAACGGGAGCGTTGCGGGGGTGCTGCGTCGGCGGCTTCGGGGTCGGTGTCTCGGTCGGGGCGCCGCCGGGGTGGTCGTCCCCGTGCTCGGTCTCGAGCTGTCCGTGATCGGAGTCGAGTCGTCTGCGGCCGGGTTCGAGCTGCTCGTGATCGGGCTCGAGTTGTCTGTGGTCGGGTTTGAGTTGTTCGTGGTCGGGTTCGTTGTGGGCGTGGTCGCTGTGGGGGCGGCCTCGTTCGGGTCGGGCGCTTGTGCCGGTGGGTTCGTGTCGGTTGGTGCGCTGCGGGGTGTGGCTTGGTCCTGGTTCGTGTCGGCTGGTGACGGTTCGGAGTGCGGTGGCGCGGGGCTTCGTCGTCGACGTTGTCGTTGGTGTTGGTCGGTGACGGCGGGTGGGTTGGTGGTTTGCCAGTGGGTGCCGTCGGGTCGGTGGTAGGCGACCCGGTTCCCTGGGAGGACCTGCATGGTCCAGCCGCCTTCGTGCACGTCGTGGTGATGCCGCACAC
>JAHDBV010000013.1:0-34067 GCA_020630195.1 Acidimicrobiales bacterium
CTCCACGAACAACTCCTGGAACTTCGGCTCGGTGGCCGTCTCGATCTTGGTCACTCCACGCACGACCTGCTCGATCTCGGCACGTTCTCTCCCGGAGAGTGCAAGTCGAGCGGCGCCCGACCCGGCCGAGTTGCCGGGGGAGCCGAGCGCCCCGCGGGAGGGCGGGATGAGGTCGATGTCGATGGCGGCCTGGGTGTCGATGTGTGATCCGAAGGCGCCGGCGAGGCGGATGTCGTCGATCCCGTCGAAGCCCGAGTGTTCGAGCAGGAGATCGATGCCGGCCTTGAGGGCGGCCTTGGCGAGCTGGATCGCCCGCACGTCGTTCTGCTCGATGAAGAGCTCGGCGCCGGCGTGGCCGTCGAACGGGGTGTGGAGCCGGTAGGCGAACGTGCGGTCGCGGCTCGTGATGCGCGTCGTGCGCTCGGCCATGGCGCCGCGGATCACCCCGGCCCGGTCGAGCAGGCCGACCTTCGACATCTCGGCCAGCACCTCGATGATGCCGGAACCGCAGATGCCGATGATCCCCGTGGAGGCGATGGCGTCGGCGAAGCCGTCCTCGTCGGACCAGAGGTCGGAGCCGATCACCTTGACGCGGGGCTCGAGGGTGTCGGGATCGATCCGGACCCGCTCGATCGCTCCGGCCGCGGCACGGACGCCGCACGAGATCTGCGCACCCTCGAAGGCCGGCCCGGTGGGCGAGGAAGCCGCGAACAGGCGGTCGTTGTTGCCGAGCACGATCTCGGCGTTCGTGCCGACGTCGACGAGCAGCTGCACCGGGTCGTCCCGATGCGGGCCCTCGGCGACGATGGCCGCCGCGGTGTCGGCACCGACGTGGCCGGCGATGCACGGGGCCACGTAGACCCGGGCGTTCGGTGCGTCGAGGTCGAGCGAGCGAGCGGCGGTGTCGACGGGGTCGGACGTGGCGAGCAGGAACGGGGCGGCGCCGAGCGGCGTCGGATCGATGCCGAGCAGGAGGTGATGCATGATCGGATTGCCGACCAGCACGATCTCGAGCACCTTGTCCCGGCCGACCTCGGCCTGCGCGACCAGATCACCGACGATGTCGTCGAGGGCGGAGCGGATGGCCGTCGTCATCTCGACGTCGCCACCCGGGTTCATCATGACGTAGCTGACCCGGCTCATCAGATCCTCGCCGAAGCGGATCTGCGGGTTCATCCGCGACGAGGTGCCGAGCACGTCGCCCGAGGCGAGATCGAGCAGGTGACCGGCGACGGTGGTGGAGCCGACGTCGACGGCGACCGCGACGGCGGTGTCGATGAGGCCCGGCCAGGCGGCGACGAGGGTGTCGCGGTCCCGGACGGCCACCGTGATCCCGGTCTCGCGTCCCGCGGCGGCGTTCTTCGCCGCGCCGTCGATGGCCGGTTGCAGCTGTGGCAGCACGCCGGGATCGACGGTGAGGTCGACGAGGTCCCAGTCGTCGGCGAGGGCGCGACGCACGAGTTCGACCGCGGTGAGGTCCTCACCCAGTTCGGGTTCGGCCAGCTCGATGTAGCGGAGCACCGAGGTCGGATCGAGCACGACCCCCTCGAGGTTCACCGACTTGCGCACCACCTGGCGGTGGATCTGGCTCGACTCGGGCACGTCGACGACGACGTCGCCCTGCACGGTCGTCGCACAGCTCAGCCGTTGGCCCTCGAGCAGGGGCCGTTTCCCCGCGTAGTTCTGTTCCGTCGAGTTCGGTTCCGAGAAGGCGTCGGCATCGACGGTGAGGCCCCACTTCGGGAACGAGCCGGTCGACGGCACCACCTGGCAGCGGCCGCAGATCCCGCGACCGCCACACACCGAGTCGATGTCCACCCCGAGCTGCCGGGCGGCGTCGAGCACGGCGGTGCCGATCTCGAACTCGCCGGCCCGGCCGGACGGGGTGAAGACGACCCGGGGCATCGTGGCTCAGCCCTGGGGTGCGGTGCTCTCGCCGCCGGCCGGTGCGGCGTCGCCACCGCGGGCTCGGCGGCGTCCACCACGACGGCCGCCACGAGCGCCTTCGCCGGCGGCGGCGGGGTCGCGCTTCGCAGCGATCCAGGCGGCGCAGTTCTCGTCCTGGCCGGCCAGCACGTCGGCGGCCATGATCGCGTCCTTCACCTCGGTGTGGAGCGGGTTCATGATCGCCGAGGTCATGCCGTGGGCGATCGACATGGCGAGGAACGTGCCGGTCACCTGGTGACGGGCGGGCAGGCCGAAGCTCACGTTCGACGCGCCACAGGTCGTGTTCACGCCGAGCTCCGTGCGGAGGCGGTGGACCAGCTTGAAGACCTGCTGGCCGGCGCCACCCATGGCGCCGATCGGCATCACGAGCGGGTCGACGACCACGTCGGCGGCGGGGATGCCGAAGTCGCTCGCGCGGTTGACGATCTTCTTCGCCACCTCGAAGCGCACATCCGGGTCCTCGGAGATGCCGGTCTCGTCGTTGGAGATCGCGACCACGGCGGCGCCGTGCTTGGCCACGAAGGGCAGCACCCGCTCGAGCACCTCTTCCTCACCGGTCACCGAGTTGATCAGGGGCTTGCCCTGGTACACGGCGATGGCGGCTTCGAGCGCCTCGACGATGGAGGAGTCGATGGCGATCGGCACGTCGGTGACGGCCTGGACCTCCTGGATGGCCCGCACGAGCAGCGCGGGCTCGTCGGCGAGGGGGATGCCGGCGTTGACGTCCAGCATCTGGGCGCCGGCCTCGACCTGGGCGATCGCGTCGGAGACGACCCGGCTGAAGTCGCCGTTCTTCATCTCCTCGGCCAACAGCTTCCGGCCGGTGGGGTTGATGCGTTCGCCGATCATGACGAAGGGGCGGCCGAAGCCGATGACGACCTCTTTGGTCGCCGAGCTGATGATGGTGTCGGTCATGACGCGTCTCCGGGAGGCATCGGGGGGTTCTGGAAGGGATTGGGCTCCGTGCGCTCGGACTCCGGACGTTCCGGGTCCCAGCCGCCGGTGGCGACGAAGGTGTTGAGGGTCTCGAGCGGGAAGGCGGCGTCGAGGCGTTCGGCCTCGGCGGTCGCCGCGCCCTCGAGGTCGGTGCCGATCAGCGGGGCCGACACCCGTCGCCACTCGGCGACGTAGGCGGAGGCCTCGGTGATGCCCGCCTGCATGGCGGCGCGATCGACGGCCTTGAGAAAGCGCGGCTTGAGCGGCATCTGCGCCTTCTCCCGGCCGAGCGAGGCGTTCACCTGGGTCGGGATGTCGCGCCAGAAGATGGTGATGAGCTGGGCTCTGCGTGGCATGTCAGGCTCGCTGTTCTGTCGAGACGGAGACGAGGCTCTCCACCAGGGGGCGGAGGCCGGTGGTGCGTCGTTCGTAGGTGAGGCCGAGCTTGTCGGCGGCGTCGCGGGCGTACCGCTCCAGTTGGTCGAGCCGGGTCGGGTCGTCGGTCTGGGCGAGGTGGACGACCCGGCGGTAGTTGCCGAACATCATCGGCACGAGCTCCGGGTGCCGGTCGAGGCGGAATCCCCGCCAGATGAGTTGCTCGAAGTTCCGGGCGAGGAAGTCGGTGAGGAAGAGGGTGCCGAGCTCTTCGTCGTGCAGCGCTCGGAAGGCATCGGTGCCGGTGAAGAACTCGTAGCAGTGGTCGCCGGGGAGGCGGGCGACGTCCCAGCCGGCGGCGTTGCGACGGTCGATCTCGGCGTCGAGGTGGCCTCCGGTGCCACAGTCGCCGTAGCCGAGCACGACCGGGCCGCGATCGGCCGACCATTCGGCGTCGAGCAGCGTGGCAACCGCGGCGGTGATCCGCTCGGGGTGGTTGTGCAGCGGTGCCGGCAGCACCTCGAGTCGCACCCCGTCCAGGCCCGAGTGGGTGAACGCCGCCCGGAGCTCGGCGACGAGCGCCCCGCAGGCGACGACCAGCACGGGAGGTCTCAGCCGGCCTTGGCGGCGCGGCGTTCGGCGACCTTGGTCTTCGCCATCTCCGCGGCGACCGCTGCGTCCCGGCAGTAGCCGTCGGCGCCGACGGCCTCACCGAACTCCTCGTTCAGCGGGGCACCACCGACGAGGATGATGTAGTCGTCGCGCAGGCCGCGCTCGATGAGGGTGTCGATGACGACCTTCATGTACGGCATCGTCGTGGTGAGCAGCGCCGACATCCCGAGGATGTCGGGCTGGTGCTCCTCGAGCGCCTCGATGTACTCGTCGACGTCGGTGTTGATGCCGATGTCGATGACCTCGAACCCGGCGCCCTCGAGCATCATCGCCACGAGGTTCTTGCCGATGTCGTGGATGTCGCCCTTCACGGTGCCGATGACGACCTTGCCGATCGGCTCGGCGCCCGTCTCGGCGAGGAGCGGGCGGAGGATCTCCATGCCGGCCTTCATGGCGTTGGCGGCGAGGAGCACCTCGGGGACGAAGAGGATCCCGTCGCGGAAGTCGATGCCGACGATGCGCATGCCTTCGACGAGTGCGTCGTTGAGGGTCCGGTCGGCGGTCCACCCGCGGGCGAGCAGCAGGTTGGTGCCCTCGGCGATCTCGTCGGCCAAGCCGTCGTAGAGATCGTCGTGCATCTGGGCGACGAGGTCCTCGTCGTTGAGGCTGGAGAGATCGAGTTCTTCTTCGTCGGACATCCACGAACCCTGACTAGGTGGCCCCGTCGGCTGATCGATCGGCCAGTGCCCTGGACGTTTGACCAGGCCGGAGGGGTACTTCTTCCATATGGTGGAAGTTCACCGTATCATGGAAGTAGCGTTGGTCACAAGGGCACCGACCTGCGGTTGCCGCGATCTGGAAAGGTCGAACACGAATGAGTGGTGTTCAGAGCGTGGAGCGTGCGTTTGCGCTCCTCGAAGCCGTGGCCGAGCGCCCGGCCAGTCTCACCGAGTTGGCCAACCGGGTCGGCCTGCCGATCTCGACGGCATCCCGTCTGTTGTCGACCCTCGAGGGGCTCGGCGCCGTCGCCCGGGTCGACGACGCCGGGATCTACCGCATCGGTGCCTCGATCATCACGATGGCGTCGTCGATGGACTCCTCGGCCTCACTGGCCGCTCTGGCCCGGCCGATCCTCGAACGTCTCGCCGCCGATGCGGGTGAGGCGGCGCTCTTGGGCGTGCCGAGCTCCTATGCCATCCACTTCGTCGAACAGGTCGACGCCGACCGCTCGGTCCAGGTGCGGGAGTGGGTCGGCCAACGACTGCCGATGCACCTCGTCTCGGGTGGCATCGCGGTGCTCGCCAACTGGCCGGCCGAGGCCGCCGAGGCGTTCCTCCAGCGCCCCCTGCCCGCCACGACCAACCGTTCGGTCGTCGATGCGGAGAAGATCCGGGCCCGCCTCCGCCAGGCACGCCAGGACGGTTTCGCCTGGACCCACGAGGAGCTCGAGCCGGGCATCACCTCGCTGTCCGCACCGATCTTCACTTCCCAGGGCGACGTGGTCGGTGTGGTGAACGTCTACGGGCCGTCGTTCCGGTTCCCGGGACGTGACCACCCTCGCTTCGAGGCCCTCGTCACCGAGGCCGCCTCCGAGGTCTCGGGCCTGATCGGCGCGCACTGACCGAATGTCGGTGCCGGTGGACAACCGGTGGACAAGTGGTGGACACCTGCCGCCGGGCTGTGGGCGGGTCGAGAAATGTCGGGGACAACCCTGTGACTTTCGAAAACGCCCTTGACCTGGGAAAACGCGCCCGTCACAGTGTCGTCAACGCAGTCGCAACGGACGGCGGAAGACACGCCGATCGGCTCGCCCGCCGGTGTGGACTCCTCCGGACAGCGAGGCTGTGCAGCACGGATTCGTCGCCGGACTCCGGTCCGGTGACCTCGGGAAGGTGACGGCTCCGGCCCCACCGGAACGAGACCTGGGAACCGCCTCGGCGGGGCCCGGCCGGGCATCGGACGAACCGCTTCGGCGGGACGGACGGAACCGGTCCAACACGCGACATCGCCCGCTGGCCCTCACGGACCAACGGGCGATGGGAATCGTCGAGAAGAACGGTAACCACCGGACGGTCGACGATGGTGGATTCCTGCTCTGACGATGCCCCGGCATCGGGCTCCGGCCCGGTCCGGGGCATCGACCGTTTTCCGGCCCGACCGGACGACCGACGCGAACCGGGCGGCAGACTCCGGGCATGACCGTCGTCAAGATCAACGCCCTCGAGATCCCTCCGCAGGCCGGAGACGAGATCGTCTCCCGGTTCACGGCACGGATGGACAGCCTCGCCGAGGTCCCCGGCTTCCTCGGCTTCGAACTGCTCCGCCCCACCGGTGACACCGAGACCCGTTGGTTCGTGTACACCCGCTGGACCGACCAGGCCGCCTACGAAGGCTGGCGAGACGGTGACGGTGCACGGAACTCCCACGCCTCCGACGACGGGGAAGCCCCCCGCCGACCGGTGAGCATGGGGGCCTCCCTGCTCGAGTTCGAGGTCGAGGTGTCCGCCGGCCCCAGTGGCGTCTAGGCGCCGGGGCGGCGGAGCGCTTCCCGGAACGACACCCGGTCGGAGGCGAGGAGCGCCCGCACGTACACCCGCTCCGCCAGGGTCACGATCGCTGCGGTGGCCACCATCGTCAGCACGACGGCCACGGCGAGCTCACCCACCGAG
This sequence comes from Acidimicrobiales bacterium, assembly GCA_020630195.1. Lineage (GTDB taxonomy): Bacteria > Actinomycetota > Acidimicrobiia > Acidimicrobiales > SZUA-35 > JAHDBV01. The sequence goes on from JAHDBV010000013.1 coordinate 6,540, forward strand.
ATCGTGTCGGCGGCGATGCGGCCCGGCACGGCGAACGGGCTGATGGTCGGGATCAGCGACAGCACCCGGGCGAGCGTCGTGGTCGGGTCGGTCGCCACGATGATGCTGGCGAAGTAGCTGAGCATCAGGACCACCGACACCGGCGCGAGCGCGGCCTGCGCGTCCTCCGCGGACGGAGCGAGCGACGCGCCGGCGGCGAAGATCGTGGCGTACAACACGAAGCCGAGCAGGAACCAGAGGAACGACCACACCACGACCCGCCCGGTCGACCCCGGCAGGTCGACCCCGGCCACCAGGGCGGCGACGAGTGCCGCGCCGGCGATGACGACGGCGTTGATGATCGCCACACCGCCGATGCCGACGATCTTGCCGATCAGCAGGTCCCGGGCCCGGATCGAGGAGAGCACGAGCTCGACGACCTTCGTCGACTTCTCCTCGATGACGCCCATCATGATGAAGCCGCCGCCGGTCTGGACGGCGAGGAACAGCAGGATCACCGAGATGAACGGGACCGCTCCGGCGTCGCCGCCCATGGGCGGGTCGGTCTCGACGATGGTGGCGTCGGTCGAGGCGGCGAGGTCACTGATCTCGTCCGGGCCGAGGCCGTTCGCGATGAGCTCGTCGACGATGGCGAGCTGGCGCACCACGGCGGCGCCGAGTTCCGACTCCGAACCAGCCCGTTCGACGATCACGACCCGGCCGTCGATCACGAGATCGAGGTCGCCGTCGTCGAGGGCGAGTTGGGCCGCGGGTCGGGCGTCGAAGCGTTCGATCTCGAGGGTCTCGCCGGCCGTGCGAGCTGTCTCGGTGGCGGCGGCCTCGAGCCGGGGGGTGTCCTGCTCCGTCGCCACGAGCCCGACCCGGAGCGGATCGTCGCCGCCGAGCACGGCGTTGGCGACGAACCCGACGACGATCAGCAGGGTGGAGATCCCGAGGCTCGCGAGGAACACCTTCGAACGGACGCGGGTCAGGAACTCGCGGCGGGCGATGAGAGCCACCGCGGTACGGCTGGGAAGACGGTGCAGGCTCATCGGGTCACCTCGGCGAAGACGGTGTTGAGGGTCGGGGGTTCGAACGTGAACTCGTCGATCGCCGCCAGTGCGCCGATGCGATCGAGCACCTCGGCCACGCCGTCGACGTCCACGCCGAATCGTGCGGACCGTTCGGTCGTGTCGTCCGGTGCCAGGTCGGCGAGGTGGGCCCAGTCGATCGGCTCGATCGTGCGGACTCGGAGCCGGGGCTCGCCGTGCGCCCGCCGGACGCCGTCGATCGGCCCGGCGGCACGGACGCGGCCCTCGGCGATGATCGTGACGTCGTCGACGAGGTCGGCGACGACGTCGAGCTGGTGGGAGGAGAACAACACCGCCGCCCCGGCGCGGGCCCGAGCCCGCAACGCCTCGGCGAGCACGGTGACGGCCACCGGATCGAGCCCGTTGAACGGTTCGTCGAGCAGCAGGGTGTCCGGGTCGTGGACGAGCGCGACGGCCAGCTGGACACGCTGCTGGTTGCCGAAGCTCAGCTGGTCGAGCGGGGAGTCGAGCCGGTCGGCCAGCCCGAGGTCGCCGAGCACGGTCTCGGCCGATCGGCGTGCGTCGCGGCGGGCCATGCCCTTCAGGCGGCCGAAGAACTCGACCTGGGTGCCGATCGGCATCTTCGGATAGAGCCCACGTTGCTCGGGCAGATAGCCGATCCGGCGGAGCTGTGCCTCCTCGATCGGTTCACCGTCGAGCCGGATGGTGGCCCGGTCCGGTTGCACGAGCCCGAACACCGACCGCATCACGGTCGACTTTCCGGCACCGTTGGGCCCCAGGAATCCGGTGATCCGGCCCCGCTCGACCGTCAGGTCGACCCCGTCGGCGGCGACGACGTCGCCGTATCGCTTGTGGAGTTCTCGCACCTCGAGCATGGGGAGCAGCCTCGCCCGGATCGGGTGCCGTCGCATCGGCGGCGGGAGCGACCGCCTCTCCACCCTCCGGCGGAACCCCGCTCCGCCGCGTGGCCGACGATGTGGCGCGGCAGGGCATCTACGATCGCGGCGTGACCGCCCCGTCGACCCCCGAGATGCCCCGGCTGAGTTCGTCCCGGCGCAGCCTCGCCCTCGACGTCGTCGTGGCCGTCGTGCTCCTCACCTGCGGGCTCGCGCTGCTCTGGTTCCAGTACGACCAGAACAACGGCACGATCCTGCCCGGTGTCGATGCCCCGGATCGGAACCTCGCGATGATCGGGTTGTCGCTCGTGGTCGTGCCGGTGGCCGTCCGGCGGTTGGCGCCGATCGGTGCGCTCGCGCTCGGCGCCGTCGCCTTCGTCGTCGTGCGGTGGATCCTCGTGCCCGAGTACCAGGTGACCTCGATCGCGTTGTTCCTCCTGCTCTACGGCGCCGGCAGGTGGTCGGATCGGCCACGGGTGCGCAACGGTGCGCGGGCCATCGCGGTCGTCGGCCTCCTCGTCGTGCTCATCCGATCGTTGATCCTCGAGTGGGACGCGTTCGTCGGCGTGGTCATGAGCGCGAGCCGGTTCGCTCTGGTCGCCGGCGTCGGTCTCACGTTCAACGTCGTGTTCGTGCTCACCTCGGTGCTGGCCGGCGAGCTCGCCCGGGGCCGGGCCGACCGGGAGCGGGATCTCGCCATCCGGACGCTGGAACTCCAGGCCGAGCGTGAGGAGAACGCCCGGCGTGCCGTGCTCGACGAACGGGTACGGATCGCTCGGGAGCTCCACGACGTCGTGGCCCATCACGTGAGTGTGATGGGTGTGCAGGCGGGAGCCGCCCGTCGGGTGATGTCGACCCAGCCGGCCGCTGCGGCCGAAGCGCTCGAGGCGGTCGAGGAGTCGTCGCGTCAGGCCGTGGTCGAGCTCCATCGGCTCCTCGGCTTCCTCCGCGACGCCGACGAGACCGATGGCCTCGATCCGACACCCGAGCTGGATCGCCTCGACGAACTCGTCGCCTCGGTGCGTTCGGCCGGGCTCGACGTCGAACTCGAGATCGCCGGCGACCCCCGGTCCGTGCCCGGCAGTGTCGGCGTCTCGGCCTATCGGATCGTGCAGGAGGCCCTCACGAACGTGTTGCGCCACGCTCGAGCCGATCGGGCCACGGTGTGTGTGCGGTATGAACCCACCCGGCTCGTCGTGTCGATCGTCGACGACGGCCGCGGTGGAAGCACGAACGCCGAGCCGACCACGGGAGGCAACGGTCTGCGTGGCATGGGGGAGCGGGCGGCCCTCGTCGGCGGCTCGGTGACCCACGGCCCGAATCCGGGTGGTGGCTTCCGGGTCCGTGCGGAACTTCCCACCGCCGCGATGCCCCGACGGGCCCCACTCGATGCGGCGAGCAACGGAGCCGCATCGTGATCCGCGTCCTGCTCGCCGACGACCAGGAGATGGTGCGCGCCGGGTTCCGCCTGCTGCTGTCGGCCGAGGACGACATCGAGGTCGTCGGTGAGGCCGCCCACGGCGAGGAGGCCGAGCAACTCGTCGCGCTCCGGCGTCCCGACGTCGTGCTCATGGACATCCAGATGCCGATCCTCGACGGACTGTCGGCGACCCGCCGGATCGTCGACCGTCATCCCGATGTGCGGGTGCTGATCCTGACCACGTTCCAGCGCGACGACGACATCTTCGAGGCACTCCGGGCCGGAGCGAGTGGCTATCTGCTGAAGCTCGCACGGCCGGAGGAGCTCATCGACGCGATCCGCGTGATCGCCGGCGGGCAGGCACTGTTGTCGCCGTCGGTCACGAAGCGGGTCCTCGAGACCTTCACCGGTGCGACCCCCGCCACCACACGGGCCCCGTCGGCCGTCGACCAGCTGACCGAACGGGAGCACGAGGTGCTGTGCCTCGTGGCCGCCGGACACTCGAACGCGGAGATCGCCGAGCAGCTGATCCTGGGTGAGGCGACCATCAAGACCCACGTCTCGAACGTGCTGTCGAAGCTCGGCCTGCGGGATCGGGTCCAGGCCGTGGTCTTCGCCTACGAACACGGGATCGTGGTGCCCGGCGTCTGAACGGGTTGCGGTGTCGGCGCCGCCGATGCCACCGTGCAGCATGCATCCGGTCCACGTCGCCCGTCGGCTCGCCGCCGCCCTCGAACCGGTCATCGGGGCCGTGTTCTTCCTCCCCGAGAACCACGACGCCTATGCGGCGCTCGGCTTCGGGCCGAGCCCGAGGTCCGACGCCGGCGTCGCCCGGCCGGACGGCCCGGCCTACGTCGCATCGCGGGCCAGTTGTCTCGGTTCGACCGGTGCCCCCGTCGTCGCGGCCGCGTTCGGGGTGTTCTCGCCCCGGCTCATCGACGGGGCGCTCGCCGCGGCCGTCGACGTCGCCCCCGACGAACTCGCGGAGGTCCGCCTGCAGGCCGCCGCATCCGGGCTCGAACGGATCCTCGGGCCGGCCGACGCCCGGGTGGACGAGGTGGCGCAGCGACTCGGGGCCGCCGTCGCCGATCTCGGCGTGCCGAGCCGGGCCCTCTACGCGGGTCTACGCGGCCTCCCGCCGGTCACGGGCGGGTGGGCCGGTCTCCATCGTGCGGGTGACCTCGCACGGGAGTACCGAGGTGACTGCCACAACATCGCCTGGTCGGCGCGTGGTCTGGGAGCCTGTGAGATCGGCCTGCTCACCGAACTCTGGTGGGGGCTACCCGCACGGTCCTACGTCCGCAGTCGGGGGTGGACCGACGCCGACCTCGACGCCGCCTCGCAACGGCTCGAGACCTCCGGGCTGCTCGACGGCGAGGAGCTCACCACCGCTGGTCGGGAACTCCGCGAGTCGATCGAGCAGGACACCGATCGCCAGTGTGAGCCGCTCGTCGCCGCCCTCGGCGACGACATCGAGGAGCTCATCGCCACCCTGCGTGGATGGTCGAAACAGGTCCAGGCCGGCTTCGGGTATCCCGCCAACAGTCCGCTCGACGTCGCCGACTGAGCGGGAACCCGACTGGCAAGCCGTCGGCGACCCGGTACAGTCATGCGTCCCGCGCAGGTGCCCGAGTGGCCTAAGGGAGCGGCCTGCAAAGCCGTGATTCGCGGGTTCAAATCCCGCCCTGCGCTCCAAACATCCCGAGTGCCAAAGCAGCGTGGTCTTGCTACTCTGCGGCGTTCCGGGGCCATTAGCTCAGTTGGCTAGAGCGCCTGCATGACGCGCAGGAGGTCGGGGGTTCGATTCCCTCACGGCCCACGGGAGTCCTTCGGACTCCGCCCCGGGCCCGGCTCTGCCGGGCTCGCTGCGTTTTCGGCCCGTGGCTCCGGCGACCGCTCAGATGGCGAGGTCGTGGACGTTGTAGTCCCGCAGGATCCGCTCGGCGTTGGCGGGGGTGTGCCGGACCTCGTCCTCGAGGCCGACGAACGGTGCGTATCCGAACGGGACCTCGTCCGGGTGGTGCTGGCTGCGGGCGTCGATGGCGAGGGCGATCACCGCGGCCCGGTCGCGGATGCGTCGTTCGTCGTAGACCGGGTCGGGGGTGTCCGACGCCGTCAACCGGAGCTTGCCGGCCACACCCAACACACTCGACCGCTTGTGGAACCCGAACGTGATCGAGATCCGCGGATCGGGTGAGCTGTTCGCGAACGAGCCGTGCACGATCTGGCGGTTGACCATGGTCACGTCACCGGCCGCGCACACGAGTGGGACGGCGTCGGGCAACAGATCGCTCCCGGCGTTCGCCGCGACCATGCCGACGATGTCTGCCCGGCCCTCCCGATGGCTGCCCGGTACGACCCACAGCGCGTTCGCCGCCGTGGTGTCGTGCAACTGGACCTGGAAGTTGAAGCCGTGGATGTCGGGATCCCAGTCGGGTCGATCCCAGTGGGTCGCCCCGTCCTGATGCCAACCCACCGACGAGCCCAGCCCGGGGAGCTTCACGAAGATCGCGTCGTTGTACGGGACGAAGTCGTCGCCGTTCACCGAGGCGGCCGCAGCGAGGAGCGCGGGATGGCCGTAGAGGCGGAGGGCCTCGGGCATCAGCATGCACATGCCGAACACGAGGTGGACGACGTGGCTGGGGGCGTCCTCGTCGACGGCCGGCTCGGCCATCTTCGTGGGATGACGCCCGGCGAGCAGCGTGGTGCCACCCCAGGGGTCGGACAGCGGCCGGGTCAACACGAACGGCTCGACGGCGAAGTCCCGACCGAGTGCCGGGCGACCGTGTCGATCGAGCCCGGCCTTCGGGCGCACCGGCGCCCCGTCGATCACGTCGTCCATCGCCCGGCGGAGTGCGTCGATCTCGGCGTCGTCGACGACTCCTTCGAACACGTAGGCGCCGTGCTCGGCATAGGCGGCGAGGATCTCGGGGTGGAGTCGGCCGTCCGCGTCGCGACGCAACGGTCCACGGATGCCGAGGGTCGTGGCGTGGCGGGCTCGACGGTCGGCGTGTGCCGACACGGCGGCGGCGTGGGCCGCCCGACTCGGCGTTGGGGCGGGCGTGGTGCTCGTCATGGGTCCGATCGCTCCCTCGTCACTTCGAACCTAGGTGCCGGGCGGTCGGGGGGCCAGCGGGCCGTGCCTCAACAGGCCGTGATGATCCGGGTCTGATCCCAGTCGTCGTCGTCCATGCCGGCGGTGACCTCGATCGACGTGGGCGAGAGTCGGCGGATCGTGTCGCTGTCGCCGAACGCGTTGTAGCCGTGCTGGTCGGGGGTGTTGGCCAGCCAGTGCGTCTCGGACAGCGTCGAACGCAGCACGCCGAGGATCTCCCGGTTCATCGAGATGACGGCGGTGACCTCGCTGTCCTCGGCCCCGCCGTCGGCGTGGAGCAGTGCCGAACAGATCGTGGTGCCACCGGCGACGCTGTCGATCCACAGATCGTCGAACTCGGTCTCCGAGCTCGGGATCGAACGGATCCAGAGGCGTTCCCCCAGCACCACACCCGTCCTCTCGACCCAGAGGAAGACGTGGGCGTCCGAGGTGTACTCACCCTCCTGGACGCCGTCGCCGGGCTCGGGCATCACGGTGAGCTGCGCCGTGGGTGTGACGGTGAGCAGGCCGGCGGGCGTTGTCGTCGTGGTGGTCGTGGTCGGAGCCGTGGTGGTCGTTGTGGGAGCGGTGGTGGTCGTGGTCGGCGCGGTGGTCGTGGTCGTGGGTGCCGTCGTGGTGGTGGTCGGTGCGGCCGTCGTGCTGGTCGTCATGGTCGGGCCGGTCGTCGTGGGTGGGCCCGATGTGGTCGTCGAGGTCACGGTCGTCGGCGCCGCGGTGGTCGAGGTCGTGGTGGTCACGACGGCGAGCGACGTCGGTGCGCCGGCGATCGTCGAGCTCGGCACCGTCGAGACGACGACGGTGGTGCTCGTGGGAGCGGGGAGTGAGGTCACGGCGGTGGTCGAGGTGGTCTCGAAGGCGAGGGCGGCGGGGGCGGGTTCGGGGCTGTCGAACACGGCGGGCGCGGTGGCGATGGCGGCGGGCGCGGCGACGGCGCCGGTGGCGGCGACGGTGCCGACACGGACGACGGCGTTGCCGCTGGCCGAGGTGGCGGACGAGAGCACCTCGGCGAGCCTCGGCGTCTGGGCGAGCCAGGTGAGCGGCCCGGCCGCACGGCCGGTGGCGCCGAGGGACACGTTGAGGAAGGCGCGCACCACGTCGGGGTCGAACTGGCTGCCCGCGCACGCCACCAACTCCTCGCGGGCCTGTTCCGGCGACCACGCCGTCTTGTACGAGCGCGTGGAGGTCATCGTGTCGTAGGCGTCGGCGACCGCGACGATGCGGCCGGCGAGGTTGATCTCCCGGCCCGCGAGGCCCATCGGATAGCCGTCGCCGTCCCAGCGTTCGTGGTGCTGGGTGGCGGCGGAGAGCCAGCCGCCGAGCCACGGGTAGAGCGGTGCCAACATCGCCGCGGCGGCTGCGGGATGGCCACGCAGTTCCTGCCACTCCTCATCCGTCGGGCGTCCGTCCTTGCGGAGGATGTCTCCGGACACCGCCAACTTGCCGACGTCGTGGACGAGGGCGGCCCAGTGGAGCTTCTCCCGGGCCGACTCGGGGAGTCCCATCTCGATGGCGATGAGGTCGCTGTAGGCGCGGACGCGTTCGGAGTGCCCTCGGGTCAGTCGGTCGTGGTCGTTGAGGGCGGTCATGAGCACGAGGAGGTTCTCGGCGGCCTCGGCCGGCGTGGACCCGAGGGAGCCACCCTCGGCGAGGCGGCGTTGGAGGTCGCGGGCGGAGCCCTGTTTGAGAGCGAGTCGGTACTTGCTGGGCGCGTTGTCGGGGAAGACCAGCGACATCTTCATCAACACGGCCACGGGAAGGAGGCGTCGTGCGAGCCGCCGGCCGGCGGCGACCGCAGCGCTGGAGGCCGTGAGCACGGCGGCCCACCAGGCGATCGTCTGGAACCAGCCCGAGGGCTTCGGCAGCAACTCGGCCACGAGCGCTCCGACGAGATAGCCGAGCACGAACGGGATCAGGAACGAGATCAGCCGGACCAGTGCGGGTGCGACGCGCTGCGACTCCCACCGGCGGACGTCGCGACGTTCCGCCTGGGATCGGGCCGAACCGCCGGTGGCGGTTGTGTGGACTCCGTCGGTCACCCCCCAGAATTCGGTATAGGTGTCACCGACCTTGAGTGGGTGGTCTGACCTGCCAGGCGATCAGCAGGCGGTGATGATGCGCAGCTGGTCGAAGTCGTTCGCGCTGCCAGCAGCATCCATCGAGAACGACGTCGGCGACAGCAGGGCGAGGGTGTCGGTGTTCCCGAAGCCGTTGTAGCTGGTCTGGCCGGGGTTGGTCGCCCACGCATCGGTGGCCGTCAACGGATCGTTGTCGCTGATGACGCCGAGGATCGTCCGGTTCAGCTCGATCACGGAGGTGATGGCCCAGGCGTCCGCGCTCCCCGCATCGGCATGGAGGAAGAAGGAACAGACGACCGTGCCGGCCGGGATCGTGCTGGTGGCCAGCGAGTCGGCGTCCGTGGGTGTCGTCGGCACGAGCTGGACCTCGAGATCGTCGGCGAGGGTGAGCGCGTCCTGCTCGAGCCAGACGAACTGGGCATCCGCCGACACCAACGTGTCGCGAGCGAGTTCGCCGCTCGGGCCGTCGATGACCCGCAGGGCGGGACCACCGGACGCCGCTGGCGGCGGAATCGTGGTGGTCGTGGTGGGTGCCGTCGTGGTCGTGGTCGTGGTCGGCGCGGTGGTGGTCGTCGTGGTGGGTGCCGTCGTGGTCGTGGTGGTCGGTGCGACCGTCGTGGTGGTCGCCTCGGTGGTGGTCGTCGTCTCCGCCACCGTCGTCGTGGTCGTCGAACTGGTCGATGGCGCCGTCGTCACGACCGTCGTCGACGGGGGAGCGGTCGTCGAGGTCGTGACGACGATGGTCGTGCTGGTCGGCTCGGGGAGGGCCTCGGTCGTCGTCGTGGTCTCGAAGGCGAGGGCGGCCGGCGCGGGTTCGGGGCTGTCGAACACGGCGGGCGCGGTGGCGACGGCCGCGGGCGCGGCGACGGCGCCGGTGGCGGCGACGGTGCCGACACGGACCACCGCGTTGCCGGTCGCGGAGCCGGCGGTCGAGACGAACTCGCCCACCCGGGGGAGGTGGGTCAGCAGGGCGAGCGGTCCGGCCGCCCGGCCGGTGGAGCCGAGCGAGACGTTGAGGAAGGCCCGCACCACGTCGGGGTCGAACTGGCTCCCGGAACACGCGACGAGCTCAGCTCGGGCGTCCTCGGGGGCCCACGCCTTCTTGTAGGAGCGGGCGGAGGTCATCGTGTCGTAGGCATCGGCGACGGCCACGATCCGGCCCGCCAGGCTGATGTCGGTGCCGGCGAGGCCGAGGGGGTAACCGTCGCCGTCCCAGCGTTCGTGGTGCTGGGTGGCGGCGGACAACCAGCCACCGAGCCACGGGTAGAGCGGCGCGAGCATCGAGGCGGCCGCCCCGGGGTGGCCCCGCAGCTGGGCCCACTCCTCGTCGGTCGGGCGTCCGTCCTTGCGGAGGATGTCGCCGTCGACGGTGAGCTTGCCGACGTCGTGGACGAGGGCCGCCCAGTGGAGCTTCTCCCGCTCCACCTGGGGCAGGCCCATCTCCGCGGCGATGAGATCGCTGTAGGCGCGGACGCGTTCGGAGTGCCCGCGGGTGAGTCGGTCGTGGTCGTTGAGGGCGGTCATGAGCACGAGCAGGTTCTCGGCGGCCTCGGCCGGCGTCGAACCGAGCGACTCCCCGGCGGCGAGGCGGCGTTGGAGGTCGCGGGCGGAGCCCTGCTTGAGAGCGAGTCGATACTTGCTGGGGGCGTTGTCGGGGAAGACGAGCGACATCTTCATCAGGAGCGCCACGGGCAACAGGCGACGGGCCACCCGACGGCCGGCGGCCACGGCCACGCTCGAGGCGCCGAGCACGGCGGCCCACCAGGCGATCGTCTGGAACCAGCCCGAGGGCTCGGGCAGCAACTCGGCCGCGGCGGCACCGATGAGGTAGCCGAAGACGAACGGGATCGCGAAGGCCAGGACCCGTACGGCGGCAGGGGCGAATCGCTGTGACTCCCAACGGCGCGCGTCGGTGCGATCCTCGGCCTGCGATCGGGCGGACCCGCCCGTCGCGGTGGTGGTCTCCGGTCGACCCACGAAGAGGAAATCGGCTCGATCGGACGCCGTCTTGAGGGTCGATCGATGGATTCCGAGGGGGTCGGGAGGCTCCCCGGGCTCCGGTGGGGCAGAGTGGGTCATGGCCGATGTGTCTCCGGAGCAGCTCGCCGCCTGGCACACCACGGTCGTGCTCGCCGACGGCTCGACCGCCGACGTCCGGCCGATCGTGCCGGAGGACGGTGAACGTCTCGCCGCGTTCCACTCGCGGCAGTCGGCCGAGAGCATCTACTTCCGGTACTTCCGCTTCCGACCGGAACTCTCCGCCGCCGAGATCGAACACTTCACGAACGTCGATTACCTCTGGCGGATGGCGTTCATCGCCACCATCGGCGACGAGATGGTGGCCGTGGCCCGCTACGAGGGCAAGGCCGGGGAGCCCACGGCCGAGGTGGCGTTCTTCGTCGACGACGGCCACCAACGGAAGGGCCTCGGCACGTTGTTGCTGGAGTTCCTCGCCGCAGCGGCCCGACAGTCGGCACTCGAGGGGCTCACCGCGACGGTCCTCGCCGAGAACTACCGGATGCTGCGGGTGTTCCGGAACGCCGGGTTCGAGGTGTCGAGTTCGTTCGTGGACGGGGTCATCGAGGTCGACCTCGGGATCGAGCTCACCGAGGAAGCCGCGGCGGCCATCGACGATCGCGCCCGCAGTTCGACGGTGCGTTCCGTCGCTCGACTCCTGGAGCCGACCTCGATCGCCGTCGTGGGCGCCTCGCGTCGACCCGACGCGGTGGGGCGGGCGCTGTTCGATCGACTCCGAGGTCACGGCTTCGCCGGTCCGGTGATCCCCGTGAACCGGAAGGCCACCGAGATCGATGGTGTGCCGGCCGTCGCCTCGCTCGGCGACCTGACCGAACCGGTCGATCTCGCCGTCGTCGCCGTCCCCGCCGCGGAGGTGGCCGGGGTCATCAACGACGGCGTCGCGGCCGGGATCGGCGGGTTCCTGCTCATCTCGTCGGGGCCCACCGGTGCCGACGACGAGCTCGACGCCGAGGCGATCATCCGCGCCGCCCGGGCCGCCGGTGTCCGTCTCATCGGCCCGAACTCGTTCGGCATCGTCAACACCGACCCCGATCATCGCGTCCATGCGTTGTTCGTCCCCGTCGAGGTGACGCCCGGTCGAGTGGCCGTGCTGTCCCAGTCGGGACCACTCGGGGCGGCCCTGCTCGACCGGCTCCGCGCGGCGGGTGTCGGTGTCTCGTCGTTCGTCGCGATGGGTGACCGGTCGGATGTGAGTGTGAACGACGTGCTGTCGTACTGGGCGGTCGACGACCGCACCGATGCCGTCGTGCTCTACCTCGACGACTTCGGGAACCTGCGGAACTTCACCCGGGTGGCCCGCCACCTCGCGGCGTCGACCCCCGTGTTCGCCCTCGGCCCGAGAACGGGCGACCTGGCCGAACTGCTCGAACGATCCGGTGTCGTCGTGGTCGAACGAGCGGCCGAGCTGGTGACGGGGGCGGCCGTGGCCGCATCCCAACCACCGGCCGCCGGTCCACGAGCCGTCGTGCTCTCCAACTCCGCCTCGATCGGTCGGCTCTGTGCCACCGCCGCCGACCGTCACGGACTCCAGCTCACCACGCCGGCCGTCGTGGCCGAGCTCGAGGGCGTTCGCAGCCACGGTGACGGTGTCGTGCTCGTGCCGGTCGACCGCTCACTCGACGAGCTCGAGACGGTCGTCGCGAGCCTGGCGCTCGCCGCCGAGGTCGACGCCGTCGTGCTGGCCGTGACCCCCAGCCTCCAGAACGCCCCGGGTGACATCGCCGCGGCGCTCGACCGCATCGATGGTGCCGTCGACAAGCCGATGGTGGCCACCGCACTCACCGATGACGACCACCTCTCGAACGGTGGTCTGCCGATCTTCCGCTTCCCCGAGGATGCGGTCGCCGCACTCGCACGCCATGTCGCCGACGGCGTCCGTCGATCGGCGAGTGACGTGGCGGCCCTGGCGTCGATCGAATCCGATCCCGCGCTCGGCGCCGCACTCGAGGAGGCGCTCGCCTCGTCGGCATCGATGACGCTCCGTCTCGGCGACCCGTCGCTCGGGCCGGTGCTCGAGGCGATCGGTGTGCCGGTCCCCGCGACGAAGCTCGTCGCCTCCGCCTCCGACACGACCGAGCTCCTCGCTGCCCGACGGTCGATCGAGGGGTCGGTGGTGGTGAAGGCGGGTGGCCTCGGTCGACGCCACCCCGGCGCCGCCGGCGGCACGGTGCTCGATCTGGAAGACGACGACGATCTCGTCGCTGCCGCCGCGGCACTGGTCGCACACCACGGCGACGCGGCGGATCCGCTGATCGTGCAGGCGATGACCTCGCCGGGCCCGCGGGCGACGCTCGAGGTCGAGGTGGATCGGGCCACGGGGGCGTGGCTGTCGGTCGCCCGGGAGGGCGGTTCGGTGACGCGTGCGCCGCTTCCGGCCACCGCCGAGGAGCTGTCGGTCCTCGTCGCCGCCCTCGAGGTCGATCCGGAGCAGCGGGAGGCCGCCGAGATCCTCGTGCGAGGTGTCGCTCGGCTCGGCGCCGATGTCCGGCTGCGATCGCTGCGAGCGGCCCCGGTGCTGCTCGGGCCCGATGGGCCCGGCATCATCGAGATCGACGTCGAGCTGGTGGCGCCCGCCGTGTCGGTGCTGGCCGAGGTCCGTCACCTCGCCGACTGAGCGCCGGCCGGTCCGGGACGCTCAGAGCATCGACCAGCCGACGACCACGCTCACCGCCCAGAGCGCGGAGGCGAGGCCGACGGGGCCGAGCACGTGCAGGCGAGTGGTGCGGGCGAGGTCGCGTAGCGGTCCGTCGGGACCGGCCAGTGCGGCTTCGCGCAGCCAGCGCACCCGGGTGCTGCGGCGATCGAGCGTCCGGTCGAGCGTGCCGAGTACGGGCTCGTCGCCGATGCGGGCACACACGGTGAGGGCGGTGGTCCACAGATCCATGCCGGTGCGTGGGTCGTCGACCGCCCGGGCGGCCGCCCGGGTGACGAGCACGCCGCCGAGACCGGCGGCGAGGCCGGCGGCGCCGCCGAGGGCGAACACGATGGCCGGGCCGAGACGCAGGAACGCTCCGGCGCAGAGCAGCGACAGGACCGACACGAGCACGGCGGCGAGGGACGCCCGGAGCACCCGCGACGACCAGGTGTCGGCGCGGTACTCGAGCTCGTCGCGGAGATCGACGGATCCGGCCCAGGCATCCCGGATGGCCGCGGTCCGGGCCTCCTCGGGGAGGATGCGGTGCAGCAGCGTGCGGAGCTGGAACCCGGTGACCTTGTCGTTCGGGATACCCGGAGCGAGCGAGGTGATGACGGCCGAGGTCTCCACCGCCGAGGGCGCGTGGTCGCCATCGAGGCGGCCGGCGGCGGCATCGAGCAGCAACGCGACGGGTGCCATCCACGGGCCCGGGACCGACAGGGCGAAGGCGGCCCAGCCGTTCGGGATCCGGACGTCGTAGCCGACCATCTCGCTCACGAGACCGGCCAGTTCCGGCGACCAGCCCGGTCGCACGGTCGCCGTGTCCTGGTCGAACAGGACGGGGCCGTCGTCGACGGCCGGCATGGCAGTCGGCCTGCTCTGCTCGGTGAGCAGATCGGACGGCGGTGCCGCTGCGGTGTCGGGAGCGGCGAGATCGATGATGGCGTCGTGCGTCACCCGGCCCCATCGGCACGTGCCGGCGTGGGTCAAGGGGCTCAGGTCAACTGATTCGGAAGAACGACGAAGGCCGCCGGGGAACCGGCGGCCTTCGAGCGGATGTTCCGGTTGCGGCCGGTGTCAGCGATCGCCGAGTGCGACGTAGTCGCGCTCACCCGGTCCGGTGTAGATCTGGCGCGGACGGCTGATCCGCTGACCCTGCTCGAGCGACTCCTGCCAGTGCGACAACCAGCCGGGCATGCGGCCGATCGTGAAGAGCACCGTGAACATGTCGAGCGGGAAGCCCATCGACTGGTAGATGAGGCCCGTGTAGAAGTCGACGTTCGGGTAGAGGTTGCGGCTCTTGAAGTAGTCGTCCGAGAGGGCGATCTCCTCGAGCTTGAGGGCGATGTCGAGCAGCGGCGACTTCCCCGTCACCTCGAAGACGCGATCGGCCTGTTCCTTCACGATCCGGGCACGGGGGTCGTAGGCCTTGTAGACCCGGTGCCCGAAGCCCATCAGTCGACCCTCGCCGGCCTTGACCGACTCGACGAACGGCTCGATGTTGTCGTACGAGCCGATCTCTTCGAGCATGTGGATCACGGCTTCGTTCGCGCCACCGTGGCGGGGGCCGTAGAGGGCGCCGGTCGCCGCCGCCGCTGCGGAGTACGGGTCGGCATGGCTCGATCCCACGACACGCATCGTGGTGGTCGAACAGTTCTGTTCGTGGTCGGCGTGCAGGATCAGCAGGATGTCGAGCGCCCGGGCCAGCACGGGATCCGGCTTGTACTGCGGCTCGGCCACCTTCCACATCATCGACAGGAAGTTCTCGGCGTAGGTGAGGTCGTTGTCGGGATAGTTGAACGGCATGCCGAGCGAGGCCCGGTAGGCCATGGCCGCGATGGTCGGCCCCTTCGAGATCAGCCGGTTGATCTGCTTGTAGCGGTTGGCCGGGTCGTCGATGTCCTTCGCCTCGGGGTAGAAGGTCGACAGCGCCGCGATCGCCGACATGAGCATGCCCATCGGGTGGGCATCGTGATGGAAGCCCTCCATGAAGCGCTTGCGCATGTTCTCGTGGACGAACGTGTGGAACGTGACGTCGTGGACCCACTGATCCATCTGCTCGGTGTTCGGGAGCTCACCGTTGAGCAGGAGGTAACAGACCTCGAGGAAGGTCGACTTCTCGGCGAGCTGCTCGATCGGGTAGCCGCGGTACCGCAGGATGCCGTTCGTGCCGTCGAGGTCGGTGATCGCCGACTCGGTCGACGCCGTGCCGCCGAAGCCCGGATCGAGCACCCAGGTGCCCGGCATGAGCCCCTGGATCGCCTTCATCGAGACGCCGCCGTTCTCGATGGGGATCTCGACGCTCTCCCCGGTGCGGTTGTCGGTGATGGTGACGGTCTCAGGCACGGTTCCTCGCTCGCTCTACAACGCCCGCTCCGGCACCTCGTTGTGCCGCCACAGCGCTCTCGGTGACGTTCACTGAATGTAGCGGGCGTGGCCGTGGGGGACCGGTTCCGACGGCGCGACGTTGACCGGATCATGTCCGGCGGTCGTGGTGGTGCGATCGGCGGCGTGGCGCGCCGGCTCAGAGCGGACCGTTGTCGTGGCGACGCCGGGGGAGTTTCTCGCGCTTGGTCTCGAGCAGGTCGAACGCCGCGGCGACCTCGAGTCGGGTGTCGGCCGGGTCGATGATCATCGAGACCGAACCCCGCTCGGCTGCCGGATACGGGGTGAGGAATCGGTCGGTGTAGTCGGCCTCGAGCGCCACGCGCTCGTCGGCGTCGGCCCGGCGGTGGAGGATCTCGACCGCCCCCTTGGCCCCCATCACGGCGACCTCGGCGCTCGGCCAGGCGAGCATCACGTCGTTGCCCATGTGGCGCGAGTCCATGACGATGTAGGCGCCGCCATAGCTCTTGCGCAGGATCAGCCCGACGCGGGGCACCGTGGCCCGGGCGTATGCGAAGGCGAGCTGCGCCCCGTGTCGGATCATGCCCCGCCACTCCTGGTCTTTCCCGGGAAGGAAGCCGGAGGTGTCGACGAGGGTCAGGAGTCCGAGGTTGAAGGCGTCGCACATCGCGACGAACCGGGCCCCCTTCTGCGAGGCCGGGATGTCGAGTGAGCCGGCGAGCGCCTGGGTCTGATTGGCGACCACGCCGATGGGGCGCCCGCCCACACGGGCGAACGCGGTCACGAGGTTGGGGGCCCAACCGGCCCGGAGTTCGAGGAACTCGCCGTCGTCGACCACGTCACGGATGACGTCGCGGACGTCGTAGCTGCCGAGTGCCGTGGTGGGCAGCACGTCGAGCAGATCCGGACAGGTCCGATCGAGCGGGTCGTCGGCCGGTTCCATCGGCGGCAGTGCGTCGACGTGGTCGGGCAGGTGGTCGAGCACGTGGCCGAGTGCATCCCACAGCTGCTCACGGTCGTCGACGACGAGTGAGGCGACGCCACTCGATCGGGTGTGCATGCCCGCGCCACCGAGCTGGTCGGGGGCGATGTCGACGCCGGTGAACTCCGCGACCATCGAGGGGCCCGACACGAACGCCCGCGCCGATCGGGTCATGACCACGACGTCGGCGAGCCCGAGCAGGAGGGCCGGACCCGAGTGCAGCGGCCCGTCGACGCCGATGAGGGTGGGGACCCGTCCCGAGGCCCGGCTCAGCGCCCGAGCGGCACGGCCCCAGCTGGCGGTGGCGGCGATGCCTCGCGCCGGGTCGACGCCGGCCGCGCCGAGGACGGCGACGAACGGGATCCGGTCGGCCACGGCACGGTCGATCGCCGCGGCGAGCTGTTCGCCGTCGTGCTCGGTGAGCGCGTGATCGGTGGCGTCGTCGATCTCGACCCGCACGACCCGCCGGCCATCGAGGTCGGCGGTGGTGCAACGGAACGGAGAGGTGACCTGATCACGCACCGACGTTGGACCATCGAGCCCCCCGGATGGTCACATCCGATCCCGACGTCGGTCGGGAGGCCGGATCACTGCGGCAGATGGAGCCCGGTGACGTCGAGTGCGTGACGGTCGACGACCTCGTGGATCGATCGGGCGACGGCGTCGACGGCGGTCGTGGGCAGCCCGCGGCGTCGGAACGCGAGGCCGACCGTGCGGCGTCCGAGCTGGGGGACGGCGACCCGGGTCCAGTCGCCTCCGACCCACCCGGGAGCCGCGGTGGCGGGGAGGATCGCCGGCCCGAACCCCTGGAAGGCGAGTGAGGCCAGCAGGCGGAGCCCGTCGATCTCGAGCAGCGGCGAGAGCTTGAGGCCGAACGACGCGCACTCGCTGTCGATCTCGGATCGGAACGTCGTGCCGGGAGCGGCGAGGAGGAGCGCGTGGCCGGCGAGCTCCGCGAGTTCGACGCGACCGCCGGGCCGGTGGAGCGGATGGCCGTCGGGTACGACGAGCACGCGGTCCTCGAGGAAGAGCGGCTCGGTCCGGAGCTCGGGTTCGTCGATGGGCAGCCCGACGAGCCCCAGATCGATCTGCCCCTCGATGAGCCGGAGGATGATCGAGCTCGTCGAGCCGTCGGCGATCACGAGCTTCACCTCCGGTGTGCGTGTGGCGACGTGCTCGACGAGGTGGGGTGTGATCCACCGTGCGGTCGTGCCGATCACACCGACGCGGACCGTGCCCTGGGGGGAACCCTGCAGGGATGCGACATCGGCTTCGAGGGCGGCGAGTTCATCGTGCACCCGACGGGCCCGGGCGATCGCGGCCTCACCCTCCTGAGTGGGCGCACCGGTCGAGCGATCGATGAGTGTGACGCGGAGTTCCTTCTCGAGTCGGGCGACGTGGGTCGAGATGTTCGACTGCACCGTGTGGGTGGCCCGTGCGGCGGCGGTGAAGCTGCCGTGCTCGGCGACGGCGAGCAGCGCTTGGAGCTGTCGGAGGTCCATCGCGGGAAATGATGGCAGACATCTCAGATGTTCGTGGGCACCGGGGGTGGTGGGGCTTGTCAAGGGGTCGTTTAGTGCTTAATGTGACCGGCACAGCGGCCCCGCCGCAATCGTGAACGCTCGGGCTTCCCCCTTCGGCCCGAGCGTTCGACGTTTTGGGCGGCGTTCGGCACCGTGGTGAGCCGGCGCGAACCGACTCGGGGCCATCTTGTCGTCCATCTGTGACGCAGATGGTCGGTATTCACACCAACTGTTTGGAAGATTGGACGATCGGTGTCACACTGACGACATCAGCACGGCGGTGGCCTGGTCCCCCAACGTAGGCAACGCCGTGCGACGATCGGTTCTGGTCCCCCCTCGCACCGATTCGTCCGAACGGCCGGCCCCAGGGTCGGCTGTTCCATTTTTCCAGCCGTGGGCCGCCCATCCGGATCGGGCCACTGGCCGTGGCCCGATACCTGCCGACTAGGTTGGCATGGTGACCGGCGCCGCGTTCTTCGACCTCGACCGCACCCTGCTCCGGGTCGGTTCGGGCCCCACCATCTCGGCGGCGCTGCGCGCCGAAGGGGTGTTGCCCGACCGCTCCATCCCGGGGGAGAAGCTCCTGTTCGGGATCTTCAACGTCGTCGGCGAGACGCTCCCGTCCATGCTGCTCACCCGGCAGGGGGTCCGTGCCGCCAAGGGCTGGGACGTGGCCGCCGTCCGACGCGCGGGGGAGCGTGCCGCACCGGAGCTCGTCGCCCAGATCCAGCCCTACGCACAGGAGTTGATCGACGAGCATCGTGCCGCCGGTCGTCCGGTCGTGCTCGCCACCACCACACCCCGGGATGTGCTCGAGCCCTTCGCCGAGCTCGCCGGCTTCGACGGCCTCCTCGCCACCCGGTACCGGATCGGCGAGGACGATCGCTACGACGGGACGATCGACGGTGAGTTCGTGTGGAACCGGGGCAAGGCCCGGTCGGTGGAGACCTGGGCGGCATCGAACGGTGTGTCGCTCGCCGACAGCTTCGCCTACTCCGACTCGATCTTCGACACCCCGATGTTCTCCGCCGTCGGGCACCCGACCGCGGTGAACCCCGACCCCCGCCTCGCCGCCTACGCGACGTTGCGTCGCTGGCCCATCGTGTGGTTCGACGCACCTCCCGGTGTGCCCAAGCCGCTCGGTGTGGAACCCCAACAGGTCGTCCATCAGATCGCCCGCGACGAGTTGTGGCCCTGGATCCGCTTCGACCTCGACGGTGCCGAGGCGCTCCGCACCGGCAGCGGTGCGATCGTGGCGGCCAACCACCGCTCCTATCTCGATCCACTCGTCGTCGGCTACACGGCGGCGCAGGTCGACCGACCGGCCCGCTTCCTCGCGAAGAAGGAGGTCACCGACGCGCCGGTGGTCGGCCAGATCGCGACGGCGCTCGGCGCCATCCGCGTCGACCGCGGCGGCGACACGACGTCGTCGATGCAGCAGGCCGAGCGAGCCCTGCGGGCCGGTGAGCTGGTGGCGGTCTTCCCCCAGGGCACGATTCCCCGCGGCCCGGCCTTCTTCGATCCGGTGCTCCGCGGCCGCTACGGGGCCGTTCGTCTCGCGATGGAGACGGGCGCACCGATCGTGCCGCTCGGCCTCTGGGGAACGGAGCACGCCTGGCCGCGTGACAAGAAGCTCCCCTACATGCTGAACCTCGCCGATCCGCCGACGTTGCGGATCCGGGTGGGGGAGCCCTACCACCCCGAGGGTGACCTCGACGACGCCGTCGCCGATCTCATGGACCGGATCGTCGAGCTCTGCCCGCCCGAGGCCCGGCAGGAGCGGACGCCGACCGAGGCCGAGCTCGCCCGGACCTACCCCGACGGTGTGATTCCCGCCGACGACTGAGTCCCGGCTCGCGACCGCTGGTCGCACGTCCGGGCCGTTCGGCCCGGTCGGACCCCTGCCCATCGGCCCGGGAAGGTTCACCCACCTGGGCCGTCCGGCGGCCCGGTGTGGGACCTCGGTCATTTCCACCCCCGTATCCAGGGGAAATACCCAGCTGACCTCTCGTCGGAGGTGCCCCGGTGCCGATCCGTGCTGGGTCTGTGGGCGAGGTGCGCCCGCGGCTGAGGTGAATCGGAATGCGCACATCGGTGCTGGCCCCCACCACGGGCCTCGGGAAGTGGATCCGATCGCTGGTGGCATTGGTGCTGCTGGCGGCGACCGTGACGACGACGGCCCCCGCCGCCCTCGCGGACGACAATCCGGCGACGGCCGACATGACACTCGAGTGCGGTGTGTCGGGTTCGATCACGCCGAACACCCTCACCCAGTCGGGTGTGACCGCCGGTGTACCCGGCGAGTGGGTGCGCTTCGAACAGTTCGTCACCTTCGACCAGGGCGAGATCTTCCAGGACATCCTGGCCCGCCCCGACGGCACGACCTATGCCGCGTCCCGGCTCGAGATGACCGCCCTCGACGACGGTCTGACGCTCGACCCGGACTCCGTGGAGCTGCGCATCGCACCGGGCACCTCGGTGGATGCGTATGCCGACGGTGTGGTCGAGCCCCTCACGGCCGGCACCGAACCCGACCCCGACGACTTCGTGCTGGTGACCACCTCCGCCGGCGCCGAGACCGTCTTCGAGGTCCTCTTCCCCGGCGACGTCGCCGATCAGACCGCCACCCAGACCGGTGCCGGTGAGCCCTCCTACACCGTGCCCGCCGACGGTGAGATCTTCGTGCTCACCTTCCTCGCCCAGATCCCGACCTCGGGTGTGTGGGGCGAGGTCCACGAGGGTGCGGAGTGCTTCGCCTCGGTCTCGACCGGCCCGTCGAACCGTGACACCGATCGGGTGATCGCCGCCGTCGCCGTGATCCAGCCCGAGCTCGAGCTGCTGAAGACCACCTCGGAGGACAACGCCTACCAGGCCGGCGCCACCGTCGAGTACCAGATCACCGCCTCGGTCCCGACCCTCGATGCGGCCACCCAGACCCTCACCGTCGCCCCCGCCCGCGACATCGTCGTCACCGACACCCTGCCCACGACCCTCGAGCCGCTCGACGCCGACGGTGTCGTCGTGGCCGACGGCGGGACCACCGCCGGTGGTGGTGTCTGGGAGCTCGCCACACGGACCGTGACCTACGACGCCGGTGACGTGCTCCCCGGTGGCGCGCCCTGGACCGTGACCGAGCAGATGCAGATCGTGCCGGGCACGCCGGCGACGACCCCGATCGTCAACAACGCTGCCGCACTCATCACCTACCTGCCCGGCGACGGTGGCGGCGACGACACGATCATCGACCCCGCCGACACCGACGACGCCCTCGTCACCGTCGCATCGCCGAGCCCGTCGATCGGCAAGGAAGCCGACGTCGAGCGCTACGGCACCGATCTCCCGATCACCTACACCGTCACGGTCGATCTGCCCGGCGGGACCTCGTACGAGAACCTCACCATCTCCGACGTCCTGCCCGACGGCATGACCTTCCTCGCCTACGGCTCGGCCACGTGTCTGCCCGCCGGCGCCTCCTGCCCCGATCCGATCGACGAGCTCGCCCCGACCGCCTTCCCCGGTGGCGGCACCGTGATCGGCTGGTACCCGAACTCGCTGCCGACCTCGGTCGATGCCCGCCAGTTCGTCTTCACCTACACCGCCGAGATCGACCCGGAGTACGCCGACGGCGCCTCCGTCGAGTTCTTCGACGAGTTCGCGAACGACGCCAAGGTCAGCTGGAACACCGTCGACCGTCTCGGCGACGTGCCGCCCTCGACCGCCGGCCTGCCCACCTTCGACGGTGAGGTCGACACCTCCGACACGGTGATCTACGACCGGCCGATCCTCGAGATCGACAAGTCGGCGCTCACCTCCGACGGTGATGCCGTCGACACCACGACCGTTCCCTGGGACTACCAGCCGGGCGACACCGTGACCTACACCGCCGTGATCACCAACGTCGGCTCCCGTGCCGCGACCGACCTCGCGATCGCGGACGTGAACGTCGCCGTCGGCATCGACGTCGACAGTGTCCGCATCGACGGCGCCGCCTGCGGCGACTGCGTGGTCGACGGACCCACCGGCACGCTCTCGTTCTCCCACGCCGGCCCGATCGCCCCCGAGGGGTCGATCACGGTGACCTACGACGCCGAGCCCACCGACACCGGCACGCTGTCGAACAAGGTCAGCGTCCCGTCCTACGAGGACGACCTCGGCACCACCTACACCGAGAACCCGTCGGACAGCGTGTACATCACGATCCCCGATCCGGTGCTCACCATCGACAAGGCCACGCCCGCCGGAGCCCCGAACGCCTACGGCACGACCGTCGGCACCGAGGTCTTCTTCACCTACACGATCTCCAACCCGGGTCCCGCCACCGCGTACAACGTCGTGGCCACCGACCTGCCGCCCGTCGGCACCTGCAACTTCACCGGTTCGTTGACCCCGAAGGCCGGGATCACCGAGATCGCCGATGGCCAGTGGCAGCTCGACGACCCGCTCGACCCCGGTGAGTCGTTCACCTTCGACGCCGCCATCGAGATCTGCGCCGACATCGAGGCGACCGACCACCTGAACGAGGTCCGCCTCACCTGGGAGGACACCGGTGACGGCCTCGACTCGGAGGGCAACCCCTACGAGGCGATGTCGGACGAGCCGTTCCTGCTCGAGGAGCCGCAGTACGAGGTCCAGAAGTTCCCCGAGGTCGACGGTGGCGCCACCATCAACTTCAGCACCGACCCGGCCAACCCCAACAGCGGCGCCTGGACCGTCTGGGTGACCAACACCTCCGAGGTGCCCACCGGTGGCCTCGTACTCACCGACCCGATGCCGGAGACCTTCGAGTACCTCCCGGGTGAGGCCTCCATCGTCTGGGTCGGCCAGCCCGCCGACACCTTCATCGACCGTTCCGCCGCCTCCGGCACCACCGAACTCGCCGGTTACACCGAACTCGTCGAGATCGAGATCGGTCAGCTCCAGCCGGGCGGCACCGCACGGATCACGATCCCGTTCTCCCACAACGGTGTGTCGCCGGCCGACGGTGTCTTCACGAAGCTCAACACCGTCCAGGTCCGCAACGACAACATCGACTTCGACGCCGAGCTCCACGAGGCCTACGGCGAGTACACCATCGTGCCGGTCGAGAAGGGCCCGAGTGTCGAGAAGACCTCGTCGGAGACCAGCACCTACACCGGCGACGAGTCCACCGAGGCAGCGCCGGGTGCCACCCGCTACTTCCACATCGACGTCACCCTGCCGGGTGACCCGATCAACCCGGCCAACCCGCTGACCGCCCACGACCTCCTCATCGTGGATGCCCTTCCCGACGGCCTGAAGCTCCCCGCGGCCGAGCCGGCCTACGGCGACGAAGGTGGCTCGCAGCCCGCCGGCTGGGACGTCACCTGCGTCTCCGGTGCCTGCACCAGCGGCCTCGCCGCCGATCAGCCCGAGTTCGACGGCGCCTATCTCGGCTCCTCGGCCGACGGCGACGACACACAGATCCTCTGGTGGTTCGGTGACTACACGAACACCGACGACTCGGTGTACCGGATCACGTTCCCCGTCGAGGTCGAGACCGAGTTCGCCTCCGGGGTCGAGGTGATCGACGGGGTGAACGATCCGCTCGTCAACTCCGCCCGTCCGCTGTTCAACCGCGACGTCGATGCGGGCTCCGGTGCCTCGGGCGACGCGTTCCCGGGCCTGCCCGTCACCGCTCCCGACCCCGCCGTCGACTTCGACCGCGCCTACCCGAAGGACCGCGCCGAGATCGACATCGTGACCCCCCGTCTCGACATCGAGAAGCAGGGTGAACACGACGGCCGTCCCGTGTTCGAGATCGAGGTCGGCGACCTCATCGAGTACACGATCACCATCACCAACCGTGGTTCGGGCGACGCCCACGACATCACGGTCAGCGACGATCTCGGCGTCGACCTCGGCATCAACCGCATGGACGTCGACCAGGGTTCGCTCGCCGTCGACCTCGACGGGGCCGACATCACGAGCTTGTGTGCGTTCAGCGGCACGACGCCGCTCACGCTCGACTGCGACATCGTCGGCCCCGTGCCCGGCGACCCCGACGGGTTCACCGGTCCGCTGTCCGGTGGTGTCATCACCATCACCTACAACGCGACGCCGCTGCCCTCGGCCGACCTGATCTCGCCGGTCTCGGCCAACAACTGGGACTCCGACCTCATCCGCAACGAGGTCGTCACCCCCAGCTACTTCGAGGTGCCCGCCGCCGGCCGTCCGGTCGACGCCAACGAGTACTCGAGCGGCCAGGCCGTGGTCCGGACGTTCGTCTACACACCCGCCCCCGAGATCGAAGCCGGCTGCTGGGGCGACACCCACGACGTGCCGGTCGGTGAGATCGGCCAGTTCTTCGTCATCCTCGGCAACGGCGACGGCAACTACACGACCGACTACGGCAACTACGTCTACTCGCCGCCGCCCTCGACCGACATCGACGGTGACGGTCGGATCGACGTCGGCGTCGGCTACAACCCCGAGCTCCATGTGGTGCTCCCGGACATCTACACGTTCGTCTCGGCGACGGCGACCGGCCCCGGTCCGATGGGCAGCGGCGACGCCACCTACACCACCTACGGCGCCTTCCCCGACCCCGATCAGATCATCGACAACGGTGACGGCACCCAGACCCTGATCTGGGACCCCGGCACGATCGCCGACATCCCGCCGTCGCCGAACAACTACACCCAGTACAACTTCAAGCCCGAGTACCGGGTGCTGCTCGACGTCACCCGCGACGCGATCGGCCCCTCCTGGGCCGAAGGCAAGCTGTGGTTCCAGGACGCCGCCGGTGAGACCGAGCGTGGCACGAACTCCGGTGAGGACTTCGAGTACTACGAAGAAGACCGCAACGGCTGCCCCGGTCCGGCCCCCGACCACTGGTCGGAGAAGCGACCCGACATCGTCGACAACGTCCGGATCCTCCCCGACGAGGTGAAGGAGTTCACGATCACGCTGCGTCAGAACCGTGACGCCCCGACGACCGGCAACCGCTTCGTCGACACGCTGCCCCACGGTCTCGACTTCGTCGGCGACCCGACCGCCGGTGACCCCGACTACACCGAGGCGACCATCTCCCCGGTGCCCGACGGCTGGACCTCACTCGAGGACTACTTCGTCTCGGCCACGACCGGCCCCGACGGTGAGACCGAGATCATCTGGGAGGGCCTGCCCGACATCCCCAAGGGCACCTATGTGGTGACGATCCCGGTGCGGGGCCAGAACCCGCCGCCGTTCCCGAACGACTGGGTCACCAACGTCTTCGACTGGCAGACCGACCAGGGCGACCGCGACGACGCCGGCAACATGTACTCGATCCCGTTCGGCAACCCGACGATCGAGAAGCGGGTCGACAAGGCCGCCGACCTGTTCGGCGAGTTCTTCACCTACACCGTCGAGGTCACGATCCCCGCGGCGTTCGAGGGCAACGACGTCACCGTCCGTGACTACATCAACTGGCGCGACAGCCGCTCGCAGGCCGGGCTCGACGTGTGGGGCAACAACGAGGCATGGCCGGAGGGTGACAACGCCGTCAGCCGTTGGGCCGACCGGCACCCCGTCGAGTTCGTCTCCTACAACGGCGCCTCCTGTCTCACCGGCTGCACCGGTGTCGACGCCATCTCGGGCATCGACGACCGGATCAACCCGGTCGGCCTCGCGCCGCTGCCGTTCGTCGACTACGACGCCGGCAATCCGAGTGCGACCGTGACCGATCCGCGTGGTTCGTCGATCTCGTACCACAGCAACCAGAACAACGCGATCGGCTGGTACCTCGGCGACATCGAGCAGGACCCGCAGGGCCAGGACCGGGTCATCCAGATGACCTACACGGTCAAGTTCCCGGAGATCCTCGACATGCGTGAGGTCTACGCGACCCGCGCCGCGAGCCGGATCACCACGTTCCCCGGTGGTGCCCTCGACCCGCAGTTCGACGAAGAACCGTGGCTCAGCCGCCTCTCGGAGTACCACCAGCCGAACATCATCATCCTCGACCACCACGGGGCGAGCCAGGACACCTGGTTCGACACCGCCGATCTCGCCAACGACGACCAGTGGTGGAACCGGATGGCGACGAACGCCGTCGCCGAGACGCACGCCACCGCGGCGGTCGCCTACCCCATCGTCGTGCCGACGAAGGACTGCTACGGCCTCAACGGCACGCAGAAGCCCGACGTCACGCCGGTGGGCACCCCGAACGTGGAGTGCACCGTGTCGTTGACCAACACCTCTCCGGTGCCGGCCTACGACATCACCTTCACCGACACGCCCGACACCGAGTGCAACCGTCGCCTCCGCCACATCGACGGCTGGTGGCACTCGAACTCGTGGGGCTCCTACGCCTGCGACATCGGTGGCCAGACGGTCAACCACCCCAACCTCGCCACCCCGGCCAACACGTTCCCGGCCACGTGGGAGAACATCGAACTCGATGCGAACGAAGTCGCGACGTTCACCTACTCACTCCGCGTCGACGGGTGGACCGAGTGGACGTCGTGGGACTTCGACAACGCCTACGAGAGCGGCGGCGGCTGGAGCAACGAGGTCGTCGTCTCCCCCTGGGCCGATGCGCCCGGCGGCACCACCATCGGTGCCGAGCAGACGATCTCGGAGACCGTCGGTTTCGTGAACCCGCGGGTCAACATCTTCAAGTTCCCGTTCGTCAACCCGATCATCGACACCCGCCCGTATCTGTCGGAGTACAACATGCGGTCCGGTGACGGCGCCGCCGGCAACCTCGACCTGCACCTCCCCTGGGACTACGCCTACCGAGGCTGGGGCGCCGACTGGGACGACCCGTACGCCGACGAGTGGATGAGCTTCCAGAACACCACCGACCGGCTCGAGCCGCCGCGCAACGCCCGTGGATTCGCCTTCCAGTGGCCGGCCTACCTGCGCACGCTCTACCGGTTCGCGTTCCCGAGCTGGAGCCACAACACCTGGCTCAACTTCAACAACACGTCCGGCGCCGGTCGTGTCTACGACCCGCAGAACGTCGCCGCCAACTGGTCACCCGAGTACCACGTGACCCCGGGTCAGACCTACAGCTGGATCATCGACGTCTTCTCCGAGCAGCCCGACCGCATCGAGCAGCTCACCATCACCGACACCCTGCCGTACGGCTGGACCTTCGTGCCCGGGTCGGCCCGGATGGTCGACGCCGAGTGGTACCTCAGCCGCAGTGACGGTCCGAACTCGGCCGACGACGCCGGCTTCGACCCGTCGTACACCGAGATCGCCCTGCGTGATCCGGTGATCACCGCCGGCTCGGCGACCGATTGCAACGCATCGCAGTACCACCACAACGGTCCGGAGTTGACCTGGCAGTTCCTGCGGGACGTGCCCGGCCAGGACGAGTTCTGGCAGTACCGCTACATCGACGGACGCGACTGGGAACGCCAGGACGCCCAGGATCCGCTGGGCGACCGGTACTACGAGCCGAACACGTTCGACAAGATCAACGACCACGTCATCATCTTCGACACGATGCCCGATCCGTCG
>JAHDBV010000013.1:34191-71241 GCA_020630195.1 Acidimicrobiales bacterium
AACCTCGACGTGCCCGTGACCGACCTCACCCTCGACGACACCCTGTCGATCGTGGCCGGCGTGGCGCCGCAGTCGGGCTCGGGCTACACGTGTGGCACCGCGACGGCCGACGGCGGCACCGGCTTCACCGAGGCCTCCTGTGTCACGTCGGGCTCGCCCACGACCCAGTGGGACATCGAGTGGTTCTTCGACGAGATCGCCTCGGGCGAGACCGTCACGATCACCATGCCCATCTACGCCCCGGTCGACGAGGCCAACGGGCTCGTGTACGACAACACCGTCTCGACGACGGTCAAGGAGTACTACGACGTCTTCCTCGACGACCCGGGCAAGATCACCGTGATCAACCCGTCGCCGCCGCAGACGCCGACGAAGGTCGCCGATCCGAACCCGGCGACGGTCAACGACATCGTCGAGTACACGGTGTCGTGGGTGGCCCAGCCGACGATGATCTTCGCCGACCTGGCCTACTACGACACGCTGCCCGACGGGCTCACCTTCATCGACTACGGCGAGGTGACCTGCACCGGCCAGTGCCCGACCGGCTACTCGGTCGACGACATCGCCGAACTCACCCCCGTGCCCAACGCCGACGGCACCACCACGCTCATGTGGTGGTTCGGCGACATGCCGGGCTCGCAGGCCGGTGCCACCTGGTCGATGACCTACACCGCCCGTGTCGATGACACCTTCAACGACGGCACGACGAGCATCGTCGACGGTGACTCGGTCGACAACGAGGTGATCGGCTACTCGAACGAGGAAGGCCTCCTCGACGAGCCCACCGTGATCCCGGATCCGTCGATCTGGACCACCTACCCGCCGTCGCCCCCGGTCACCGAGACCCTCGACATCCGGGAACCGGAACTGGCCATCGCCAAGTCGGCCACCCCGTCGAGCGACCCGACCGACGCCTCCTCGACGATCACCTACTCGGTCGAGGTGTCGAACACCGGGGTGATGAACGCCTACGGCGTCGTGGTCGAGGACACCCCCAACGGTGCCCTCGAGGACATCGTGCTCGACCCGACCACCTACCCCGGCTCGGTGCCGACGCGGGGCTGGACCTCGATCGACCCGACCCTCGGGTGGTTCATCCCCACCCTGAAGCCGGGCGACACGGCGGTGTTCACCTACACCGCCGAGGTGATCGACGACTTCCTCACCGCCGGCTACCCGGCGGCGGAGAACCTCGCGTCCATCGAGGAGTACCGCGCCCGACCGGGTCTGGAGCCCGAGCCCGGCGACCGGATCTACAACCCCGACGCCACGGCGGAGACCTCGGTGCCGCTCGTCGGCCCGGAGATCCAGCTCGACAAGTACGTCGGTGGCTGCAGCGACGACTTCGCCTTCGTCGAGGAGGGCACCGACGTCACCTGGTGTGTCGTGGTGACCAACATCGGCGCCGCCCCGGCCTACCAGGCCGTGGTGCGTGACACGCTGCCGTTCAAGTGGGACTACATCGGCCCCACGAACGCGGATGGCTGGACCGCGGCCGAGCCGACCATCGGCTCGCTCGAGGACGACGTGGCCACGCTCGAATGGGCCGTCGGGGACATCGCCCCCGGTGAGACCATCGAGCTCTCCTTCGCCACTCGTCCGCAGGCCGGTTCGCCGCTGAACGTCACCAACTGGGCGGCCGTCGAGTCGTTCCAGTCGAACGGTGACCCGCTGCCGGTCGCCGTGGCCGGCGCCCGCGACGACGATCCCGCATCGGCCGCTCTCGGCCAGTTCGCACTCGAGATCGCCAAGCTGCCCGACCGCCAGTCGTTCGGCATGATCGACGCCGGTGGCCAGGTCACCTGGGAGCTCGTGATCTCGAACCCGTCGACGACCTCGGAGAACACGAACCTCGTGGTCACCGACTTCCTGCCGGCGCCGCTCACCTACGACTCCTGGGCCTCGACCGATCCGCGGGTCTCGCTGACCAGCGCCGGTGCCACCGGTGCCGGTCCGGGCGGGACGACCGAGATCGAGTGGGCGATCACCGACCTCGACGCCGGTGAGTCCTTGACCATCACGATCACCGCGGACGTGCCCGGCGCCACTGTCGTGGAGGGCCAGTGGTACGTCAACGACGTCCAGGTCACCTCCGACCAGGTCGCCGACCTCGTCGCCAACCAGGCCAAGGTCGAGTTCTACGAGCCCGCCTCGCTCGGCGACTTCACGTGGATCGACGACGACGGCGACGGTGTCCAGGATCCGACCGACACGCCGGTCGACGGTGTCGTCGTGAACCTCCTCGACGGTGCCGGCAACCAGCTGTACCGCGACCCCGCCACCGGTCTCATCACGACCGACGCGGGCGCCGGCTTCCCGGCCATGACCACGACCACCGGCGACGATCCGTCGACGCCGGCGACCGAGGTCGGCTGGTACGAGTTCGGTGACCTCCCCGCCGGCTCCTACACCGTCGAGTTCGTGCCGCCCGCCGGCATGCAGCTCACCTGGGACGACCAGGGCTCGAGCGCCGTGGGTGACGCCGGCGATGCCGCCGACTCCGACGCCGACCGCACCACCGGGCGCAGCCACGTGGTGACGCTCGATCCGGGCGAACACGACCCGACCATCGACGCCGGCTTCCTCGCCGACGCGGTCAACTCGCTCGGTGATTTCACCTGGCTCGATGCTGATGGTGATGGTGTGCAGGATCCGACGGAGCTGCCGTTGGAGGGTGTCATCGTGACGCTGTACGGGCCTGGTCCGGATGGTGTGTTCGGTGGTCCGGATGATGTGGCGCTGGCCACGACGACGACTGATGCCGCGGGGTTCTACGAGTTCACGAACCTGCCTGATGGTGAGTACGTGGTCGGCTTCGAGCTCGATCCGACCAACCCGGCCCACGACGACCTGGTGGCGACCTTCGCCGACCAGGGCTCGGACGCCGTCGGTGATGCCGGCGACGCCGACGATTCGGACGCCGACCGACTGACGGGTCTGTCCCATGTGATCGATCTCGACGCCGCCGGCATCGAGTCCGATCCCGTCATCGATCCCACGATCGACGCCGGCTACATCGTCAACGACGAGAACGAGCTCGGCGACTTCACGTGGATCGATGCCGACATGGATGGTGTCCAGGATCCGACCGAAGCCGTGCTTC
Source organism: Acidimicrobiales bacterium (assembly GCA_020630195.1). Lineage (GTDB taxonomy): Bacteria > Actinomycetota > Acidimicrobiia > Acidimicrobiales > SZUA-35 > JAHDBV01. The sequence goes on from JAHDBV010000013.1 coordinate 37,295, forward strand.
CGGGTGTGCTGGTCGATCTGATCGGCGCCGGTCCGGACGGTGTGTTCGGCACAGCCGACGATGTCGTGCTGCAGTCGACCGTCACGGACGGTTCCGGCTTCTACGAATTCACCGATCTTCCCGACGGTGAGTATCAGGTCGAGTTCGCGCTCGATCCGACCAACCCGGCCCACGACGGGCTCGCCCCGACCTGGGCCGACCAGGGGCTCGACGACGCCGACGACTCCGACGCCGATCGGGTGACCGGTCGCTCGCACACCGTGGACCTCGATGCCGCAGGCGCCGAGTCCGATCCCGTGGTCGACCCGACCATCGACGCCGGCTTCTTCCCCGCCGATCTCAACGAGATCGGTGACTTCACCTGGCTCGACGCTGATCGAGATGGTGTGCAGGATCCGACGGAGCTGCCGCTCGAGGGTGTCATCGTGACCCTCTACGGGCCCGGCCCGGACGGGGTGTTCGGCGGTGCCGATGATGTCGTTCTCCAGAGCGTGACGACCGATGCCGCGGGGTTCTACGAGTTCACGAACCTGCCTGATGGTGAGTACGTGGTCGGCTTCGAGCTCGATCCGACCAACCCGGCCCACGATGGTCTGGACTTCACGTTCTCGGACCAGGGTGGTGACGACGCTGCTGATTCGGATGCGGATCGCCTGACCGGTCTGTCGCATGTGATCGATCTCGATGCCGCCGGCGTCGAGTCCGATCCCGTGGTCGACCCGACCATCGACGCCGGGTTCTTCTCCGGTGGCGACAACTCGCTCGGCGACTACACGTGGATCGATGCCGACATGGATGGTGTCCAGGATCCGACCGAAGCCGTGCTTCCGGGTGTGCTGGTCGATCTGATCGGCGCCGGTCCGGACGGTGTGTTCGGCACGGCCGACGATGTCGTGCTGCAGTCGACGACGACCGATGCCACGGGCTTCTACGAGTTCACCGATCTTCCCGACGGTGAGTATCAGGTCGAGTTCGCGCTCGACCCGGCCAACCCGGCCCACGACGACCTGGTCCCCACCTGGGAGCACCAGGGTTCCGATGCGATCGGCGATGCGGCCGACGCGGAAGACTCCGACGCCAACCGTCAGTCGGGCCGCTCCCACACCGTCGATCTCGACTCGGCCGGTGTCGACCCCGACCCGGTCGACGATCCCACGATCGACGCCGGCTGGTTCGACGGCACCGACGCGGTCAACTCGCTCGGTGATTTCACCTGGCTCGATGCTGATGGTGATGGTGTGCAGGATCCGACGGAGCTGCCGTTGGAGGGTGTCATCGTGACGCTGTACGGGCCTGGTCCGGATGGTGTGTTCGGTGGTCCGGATGATGTGGCGCTGGCCACGACGACGACTGATGCCGCGGGGTTCTACGAGTTCACGAACCTGCCTGATGGTGAGTACGTGGTCGGCTTCGAGCTCGATCCGACCAACCCGGCCCACGATGGTCTGGACTTCACGTTCTCGGACCAGGGTGGTGACGACGCTGCTGATTCGGATGCGGATCGCCTGACCGGTCTGTCGCATGTGATCGATCTCGATGCCGCCGGCGTCGAGTCCGATCCCGTGGTCGACCCGACCATCGACGCCGGGTTCTTCTCCGGTGGCGACAACTCGCTCGGCGACTACACGTGGATCGATGCCGACATGGATGGTGTCCAGGATCCGACCGAAGCCGTGCTTCCGGGTGTGCTGGTCGATCTGATCGGCGCCGGTCCGGACGGTGTGTTCGGCACAGCCGACGATGTCGTGCTGCAGTCGACCGTCACGGACGGTTCCGGCTTCTACGAATTCACCGATCTTCCCGACGGTGAGTATCAGGTCGAGTTCGCGCTCGATCCGACCAACCCGGCCCACGACGGGCTCGCCCCGACGTTCGCCGACCAGGGCGGCGACGACGCCGTCGACTCCGACGCCGACCGGGTGACCGGTCGGACCGACACGGTGGACCTCGACGCCGCCGGCGCCGAGTCCGATCCCGTGGTCGACCCGACCATCGACGCCGGGTTCTTCACCTCCGACGGCAACTCGCTCGGTGACCACACCTGGCTCGACGCCGATGGCGACGGTGTCCAGGACCCTGACGAGCTGCCGCTCGAAGGTGTCATCGTGACCCTGTACGGGCCCGGCCCGGACGGTGTGTTCGGAGGCGGCGACGACGTCGTGCTCCAGACCACCACGACCGATGGCGACGGCTTCTACGAGTTCACCGATCTCCCCGACGGTGAGTACGTCGTCGGCTTCGAGCTCGATCCGACCAACCCGGCCCACGACGACCTGGCCCCCACCTGGGCCGACCAGGGCGACGACGATGCGGCCGATTCCGATGCCGACCGGGTGACCGGTCTCTCGGCGGTCGTCGATCTCGACTCGGCCGGTGCCGAGTCCGATCCGGTGCACGACCCGACGATCGACGCCGGCTTCCTGCCCGACGCCGTGAACTCGCTCGGTGACGTCGCCTGGCTCGACGCGAACCAGGACGGTGTGCAGGATCCGACCGAGACACCGCTCGACGGCGTCGTCGTCCAGCTCATGGACGCCGGCCCCGACGGGGTCTACGGCACGGCCGACGACATCGTCCTCCAGACCACGACCACCGGCGACGACCCGTCGACCCCGGCGGTCGAGCAGGGCTGGTACGAGTTCTCCGGTCTGCCCGACGGGCAGTACCAGGTGATCTTCGCCCTCGACGCCGACGAGCCCACCCACGACGGTCTCGTGCCGACCTGGGAGTTCCAGGGTGCCGACACGGCGGAGGACTCCAACGCCAACCGCCAGAACGGTGCCACCAACGTCATCGACCTCGACTCGGCTGGTGTGGACGCCGACGGCATCCACGACCCGACCATCGACGCCGGGTTCTTCAGCGACCCGAGTGCGGTGAACTCGGTCGGTGACTTCGTGTGGCTCGACGCCGATGGCGACGGGGTCCAGGACGCCGGCGAAGCGCCGGTCGAGGGCATCGTCGTCCGCCTGATCGATCCCGCCACCGGGGCCGTGCTGGCCACCACGCTGACCGACGAGAACGGGTTCTACGAGTTCACGAACCTGCCCGACGGCTCGTACCAGATCCAGTTCGAGACCGACACCTTCAACCCCGACCACGGTGGCCTGGTGTTGACGGCCGAGGACGCCGGTGGCGACGACGCCGCCGACTCCGACGCCGACCGCAACACCGGTCTGACGCACGTGTTCGATCTCGACCCCGACGGCCTGAGCGACGACCCGGTGCACGATCCCACGATCGACGCCGGCTACATCCTCGACGCCGGAGCGGTGAACGAGATCGGCGACACCGTGTGGCTCGACCTCGATGCCGACGGCGTCCAGGACGCCGGCGAACCCGGCATCGAAGGCGTGATCGTCGAACTCATCGACCTCGGTGACGACGGCATCCTCGGCACGGCCGACGACCTCGTCATCGCCACCGAGACCACCGACTCGAACGGGAACTACTCGTTCACCGATCTGCCGGACGGCTCGTACGTGGTCGAGTTCACCCTCGACCCGACGAACCCGGCTCATGACGACCTCGTGCCCACGCTCGAGGATCAGCAGTCCGACACCGTCGGTGATGCCGGCGACGCGGACGACTCCGACATGAACCGTCAGACCGGCCAGACCCACGTCATCGAGCTCGACCCGAACTCCGAGTCGGACGATCCCGTCATCGATCCCACGATCGACGCCGGCTTCATCTCCGACCCCGGTGCGGTGAACGAGATCGGCGACACCGTCTGGATCGATGTCGACGGCGACGGTGTCCAGGACACCGACGAGCCCGGCCTCGGCGGTGTGGTGGTCAACCTCATCGACCCTGCCACGGGGACCCAGATCGCCACGACGGTGACCGACGGCAACGGGAACTACGAGTTCACGAACCTGCCCGACGGGACCTACCAGGTCGAGTTCGAGCTGCCCGCCGGGCACGAGTTCACGACCCAGGACACCGGCTCGGACGCAACGGGGGACAGCGGCGACGCCGCCGACTCCGACGCCGACCCGACCACCGGGCTCACCCACGTCATCGAGCTCGACCCCGACGGTCTCAGCGACGACCCGGTGATCGATCCCACGATCGACGCCGGCGTCTACGAACCGGCCAGCCTCGGCGACACGGTCTGGTTCGACACCGACCGCGACGGCATCCAGGATCCGGGTGAACCCGGCATCGAAGGTGTCGAGGTGACGCTGTACCTCCCGGGCCCCGATGGCGAGTTCGGCACCGATGACGACGTCGAGGTCGCCACGACCACGACCGACGAGAACGGTGAGTACGGCTTCGACGGCCTCACCCCGGACGACTACGGCGTCTGGTTCGACTGGTCGACCCTGCCCGACGGCATGCTGCCGTCGCCGGCCGATGCCGGTGACGACGACGCCGCCGACTCCGACGCCGACCCGGCGACCGGGTGGAGCGACACCGTCACCCTGTCGAGCGGCGAGCACGACCCGACCATCGACGCCGGGGCGTTCGAGGAGCAGATCGACCTCGTGATCACGAAGTCGGTCGGCGACACCGTCGACGCCGGCGCCGCCCTCGAGTGGGTCATCACCGTGCGCAACGACGGGCTCGATCGGGAGAACGATCCGTTCACCGTGATCGACCAGCTCGCCCCGGGCCTCACCTACCGCAGCCACACCGGCGACGGCTGGGACTGCACGATCGACGGCCAGCTCGTCGAGTGCATCTGGGACGCCGGTCTCGACGTGAACGAGGTCACGACCGAGCTCATCATCGTCACCGACGTCGCCGGCCGTGGTGTCGACGAGGTCACCAACGAGGCGGTGGTGCAGCGCATCAACAAGGAGCTCGTGTTGTCGAACAACACGGCCTCCGAGACCGCCACGATCCAGACCGTGCCGGATCTCCTCGCCTTCACGGGTGGCGACGCCAACCGTGTCGTGCAGGTCGCCCTGCTGCTGCTCACGCTCGGCGCCGGCTTCCTGCTCCTCGCCGGTCGGCGCCGCCGCACCATCGAGGTCGAGGTCTGAGCGACGTGCCGAGTCGCCCGCGCTGGGGATCCCCGGCGCGGGCGACTCAGGCCACTCGCCGACCGGCCGACGGGAGACCCATGAACCGGATGCGTCTGCTCCTCGCCATCGCCGTGCTGTTCGTCGTCGGCTGCACCTCGTCGTCCGACGAGGCCGCTCCGGAGGCGGAGACGACGACCGACCCCGGCGCCGAGGTGGTGGAGTCGGACGCGACGACCGTCGACGACGGCGCCCTCGCCGCCGACGAGGCACCGCCGACGCTGGCCGCCGTGCTCGAAGCCGGTGGTGCCGCCACCGACGTGGCCGAGTGCCAGGCCGAGGTGCTCGCCGAGGCCGGGATCGCCGAGGTCCGTGATCTCGATCAGATGGCCGAGGCGATGAGCGAGCTGTCCGACGACGAGCGTGCCGCGCTCACCGACTGCGTGAACTAGCTGCCGTTGCCGTTCCTCGCCTGGCGGCTCGTCTCTGACGCAGTTCTTCGCTGGCGCTCAGAACTGCCATCGTCGGCTGGCGCTCGGAATTGCGGTGGTCGGCTGGCGCTCGGAATTGCGATCGTCGGCTGGCGCTCAGAACTGCCGGCGTTCCACGGGGCTCGAACGCGAGAAACCCGCACGCAGATCGGCCACGTTCGGCCGATCGACGTGCGAGTTCCGAGATCGTTGATCAGCTGGCGAGGTTCTTACGGATCACGTTCAGGGCCGAGCCGGCCTTGAACCACTCGATCTGATCGTCCGAGAACGTGTGGTTCGCGTCGAACGTCCACACGTCGCCCTCGGCCGGGCGGACCTGCACGGTGACCTGACGGCCCGGGGCGAGGTCCTCGAGGCCGAGGATCGTGATCCGGTCGTCCTCACCGATGCGGTCGTAGTCGGCCGGATCGTCGAAGGTCAGCGGCAACATGCCCTGCTTCTTCAGGTTGGTCTCGTGGATGCGGGCGAACGACCGGGCGATCGCCACGAGGCCGAGGCGGAACCGCGGCTCCATGGCGGCGTGCTCACGTGAGGAGCCCTCACCCATGTTCTCGTCGCCGATCACGACCCAGTGCTGGCCGGCCTCGTGGTAGGCCTTCGCCATGTCGGGGAAGCTCTGGCGCTCACCGGTGAGCTGGTTCTTGCCCATGCCGACGATGTTCTCGTTGTAGGCCGAGACCGCGCCCAGGTAGAGGTTGCCCGAGATGTTCTCGAGGTGGCCGCGGTACTTCAGCCACGGGCCGGCCATCGAGATGTGATCGGTCGTGAACTTGCCGTGTGCCTTCACGAGCACCGGCATGTCGACGTAGGTCTCGTGCGGCTGGGGCTCGAACGGGGTCAGCAGCTGGAGACGGTCGGAGGTGGGGGAGACCTTGACCTCGATGCCGGAGCCGTCGGCCGGGGGAGCGAGGAAGCCCGCTTCGCCCTCGTCGAAGCCCCGCGACGGCAGCTCCTCACCGACGGGGATGTTGAGGCTGATCTCCTCACCGGCGTCGTTGGTGAGCGTCTGGGTGATCGGGTCGAAGTCGACCCGACCGGCCAGGGCCAGGGCCATCACGGTGTCGGGCGAGGTCACGAAGGCGAGGGTCGCCGCATCGCCGTCGTTCCGCTTCGGGAAGTTCCGGTTGTAGGAGGTGACGATCACGTTCGGAATGCCGGGTTCGCGCTCGTCGGAGCGGTCCCACTGGCCGATGCAGGGGCCACAGGCGTTGGCCAGCACGACCGCGCCGAGTGCCTCGAAGTCGGCGAGCAGACCGTCGCGCTCGATGGTCGCCCGCACCTGCTCGGAGCCGGGGGTGACGAGCAGCTTGGTCTTGAGCGTGAGGCCGTTCGCCGCGGCGTGGCGGGCGATCGAGGCGGCCCGGGTGATGTCCTCGTAGGAGGAGTTGGTGCACGACCCGATCAGGGCGGCCGAGATCTCCATCGGCCAGCCGTTCTCCTCGGCCTCGGCGCCGAGCTCGGAGATCTTGCGGGCGAGGTCGGGAGTGTGCGGGCCGTTGATGTGCGGCTCGAGCGTCGACAGGTCGATGCGGATGACCTGGTCGTAGTACGAGTCGGGATCGGCGAGGACCTCGTCGTCGGCCCGGAGGTGATGGGCGACGGCGTCGGCCGCATCGGCGGTGGCTTCACGGCCGGTGGCCTTGAGGTACCGGCTCATGGCGTCGTCGTAGCCGAACACCGAGGTGGTGGCGCCGATCTCGGCGCCCATGTTGCAGATCGTGGCCTTGCCGGTGGCCGACAGGGAGTTGGCGCCGGGGCCGAAGTACTCGACGATGGCGCCGGTACCACCCTTCACGGTGAGGATCTCGGCGACCTTGAGGATGACGTCCTTGGCCGAGCTCCAGCCGTTGAGCTCACCGGTGAGCTCGACACCGATGGCCTTCGGCCAACGCACGTTCCACGGGAAGCCGGTCATCACGTCGACGGCGTCGGCACCACCGACACCGACGGCGATCATGCCGAGACCGCCGGCGTTCGGCGTGTGGGAGTCGGTGCCGATCATCATCCCGCCCGGGAACGCGTAGTTCTCGAGCACGACCTGGTGGATGATGCCCGAACCGGGCTTCCAGAAGCCGCCGCCGTAGCGGGCCGACACGGACTCGAGGAAGTCGTACACCTCTTCGTTGACGTCCTCGGCACGCACGAGGTCGAGCGGCCCGTTGACCTTGGCCTGGATCAGGTGGTCGCAGTGGGTCGTGGTCGGCACCTGGACCTCGTCGAGGCCGGCCGTGCCGAACTGGAGCCAGGCCATCTGGGCGGTGGCGTCCTGCATGGCGACCCGGTCGGGGCGGAAGTCGACGTAGCTGACGCCCCGCTCGAGCTCGGCGTTCGCGTCGTCGAGATGGTTGCCGAGGATCTTCTCGGCGAGCGTGAGCGGACGGCCGAGGCGGGTGCGGAGGGCGCCGAGGCGCTCGTCCAGCGTGGCGTAGACGCCGTTGATGAGTTCGATGGGGGTTTCGGGGCCGACCGGCATGACGGTCACCTTTCGGAAGCGGGGACGCGGCGACGCGGGGCGTGGCACTTGCGTCGTGAACAGCTGTAGACAACCATAAGACAAGTGAGACAGATCCGCTACCGGAACATCGCCGACGACCTGCGGGGGCGGATCGCCGCCGAGGAGTTCGGCGCGGGTGGGCTGCTGCCCAGCGAATCGACGCTCTGCGCCACCTACGAGGCCTCGCGGGTGACGATCCGTCGGGCGCTCGAGACCTTACGCGACGAAGGCCTCGTGGAGTCCCGTCAGGGCTTCGGCTGGGTCGCCTCGTCCGACCCCGTTCGTCAGGGGCTGGCGTCGCTCGGCACGATCGAGTCGCAGTTGCGGGAATCGGGCCGCCGGTCGGCTCGCGACATCGTCGGGTTCCGGTTCATCGAGGCCCCGGCCACCGTGCGGCCGCTGCTCGGTGATCGGGTGCTCGAGGTCCGGCGGCGCAATCTGGCCGACGGCGCGCCCTTCGCCCGGGTCACCGTGTGGTGCCGTGAAGATCTCGGCGCGGAGCTGTCCAAGGCCGACGTGACCCGGCACAGCTTCTACGAGTTGCTGAAGGTGCCCCTCGGTGGGGCGACCCAGACCATCGGCGCCCGGCAGATGAGCGCGGACGACGCCGAACTGCTCGACGTGCCGGTCGGGTCGGCTGCCCTGGTCGCCCAGCGGGTCACCTCCGACGCGCAGGGCGTGCCGGTGTTGGTGGCCGAGCACGTCTTCCCGGGGCACCTCACCGAGTTCGTGGTCGAACTCGGCGTCGGCACGATCGTGGAAGACGCACCCGGCCTCCGCCTCGTCGAATAGCGACAGTCCGGGAACCGGTGCCCTCCAGGTAGCACCGATTCCCGAACCGAGCTCGGCAGTTCTGAGCGCTAGCGAAGAACTGCGGGAGAGAGCCGAGCGCCAGCGAGGCGAACGGCGGGCAGCGAGGGCGAACGGCGCTCAGCCGGGCAGGATGACGGCGTCGAGCACGTGCACGACGCCGTTGTCGGCGGTGAGGTCGGTGGCGACGACGTTCGCCCCATCGACCATGACCCCACCGTCGTCGGTGATCGTGATCTCGATGGTGTCGCCGTTCACGGTCTCGACCATCTGGCCGTCGAGGCCGATCACCTCGGCGGCGAGCACGTTGCCCGGCACGACGTGGTAGGTGAGGATCCCGGCGAGATCCTCGCTGGCCAGGAGTTCCTCGGCGGTGATGCCGAGGGCGTCGAGGGCGGCGGCGAAGGCCTCGTCGGTGGGGGCGAAGACGGTGAACGGACCGTCGCCGGCGAGCGTGTCGACGAGGCCGGCCTCGGTCACGGCGGCGACGAGCGTCGTGTGGTCGGGTGAGGAGACGGCGATGTCGACGACGGTGGCGGGCTGAGCCCGATCGCCGGTCGGATCGGTCACGCCCGGATCGCCGGTGATGGCGGCGGGCTCATCCGTTCCGCCACCGCAGGCGGCGGCGACGAGACCGAGCGCAACGAGCACGAACAGGAGACGGCGGGTGAGGGTCATGGTCATCTTCCTCGGGTGAAGGGGGTGGACATCCGGAGATTCGTCGATCCGAGTCGGTCTGGATGCATCGGGTGATCGATCTGCGCCGGATGTCACAGACCGCTGGACCACCTCGGCGGGCTCACCTCGGTCGGGTCGGCGCCGATGGAGAACCATGCGTGGTTCCCGCCTGCTCGTCGTCGTGCTGCTCCTGCTCGCCGGGTGCGCCCGCGGGGACGACACCTCCACCACGCCCACGACCGCCGCCCCCGACGTGATGGCCTACTTCGCCGACGCCGGCGAGGACGCCGCCGTGGCGGAGTGCATCGCCGAACTCGGACGCCGGGCCTTCTCCGACGAGGAGCTCCTCGCCGCGGCCGACGGCCGGTCGATCGACGTCGAGACCGACACCCAGCTCGCCGAGCTCGTCGCCTCCTGCCAGGAAGCCCACGCGGTCGACGAGCTCATCGAGCCGGAACTCGACATCCAGCTCGGCGACCCGATGAAGTTCGGGGACGACGTCGTGCTCGACCAGCTCTACATGGCGTGCGGCAACGGTGATGGTGCCGCCTGCGACGAGCTCTTCGACGAGGCGCCCGTCGGCAGCGAGTACGAGGAATTCGGCCTCACCTGCGGTGGGCGAGCGGACGTGCTCGATTGCGCCGAACTCGACCGCGACACGGTGGACGACACCTCGAACGACGCCGGTTGATCCTCAGCCGACGGCCAACGTCGGACGCTCGGCGGCGCCACCCCTCGGGGCGGAGACATGACCGGCGGCCTCGAACAGATCGTCGAGGCCCAGTTGCTCGACATCGCGGCCCACGGCCAGCCCGCGGCCGTTGAGCCAGCGGGCGATCTCGACCTGATGGTCGTCGACGTGTTCGTTCCGGGCCGCCCGACGCGGCACGAGGATCGGCACGCAACCGGCGTCGAGCGCGTCCAGCGCGGTGCCGCAACCGGCGTGGCCGATCACGAGATCGGCCTCCCGCATCGCGTCGCGGAGCCGGGCCACGGGAACCCAGGGTTCGGCGTCGATCCCCAGGCCGTCGGTGTCGGTGACGCCCGTCTGCCAGACGACCTCGGTGTGGGCCGGCAGGATCTCGACGAGACGTTCGAGCAGTGCACGGAATCCGAAGTCCCGCATCGTGCCGAGCGTGACCACGACCTTGCGGAGCGCCGGATCGGGCCGCCGCACCACGTCGTAGTCGTCGACGGGTGACGAGATCGCTCGCCAGCCGCTCCAACCACGATCGGCGTGGGGCGAGTGGCAGGTGACCCCGGGGACCCGCGACATCAGCCGGCCGGTGAGGCTCGGCTCGTCGAGGCGTGTGAGCGACTCGACGTAGTGAGCGGGAACCCCCATCGTCGCCGCCACCGTGAGGAACGGCATGGCGGGCGACGCGCCCGTGGAGATGACCGAGCTCGGCTGGAGCTCACGGATGAGGCGCCGAGCGGGCCGGGTGAGTGCGGCGGTGGCCCGCCACTCCCTCGGGAGCACCAGCGGGACGTGCACCACCTGTTCGTCCCGGAGCAACGTGCGGGACTGATCGGTGTCGGGCACCACGAACGTGACCGGTTCCTCGGCCAGCAGGCGGCGACGGAGACGGATCAACTCCGACAGGTGACCGCCCGCGCTGGCCACCAACAGCACACCACCGGCGTCGAAACCGGTGGACTCGGAGAGGCGTCGGCGAGCCACCCCTCAAGACTGGTGGACGGAGCAGGGCCGCACAACCTCTCAGACGGGCCGATTGGTCCCGAATCCCGGGTGATCTCACCCTGACCGCCGGTCACCGGCGCCCGCGGGTCAGTTCGGCCAGCGCCGGACCTCGCCACGACGCCGCTTGGCGGCACCTCGCTGCTCGGCATCGTTGGCCCATCGGCGCCGCCAGGCCCCGGTGTCGGGGCCCGTGAGTGCCGGGGTCTCACCGGCGGCCGCCCGGCGACGGGCCTCCCACCAACCGTGCTCGAACTCGTCGGCGAGTTCGTCGATCCGTCGCTGGATCCGGGCGGCGAAGGTCCGGGCGTCCTCGCCCTCCTCGACCCGCAGCGGGCGGCCGAAGACCACCGCCGTGCGGCGACGGGACGGCCAGTTGCTGCCCTTCGGCAGCACTTCACCCGTGCCGTGCAGGTAGATCGGCACCACCGGCACGCCCGCCCGTCGGGCCACGAAGGCCGCACCGGGGCGATGCTCGGTCCCGAATCCGTCCGGCGACCGACTGCCCTCGGGGTAGATGAGCAGCGAGTACTCCTGCTCCAGAGCGTCGAGGGTGTGCTGGATCGACAACCGCGAGAGCTTCGACCGCTCGATCGGCACGGCGCCGATGAACAACGCGGAGGCGGCCGAGGCGACGGCGTTGGGGAAGAAGTAGTCGGCGCCCGCGGCGACGATCAGTCGTCGGCGGAGCCGGGTCGGCAACGACGCGAGCAGCAGGGTCGTGTCGGCGTGGCTCTGGTGGTTCGACGCGAACACGACCGGGCCCTCGACGTCGTCGAGCCGGTCGGCGCCCATCACCCGAGTCGGTGCATAGGCCGCCACGGCGGGCTTCATGAAGCCCCAGACGCCGACCTCTCGTACGGCCCGGGCCACGGGAGTCCGGGCCCACTCGGTGTCGTAGTGCACACCCGTGGTCGGTTCCGACGGGCGTGGTTCGACGCCGCGGGGTGTCCGCGGCTCGTCGAGCACGAAACGGACGGTGTCACGCCATCCCATGTCAGCTCACGTCCGCCATGAGCACCGGCGGGTTGTGGAGGTGGGTGATCGAGGGCTGCGGGCCGACGGTGTCGGTGGCCATCTCGAGGGCGTCCTGGAGCGTGGTGGCCGGCTTGAAACCGAGACGACGCACGGCCCGTGGGTCGCCGCCGACGATGATCACGTCGCCGAGGTGCTGCATGGCGTGGCTGGCCCAGTACCACATGTAGAACGGATGGACACCGTGGTAGGCGTGGCTCGTCCGATAGAGGTGGCGATACCACTCGTCCTCGGCGAACTGCTTCTCGTACTTCCGCTCGATCTCGACCGGGTCGGTCGTGTCCGCGAGCACCTGCTCGAAGAAGTCGATGTAGCTCGGGTGATGGACGGGATTGAACTCCCAGGGCGTCGGGTGGCTCATGATCACCACACCGCCCTCCCGCACCAGAGGCTTCCCCCGGTACAGGTTGAAGAAGTAGCCGAGCCCCTGACAGGTCACGAGGATCGGGTTCATGATCGAGTCGACGTTGTACGGGCCGAGATACGGCAGCCCCATCGTCAGCACGTCGGTCTGGCCCTGCACGGGCACGAGGTGCTGCTTGTAGACGTTCTCGGTCGTCTTGCGGTGCACGGCCTCGACCTCACCGGCCTGGACCGAGGTGATCTCGTACGGCGCACGCCACGACTGGAAGACCTTGCGCTTCTGCGACGAGCTCATCCGCTTCAGTCCGGCCTGCATGCCGGCGAACGTCGCCCGGTCCCGCACCGACCACTCCCACTCGCGCTTCTGGAGCATCGAGAGCGGTCCGGTGTCACCGAAGGTGTTCGTGTTGATCGTGGTCTCGATCTGGAAGACCTTCGGGCCGTGGGCCTTGATGATGTCGCCCTGGCGCCAGTTCGACTTGTGGAGCTCGGAGCGCTCCTGGTCCATGAAGCTCTTCGAGCGGCGCATCGTGTGCACGTTGTGGTGCGACTTCACCCCCTGATAGCCGGACAGGCCGGTGGCGGTCGACTTCCAGCCGCCGTCCATCGACACGATGTTGATGTTGACGTAGACGAGCAGGTCGGACTCCGCCGCCCGCTTGTTCATCTGCACCGTGTCGCCGTGGTCGGTGTGGCCGAGGATGACCATGTTCTCCGGATCCTCGGCGTCGAGGTTGTAGAGCAACCCGTCGGGGGCGAACGCCTCGTACACCCGGTCGCCGACGGCGTGACGGAGTTCGGCCTCGGTCATGCGGCGGTGGAGGGCGAGTGCGGCGATCAGGTGGACGTCGTCGACGCCCGCCTCGGCCGCGAGGTCGAGGACCTGTTCGATGATGCGCTGGCGGACATCGGGGCGACGCATCGGGGGAAGCGGGAGCGACACGTCGTCGAACGCGATCGTCAGCTTCATCCCCGGGCGGAGCTGCGCCTTCAGGGGCTCGTCGTCGATCGGGTTCGCGAGCGCATCCGCGATCGCACCCTCGGGATCCTCGAGGCCGTGGAGCGGCTCGGCCGGGTAGACGACGCGACTGCGCCCGACCGGCAGCTTCTCCATCCGGAAGCCCTCGCCGTGGTGGAACAGGATCGGCGGCGTGGTCCGATCCACCTCCAGCACGAAGCCGGGACGAGGTGCGGACTTGGGGGTGTCAGCCATGTGAGGTGCTCCGGAGAGGGCGGTGCGTGTGGTGGGCGCGGGGCATCGAGAACTCCATCGGGCTCATCGACGACTGCGCCGGGGTGAGGGGAGCGGACCGAACGGCAACGCGGAATCGGCGCCACCATCGGCCTTCGACCAGTACTCGATCAACCAACCCCGCTTGATGGCGAGGGAGGCGAGTCGGGTCTCGGGGTTGACCGCCACCGGGAACCCGACGGCATCGAGCAGCGGCAGGTCGGAGGACGAGTCGGCGTAGGCGACCGCCTCCTCGAGATCGAGATCGTGCTCGGCGGCATAGTCGCGCAGCGCCTGGGCCCGGATCTCCCCGGTCGGCGGCACGGCCTTGAGCTCACCGGTGTAGGCGCCGTCCTTGACGGTCATCTCGGCGGAGATGATGTCGTCGAACAGCGGAGCCAGTGGCTTGACGACGATGTCGAGGGCGCCGGTGATCAGCACCGTGCGGTGGCCGAGCTGGCGGTGCTGGCGCACCCGACGCACGGCGGCCGGGAAGGCCTTGGTGAGGATGTGATCGGACAGCAGCTGCTGGCCGAGCTCGTCCATCAGCTCCACCGGGGCACCTTCGTAGCGGCGGTAGAAGTGGCGCAGGAAGTCGGTGCGGTCACGCTGGTCGAGGGCGAGCAGGCTCGGCCCCTCGGCCACGGTCTTGGCCATGAACCGGAGCCGATCGGCCGGCGGCATGCGCCGGGTGGCGAGATAGGCGTAGGAGAACACCACGTTGGACGCGATGATCGTGTTCTCGAGATCGAACGCGGCCACCTGGCGGTCGGGGGACAGGACCCGCTTCTTCAGCCGCTTGGTCCGCGCGTCGGGATCCGAACGTTCACCGACCGTCTTCACCCGGGCGTGTTCGACGACCGACGGCAGGTGGATGCCCGTGACGTAGTGCTCCCAGTCGACGATCGACGGGTCGCAGCCGAAGGTGTGCTGGTCGGCGACGGGCATCGACGCGTGGAGTGCCACGAGGTTCTCCACGCCGTAGAGCGCCTCGCACTCCGCGTAGGCGCCGTAGATCTTCACATACCCCCGGGCACGCTCGACGTTGTCCTTCTGCTCCTCCACCTCCGCGGTGAGCATCGCCTGCTTGCCCCGCAGCGGCAGGGTCTTCAGCACCTTGTCGGCCGTGCCGAGTCGGTTGGCGTAGCGATCCAGCTGACGTTCGACCGCACCCCGACCGGGGAAGGTGAACGGCCGCACCGCGATGGGCTGGCCCTTCTGGTCGTAGAGCGGGTGCTCCGCGAACCAGCCCGACACGAGGTCGACGAGGGTGCGGTAGTGCAGCGGGTTCCGGGTGCCGGAGGCCACCTGGGTGATGTCGGGCTTCGGTGGCACGTAGGCGGGATCGTCGGCCGGGCGACCCTCGGCGTCGGCCAGCGGACCACGAGCGGCCACGGCGACGATGGCGCCGACGACGAGATCGACCGGGATGACGTCGACGACGCCCTCGGGCACACCGGGGAACTCCTTGAGCAGGCCCTGGCCGTAGGAGATCAGGATCGGCTCGGCCATCCGGAAGCCCTTGATCCAACCGGGGACCGGTTCCGACCAGGCCGACTCGATGATGGCGGGTCGCACGATGGAGACCGGGACGTCGCCACGGCGCTCGTCGAGCGCCCGCTCGCCGAGTGCCTTGGTGTAGGCGTAGGAATCGGGCCAACCGAGTGAGGCGGCCCGGGCACGACCCGCTTCGACCATCTGCTCGGACACCCAGCGGGTGCGGAGCTGCTCGGTCTTCGCCGACAGCAGCGGGGTGCCGGCGGCGCCGAGCTCGTTGCGGGCCCGGACCCGGAACTCCTCGAGGCGTTCGGCCGAGCGCGACTCGGCGTCGAAATCGGCCCGGGTGCGCCGGGCGGCCCGGACCTCGGCCTCCCAGTTGACGTCGATGTGGAACGGCGAGTCGGACAGCAGTTCCTCGTTGGCCGCACCCCGTCGGTTGCCCGCGACGTAGCAGGTCGACACGGCCACGAGATGCGGTGTCACCTCGAGGTCGTGGAGGGTCTCGGCGATGCGGGTCGGGCCGAGCAGGTTGACCTCGACGGCCGAGTCGAGCGGGGCGTCGAAGCTCACCGTGGCGGCCGAGTGGATGATGACGTCCACCGTCTTCATCAGTTCGCGGCCGGCCTCGTCGAGTCCGAGGCCGTCGGTGCCGACGTCGCCGGCGATCACGTGGACACGCTCGGCCATCTGCTCGAGCAGGATCGCCCCGCCGGCCTTGGCGTCGCCGTCGCCGAGCTCGGACCGCATCCGGTCGAAGACGTTGTTGCGGAAGATCTCCCGCTTGGCCCGCTGCTCGACCGTGGAGCGCTTGCCGGGGCGGATCAACAGGACGAGTTCGCAGTCCGGCACCGAACGGAAGAGGCGTTCGACGAGTGCGGTGCCGAGGAACCCGGTCGACCCGGTGATGGCGATCCGCTTGCCCGACAGTTGCTCTGCGATCACGAGGTGGGTGCTCCGTCGTCGTGCCCGACCCGATCGGCGGAGCCGGCCGGGTCGTCTACCATTTGGTAAGTGCCGGCTCAGGATAATGCGATCGACGGGTCGTCGGCGACCACGACCGACGAGGTCGCCTCCACGGCGGCCCGTGCCGTCACCGCCGCCACGGCCGCGTTCGCCGCCCACGGCGTCGCCGGTACCTCGCTCGACGACCTCGCCCGGACCCTCGGCGTCACGAAGCAGACGATCCTGTACCACCACGGCTCGAAGGCCGGCCTCGTCGACGCCGTGTTCGGCCGGGCCGCCCACGACCTGATCGACGTGCTCGACGACGCCGTGGCGGGGGAGGAGCCGGGCTGGTCGCGGGTCGACGCGGCCGTGCGGGCGGCGTTCGCCCTGGCGGTGCGGCGCCCCGAGCTCGTCGGTCTGTTGCGAGAGGTGTCCCGACTCGGGCCACCCACCTCCGACGGTGTCGCCGAGTCGCTCCGTCCGCTCGTCGACCGGGCCCTCCTCGCGCTCAGCGACGGGATGGACGCCGGGCGGTTCCGCCGGGCCGACCCGCGGCTCGTGCTCGTCACGGCCTACGCCTCGGTGACCGGGGTGGTCGCCGAGCCCGAACTCCTGCGGATCGTGGCGGTCGAGCTCGACGTGCGAACCGCGGTCCGGCTCCGACGACTCGTGTTGTCGGTGCTGCGCAGCCTGCTCGAGCCCTGACCGCCCGGCCTCAGGCGTCCTCCGCCGGTGATCGGTCGAGGTCCACCTCAGGGACCCCGTCGTCGAGCTGGACCCCGGCGGAGTTCAGGAAGCCGGAGACGAGTCGGTAGAACCCGGCGAGCACGAGCAACTCGACGAGCTCGGGTTCTGACCACCGACCCCGCAGCGCGGCGAAGGTCTCGTCGCTCACGCAGTCGTCGAGGTGGAGCTCATCGGCGAGCGCGAGCAGCGCACGGTCGTCGTCCGACCACGCCATCGGACCGGCACCACGGATCGCGGTGATCTCGTCGTCGGTGAGCCCGGCGTCGCGGCCGATCAGGACGTGTTGACCGAACTCGTACGGAGCCCGGGCGTTCGCGCCGACCCGCAACACCACGATCTCCCGCTCACGGTCGGGGACGAGGCCGTTCCGCAACAGCTGGCCGCCCATGCGGTTGAACTGCTTCATCAGCGCCGGGTGGTGGGCGAGCGTGCCGAAGATGTTGATCGGCTTGCCGTCGCGCAGCAGCGTCCGCTCGAGCAGGGCGGCCGCGGCCTCGTCCGGCGAGTCGTTCGGGAGGATGCGCGGTGTCGTCGGTCGATCGGCCATGGCCGAGTCTCGCGCTCGCCGGCATCGCCTGCGAGAGCGACCGCCGCGATCGGGCGACCGGGTGAGGTCCTCAGCGGGAGGTGCGGCGGTGGGCGGTCTTCGCCCGATGGCGACGCAGCGCCAGCTGCGCCAGCTCGTCGATCAGATCGGGGTAGGCGAGCCCCGTCGCCGCCCACATCTTCGGGTACATCGAGATCGGCGTGAAACCCGGGATCGTGTTGACCTCGTTGATCAGCGGGCCACGTCCCCCGGCCGCCGGGTCCTCCCAGAGGAAGTCGACGCGGGCCATGCCGTCGAGACGCAGCACCCGGTAGGCACGGCGGGCGAGCTCGGTCATCTCGACGACGGCCTCGTCGGGTAACGGCGCCGGAATCAGCAGATCCGCACCGTCGTCGTACTTGTCCTCGTAGTCGTAGAAGTCGGCCCCGGGCACGATCTCACCAGGGACCGAGACCCGCAGATCGTCACCGTCGCTGGCGTTGCCGAGCACCGCGAACTCGATCTCGCGATGGTCCACGGCGGAGGCGTCGACGACGATGCGCTCGTCGTAGCTCGCGGCCAGGTCGAGCGCGGCGGCGAGGTCGGCGGGGTCGTCCACCCGGCTGATCCCGATGGAGGACCCCATGTTCGCCGGCTTCACGAACACCACCGGGCCGAGGTCGGCGAACAGTTCGGCCGCATCGACCTTCGGGATCTCGTGGGCGAGGATCGTGCGTCCCGGCGTCTGGGGCAGGCCGTGCGCCGCCAGCAGCTCCCTGGCCATCGACTTGTCCATCGCCGCGGCCGATCCGAGCACGCCGGACCCGACGTAGGGCAGGCCGGCGAGTTCGAGCAGGCCCTGCATCGTGCCGTCCTCACCCATCGGGCCGTGGAGCAGGGGCAGCACCACCAGTTCCAAGGGTTCGTCGGCGACCACGCCCGTCGCCGCCGTCGTGAGTGCCGCGCTCGGTTCGGTGGCGGTTCCCGCCGGATCGAGCCGAGGGGGAAGGCCGGCGGTGTCGCGGGCGGCGAGTTGGGCCGCCGGATCGACACTCGCCCACCGGCCATCGGTGCCGATGCCGATCGCCGCCACCTCGTACCGGTCGGGGTCGACGGCCGCGGCCACATGGGCGGCGGTCGTGCACGACACCTCGTGCTCGGCCGATTGGCCGCCGAACAGGAGCAACAGCCGGGTCCGAGCCATGAGCGCAACGGTACCTCCCGGCGGCGGCCGGATCGGCTACACCCTTGCCTCATGCAGCTGGCCGCGTCCCGCATCGCCGACCTCGTCGCCGCCGACCTCGTCGGCCCCGACGTCGAGATCACCGGCATCGAGTTCGACAGTCGTCAGTGCGGTCCGGGTGATCTCTTCCTGGCGCTGCGGGCCGAACGGGACGGTCACGACTTCATCGGCGCCGCCGTCGACAACGGTGCGGTCGCCGTCATGGGTGCCCACACCGGCGGCCACGACGTGGCGCTGCTGCGTGTCGACGACGCCGAGGCCGCCCTGCGCCGCCTGGCCCGGGCCCGCCGCGACGAGCTCGCGGCGCGTGGTGTGCCCGTGGTCGGGGTGACAGGCAGCGTGGGCAAGACCTCGACCAAGGATCTCATCGCCGCCGCCATCGGCGTCGACCGGCCGGTGCACGCCAACCCGGCATCGTTCAACAACGAACTCGGCGTGCCGCTCACCCTCGCCCGCACCCCCGACGACGCCCGGGTCGTCGTGTGCGAGATGGGCGCGCGCGGCCTCGGCCACATCAGTGAGCTGGCCGAGCTCGTCCGGCCCACCATCGGCGTCGTCACCGCCGTCGCCGCCGCCCACACCTCCGAGTTCGGGTCGATCGATGCCATCGAGCAGGCGAAGGGTGAGCTGGTGGAGGCGTTGCCTCCGGCCGTCGACGGTGGTGTGGCGGTGCTCAACGGTGCCGACGATCGGGTCCGGCGGATGGCGTCACGGACCGCCGCGACCGTCCGGCTCGTCGGCGGCGAGTCCGCCGGGGTCGGGATCACCGACGTCGAACTCGACGACGCACTCCGGGCCCGGTTCACCGCATCGGTCGACGGGGTCGAGGTGCCGGTGACCCTCGCCGCCGCCGGCGCCCACATGGTCCCGAACGCCGCCCTCGCCCTCGCCGTCGCCGTCGCCGTCGGTGTCGACCCCGCCCTCGCCGCCGAGGGGCTGGCCGGCGCCGGGGTGTCGCGCTGGCGGATGGAGGTCTCCTCGACGGCGGCGGGCGGCACCGTCATCAACGACGCCTACAACGCCAACCCGACCTCGACCCGTGCCGCGCTCGCCGCGCTGTCCGCCCTCCGGGTCGAACGGCGTGTCGCCGTGCTCGGGACCATGGCCGAACTCGGTGACGACGGCGACGAGGAGCACCGGGCGGTCGCCACCGAGGCCGTCGCGGCCGGCATCCGGGTGATCGCCGTGGCCGAGCCCGCCTACGGCGACGGTGCGACCCACGTCGCCGATCTCGACGCCGCCGCCGAGGCCGTCGGTGCGGTCGACGACGGCACCGGTGTGCTCGTCAAGGGCAGCCGGGTCGCCGGCCTCGAACGGCTCGCCGATCGCCTGCTCGGCTGAGCAATCCGACGAGCGACGGTGCCGACTCCTACGCTCGGCGCCGTGACCGCCTCCGCACCCACCGGTGCCGCCCTCTGGATCGCCGGCGCCCGCCCGAAGACCCTGCCCGCCGCCGTGGTGCCCGTGGCCGTCGGTACGGCCGTGGCCGTACACCTCGACGCCGTCGTGTGGTGGCGGGCCGCCCTCGCCCTGCTCGTCTCACTCGCCCTCCAGGTCGCGACGAACTACGTCAACGACTATGCGGACGGTGAGCGCGGGACCGACGACGACCGGGTCGGCCCGCTCCGCCTCGTGGGTGGTGGCCACGCCTCGGCCCGCTCGGTGAAGATCGCGGCGGCCGTCGCCTTCGCCGTGGCGGGCCTCGCCGGTGCGGTGCTCGCCGTCGCCGTCGGGCCCGAGTTGTTCGTGGTCGGCGCGGCCTCGATGCTCGCGGGCTGGGCCTACACCGGCGGACCCCGCCCCTACGGCTATCTCGGTCTCGGTGAGGTGTTCGTGTTCGTCTTCTTCGGTGTCGTCGCCACCGTCGGCACCACCTACGTGCAGACCGAGACCCTGCCCGGCGCCGCTTGGACCGCGTCGGTCGGGGTGGGTGCCCTCGCCGTGGCGCTCCTCGTCACGAACAACCTCCGTGATCGACCGCTCGACGAACTCGCGGGCAAGCACACCCTCGCCGTGCGGATCGGCGACGCGAACAGCCGGCGCTTCTTCGTGGCGCTGTTCGTCGTCGTGGCCGGGGCGGTCGTCGCGACGGCGGCACAGACCGGTCCGGCCGCGCTGCTCGGGCTCGTCGGCCTGGTGCCCGCCATCACCCCGATCCGGACCGTGCTCGGGGGTGCCACCGGCCTCGACCTCATCCCCGTGCTCGCCGGTACCGGTCGGGTCCAGCTCGCGGTGGCCATCACCTTCGCCCTCGGGATCGTTCTGGTTACCTGAGGGTTCAGGTCGGCTCGAGACGTGCCGATGACCTCACCATGCCGGAGCTCCAACACGCCACGGTGACCGCGGCCGACCTGTCGGCCAACCCCATCCGGGGTGTCGACGCGTCACGCCACGTGAAGAAGCTCGCCGCGATGATGGACGGATATCGCAGCGCCCAGACCGAGGCGGCCGTCGCGAAGATCGTCACCCTGTTGTGGATCCTCCCTGCCGGTGCCATGGCCCTCGTCGGCGGGCTGTCCCTCGCCGGTGGTGCCACCGAGGACACCAACAGCTGGGTCCTCACGATCGTCGGCTCGTCGTCGCTGTTCGCGCTCTACTCGGCCGTGATGGGCCTGTGGTGGCTGCTCCGGGCCTGGGCCAACACCGCTCGACTCGGACGGGTCCCGTTCCTCGATGTCTCCCGCACCGTGATCGAACACGGCATCGCCGCCATCGCCGCCGCCGCACTGTTCGCCGTGGCGGCCGTGTTCGAGATCCCGTCGCTGCGCATCGCCGGTGCCGTCGCCGCGCTCGCCGCCGCGCTGATCGTGCCGCGGCTCTCCATCCGGGCGATCGACGAACTCTGGGCCATCTCCTCACCGGGCCTCACCGAGGAGGACCCGACCCGCCGCAGCTGGCTCTACGCCGCGTTGCTCGTGCTCACCGCCGCCTCGTGGGGTGGCATCGGTCGGGCCATCGACGCCGACCGCGACGCGTCGGGCCTCGCCTTCGCCGGCGGGATCCTGCTCCTCGTCTGGGTCGTCGTGTCGATCCGTCTGATCCACGAGATCACCGAGCGCCAGGACACCCGACTGCGCACGATCGTCGACGGCGTGCAGGCCGCGCCGTCGCTCGAACGTCGCCGCCGGACCGATGCCGAGGTCCGTGCCGACTGGAACGCCTCGGAGGACCTCGTCGGCTTCTCCGCCGAGTCCGACTGAGCGGAGCCGCTCAGCCGAGCACGATGTCGGCGATGGCGTGCAGCAACGGCGCGGGCCCGGACACGACGAGGGTGTTCACCACCGACTCCTCCCAGCGGGCCAGGTCGTCGCGGATCTTGGCCGGCGGGCCCACGAGCGCGATGTCCTCGACCATGGCGGTCGGCACGGCCGCGATCGCCGAGGCCCGATCACCGGCCAGATAGTGATCCTGGATGCGTCGGCACACATCCTCGTACCCCATCCGGGCGAACACGTTGAGGTGGAAGTTGGCCTCCTTGGCCCCCATACCTCCCGCATAGAGCGCCAGCATCGGTCGGACCTTGTCCGCCGCCGTCTCGACATCGTCGTCGATCACGACCGGCACGACCGCCTGCACGTCGAAGGTGTCGAGGCTCGTGTGGCGGGCACCGTCGCGTGCCATGCCCTCGGCCAGCGCCGTGCGGTAGAAGTCGTCGTCGGCGGGGGAGAAGAACAGCGGAAGCCAGCCGTCGGCGATCTCGCCGGTCATCGCCACGTTCTTCGGGCCCTCGGCGCCGAGATAGATCGGGATGTCGGTGCGGACCGGATGGACCGTCGACTTCAGCGCCTTCCCGAGATCGGCACCTCCCTTGTACGGCAGGTGGTAGTGCTCGCCGTGGAACTCGACCGGCACGTCCCGGGCGACGATGCGGCGGATGATCTCGACGTACTCCCGGGTCCGGGCGAGCGGCTTCGGGTAGGGCTGGCCGTACCACCCCTCGACGACCTGTGGCCCCGAGGCCCCGAGACCGAGCCGGAACCGGCCGTCCGACAGGTGATCCATCGTGATCGCGGCCATCGCCATGGCCGCCGGGGTCCGGGCCGAGATCTGGCAGATCGACGTGCCGAGACCGAGCCGCTCGGTCGCCGCTCCCCACCAGGCGAGCGGCGTCAACGCGTCCGACCCGTAGGCCTCGGCCGACCACACCGTGTCGAAGCCCCGGGCCTCGGCCACGGCGATCTGTTCGACCGCGCCCTCCGGCGGCCCCGAACTCCAGTACCCCATGCCGAGTGACAGATCCATGGGGCGAGGCTGGCAGGTGGTCGAGGTCCGGGCCAAGTCGTCCCGTTCCACATCGCTCGATGAGCCCGCCGGCGCACCACCGTCGTAGCCTCTCGGGGTGGCCGACACGTACTACGACGTTCTCGGGGTGCCCCGATCGGCCTCGGCCGACGACGTCCGCAAGGCCTACCTGGGTGAAGCCCGTCGCTGGCATCCCGACCGGTTCGCCACCGCCGGCGCCGAGGAATCGGCCCGGGCCGAGGACGAGATGCGGCGGGTCAACGAAGCCTGGCGGGTGCTCGGCGACCGTGACGAGCGTCGCGCCTACGACCGTCGACTCTCGGGTGTGCCCGCGAACGGCGCCGGCGTGCGGATCGACGACGGCGTCACCCGGATCGACCCCCGCCTGCTCGACCCGTCGTTGCTCGACCATCGTCGTCGTGTCGCCGAGGCCGAGGCCGACGCCAAGAAGGTCGCCTTCCTCCGATACGTCCCGTGGGTCACGTTCCTCGGACTGTTGGCCGCCATCTTCGTGTTCACGGCCGTGCAGACCGGTCGTGACTCGTCGCCGCCCCCGACGACCGTGGCCGGTCCGGATCTCGGCGTGCCGGCGAACGCCTGCGTCCGCCGGATCGCCGGAGGCGGCCTCCTCGAAGTGCCCTGCGACGGCCCGCGCGACGGTGTCGTCATCGGCGCCCGCCTGCCCGACGGGATCTGCCCCAACGGCACCGCCCTCGAGGTGCAGGTGAAGGCCGACCTCGTCGCCTGCCTCGCCCCGTGAGCGCCGCCCTCGACCACGTCGTGCTCGTCGTCGCCGACGTCGAGCGGACCGTGTCGTGGTACGCCCGTGAGTTCGGTCTCGGCGTCGAACGCCTCGACGAGTGGCGCGAGGGCGACGCCCCGTTCGTGTCGCTCCGACTCGACAGCACCACCCTCATCGACGTGACCGGTCGTCGCGACGACGCCGAGGTCGCCGGCCCCAACGTCGACCACCTGGCGCTCGTCGTCGACGGGGAGGCGTTCGACGCCGCACTCGCTCGCCACGACGGGGCCATCGAGATGGGCCCGGCGATGCTCTTCGGTGCCCGGGGCCGAGGTGCCGGGTTCTACGTCCGTGACCCCGACGGCAATCGGGTCGAGTTCCGCACCTACGACCGCACGGTCTGACCGAGCCGGGCCCGGCGGCGAGCCCGCCACGACGGCCGACTAGGTTCGCCACCGTGGACTTCCGCACCGTCGCCCTCGCCGATCTCGCCAACGACGTCCGGCGCCGCCGGGTCTCCGCCACCGAGGTCGTGACCGCCGCCCTGGAACGCATCGAACGCCTCGACGAACGGTTCGGCGCCTTCGTCGCCCTCGACGCCGATCGGGCCCTGGCCGATGCGGCCGACATCGACGAGCGCCTCGTCAACGGACACGGCGTCGGACCCCTCGCCGGCATTCCGCTCGCCGTGAAGGACCTCGAGGACGCCGCCGGGTTGCCCACCCGCTACGGCTCGGCGCTCAGCGACGATCGACCGGCCGACGGTGACTCGCCGCTCGTCGCCCGACTCCGGGCCGCCGGGTGCGTGGTGGTGGGCAAGACGGCCACACCCGAGTACGGACACAAAGGCGCCACCGACTCGCCGGCGTTCGGGGCGACCCGCAATCCGTGGGACCCCGACCGCACCCCCGGCGGATCCTCCGGCGGGTCGTCCGCGGCCCTCGCGGCGGGCATGGTGCCGCTCGCCACCGGGTCCGACGGCGGTGGCTCCATCCGGATCCCCTCGGCGCTCTGTGGCCTGTCGGGCATCAAGACGACGCAGGGTCGCGTGCCGAACGGCGGGCCGACCCCACCCGGATCCGGCGTGTTCACCGTGAAGGGCCCCATGGCCCGCACGATCGCGGATGTCGCGTTCGCGCTCGACGTCGTGGTCGGCCCACATCCGACCGATCCGTTCTCGCTTCCCCGTTCGGGGGCGCCGTGGTTCGAGGCGGTGCAGACCGCCCGTCTGCCCGACCGGGTCGTCTGGTCGCCGACGATGGGGTTCGCCGATGTCGACACCGGCGTCGAGGCCGAAGCCGAGGCCGCGGTCGCCCGACTCGCGGCGGCCGGCGTCGAGGTGATCCGCCTCGACGAGATCTGGAACGAGGCGCCACTCGGACCGTGGTTGACGATGTGGACCGCACTCCGGGCGCGGACCCAGGGCCACCTGCACGGCACACCCGATTGGGAGCGGATCGACGAGAGCCTCCGGGCGCAGATCGAGTTCGGCATGGCCATGTCCGGCACCGATGTGATCCGGGCCATCGACGCCATCCACGAGTTCAACCTCGCCCTCGAGCCCGTGTTCGAACAGGCCCCGTTGCTGCTCACCCCCGCCACGGCCGGGCGGGCGCCCCGCATCGGCGGGGAGGGTGTCGTGAACGGCGCCGAGGTGGCCAACTGGGTGGCGTTCACGTTCGGGTTCAACCTCACCCGGAACCCGGCCGGTGTCGTGCCGATCGGCATGGGCGGTGACGGTCTGCCGGCCGCACTCCAGGTCGTCGGTCCACAACGTGACGACGTCGGTGTGCTCCAGGCGATCCGGGCCTTCGAGCAGGTCTTCGGCGACGTGGGGTCGGCTCTCGTCGACTGATCGCCGGAGGCGTCGCCGATCCCGGCAACGGCGTGGCCGGTTCGGCCGGCGCCCGCTATCGTGCTCGGCCCCGGACCGTTAGCTCAGTTGGCTAGAGCGCTCGCCTCACACGCGAGAGGTCACTGGTTCAAGTCCAGTACGGTCCACGGGAGCCCTTCGGGCTCCGTCAAGTCCGGCTTCGCCGGACTTGCGTTCGTTTTGGACCGGCAACCCTTCGCCTCCGACAGGTCCGGCTTCGCCGGACTTGCGTTCGTTTTGGACCGGCAACCCTTCGCCTCCGTGAGGTCCGGCTTCGCCGGACTTGCGTTCGTTTTGGACCGGCAACCCTCCGTCAGGTCCGGGTTCACCTCCGTCGATCCGGCAGGTCCGAGCGGCCCAGTCGATCGTGAGTCGATCGTTGTTACCCGCGGGTTCGGATTCGTGGGTCGTCAAGCCCAGGCCCGGACGCGCCGACGCCCAATCCGTGCGTTTTCGCCCACACGCCGCCGAGGAGGGATACGTCCTGCCGACGACGGCCCTGCTCATGGTGCCGTTGATGATCTTCGTCGCGCTCGCGATCGACGTGGGCGGCTGGATCGTGCAGGCCAATCGGATGCAGGCCGCCTCGGACGCGGCGGCACTCGCCGGCGCACCGCTGCTTCCGGACCAGACCTCGGCCACCCGCGTCGCGCGCGAGATCGCCGGCCTCAACGGCTTCGAACACGGTCTCGACGGTGTCGACGTCGCGGTCGAGTTCCCCGACCAGGTCTCGATCCGGGTCGTCATCTCCGACGCCGGCGAACGCTTCTTCAGCCAGGTCGTGAGCGACGACACGCTCACGATCGCCCGGTACGCGGACGCCGCCGCGCTCTCGCCCGTCGGCATCGGATCACCCACCAACACGCTCGGGTTCGGGCCGTATGCGATCGGTGCACTCGATCCGTCGAACTACTGGATCCTCGAGAACAACGACTGCCAGGTCGGCCACTACGGCGACGTGAAGGCGGCGAAGTACCTCGCCTCGCCGTGGTGTGGTGATCGACCCACGCTGCCCGAGAACCCCGACTGGAAGCGGGCGACGACCGGCCGCGACGGTGGCTACTTCTTCCGGATCGAGATCCCGCCCGGGGTCAACACGACGAGCCGGCTCATGGTGTTCGACCCCGGCCGTTGCCCGGCGTACGGGCGCAAGCCCAGCGACGGTCACTGGAACGGGCGGACCGACCGGGGCACCTTCGTCGAGTGGCGCCAGTGGGACACCAACGCCACGCCGCTGATCCGGACCGACGACGTCCCCACGACCGACTGGTGGTCGTCCGACGACTGCCCCGAGGATCTGCTCCCGTATCCGGCGAGCTCGTGGACCGACCACACCCAGGGGTGGACCGAGACACCGTTCACCTTCCCGCCGAACACGACCGGCGAGGTGGAGACCCACCTCATCCAGAGCATGGTCGGCGACTCCACCCGACAGGGTTGGAACCACTACGCCTTCTGGGTGAAGACCGACTCGGGAGCCGACGGCTGCTCGGCGATCGGGGCCGTCGACAACTGTCCGACGGTCTCGGCCGAGGACTGGATCCCGACCCGGTCGAGTGGTGACGTCGCCGGCGACCCGATGGTGCTCTACCTGGCCGAGGTCGGCCCCGAGTACGCCGGCCAGACGATGCAGGTCCAGCTCTGGGACGTCGGCGAATCCATGGACAACATCCAGGTCATCGACCCGCTCGGTCGGCCCATGGACTTCACCTGGTCATCCGACGACAGCCGCAACCACGCACCGTCGAACCCGAGCGACAGTTGCTCCGGTGACCCCTGCCTGTATCTCGACCCGACCCGCTCGAACTATCCGGCGAAGGTGACCTACTCCGGGTGGGGCAACCACTGGCGGTTCAACGGACGCATCGTCACGCTCAGCGTGCCCCTCGACAGCCAGGTCGACTTCCCCGCCTACGCCGCTTCGGGCCAGGGCTACTGGTTCCGGATCCGGTTCCAGCCCACCCCGACGCGGCTCGCCACCGAGTGGGCGTCGTTCGCCCTCGCCATGGACGGCGACCCGATCCGATTGACCGACTGATGACCACCCGCACCCACCACGCCGCCGAACGAGGAGCCTCGCTCGTCGAGTACGCGCTCGTGCTGTCGTTGTTCATCGTCGGCGCGCTCGGTGTCATCCGGAGCCTGACCGACAACAGTGAACAACTCCTCGAGGACTCCGGCGAGGGCATCGCCGATCACCGCCCGTTCGACGAGGACCTCGACGACACGCCCGTCGCCGAGGCCCCCGACGGGCTCGGCAGCTCCCCGGAGTCCGAGCTGCTCACCTATGTCGAGAAGTCGGTGCAGGTCGTGAACGGGAGCTGCCTCTCGGCGTTCGGCACCGACGTCGGCACGGGTCCCTGTGGCGGTCCGGCCGACATCCCCGTGACCGCGTTGAGCGATGACGGCGTGACCCTCACGTTCGAGATCGGTGCCTCGGGGCGCTGTATCGGCGTCGCCGACGACGGCTCGGGCCCGGTCGCCACCCCGGCGGCCTGCGGCGACACCGGAACCACGTGGACCCAGGAGTCGGTGTCCGGCCTCGTCGTGTCGTACCGCCATGTCGAGACCGGGCTGTGTCTCGCCGCCCGAGGCGGCACCGTCATGCTCGACCGCTGCGGGAACGCCGCGACCCAACAGTTCACGGTCCTGTACTGATGCCGGTCCGTCGACGCCGATCCCGCCGAGGGGAGCGTGGTGCCTCGCTCATCGAGGCCGCCCTCGCCACCCCGGTGTTCATCTTCATGCTCATGGCGCTGTTCGAGATGGGTCTCGCCGTGCACAACCACCTCAAGGTCGACGGCGCCACCACCGCCGCCATCCGGGCCGCCACGGTCGACGGGGCGTCGCTCGACGCCGACTACGTCACGCTGCAGACCCTGCGACACGGTCTGTCGACCTTCGACGTGGAGGACATCGAGCAGATCGTGATCTTCCATGCCGTCGACGGCCCCGGCAGCGAGATCCCGGCCGCCTGCCGGTCGATTCCCATCCCCCGGGGTATCGCCTGCAACGGGTACGGCCCGAACGACTTCTTCCTCCCGTTCCTCGACCCCACCGGTGCCCAGACCGGCTCGTGGGGGTGCGCCTCGACCGCCCGGGACACCAACTGGTGCCCGACCGGCCGACAGGACGCCATCAGCGATCCCGGCGGCCCCGATCACGTCGGGGTGTACGTGCGGGTCAACGTGCCGTCGATCACCGGCATGCTCGGCCCGACCCGCACCGTCGAGATCACCCGGATCGCCCGGATCGAACCGGCGGCGAACTGATGCTCCGATTCGCCCGCCGCCGTGCGGCCCGTCGCCGCGGCGAGGAGCGGGGCGCCGCGCTCGTCGAGCTGGTGCTCGTCGCGACGCCGTTGCTCATCATGATCCTGGGGCTCGTCGAGTACGGCCTCATGTGGAGCGACTCGATGGCACTCGACCGCGGCTCGCGCTCCGCCGCCCGGGTCGCATCGCAGCTCAGCAACGACGCCCGCGCCGATCGGGAGGCCCTCCGGTCGCTCACGGCCGACTTCGGTGACTCGACCCGCCTCGACGTCCAGTACGTCGTCCTCTACGAGGTCACGGCCTCGGGCATGGACGTCAACTGCGAACGGCACTCGACGACCACCTGCAACCACTACACCCCCGACATGCTCGCCGACCTCGCCGTCGACACCGTGTGGGAGTGCGGCGGCGGCGCCCACGACCGGACGTGGTGCCCCACGACACGTGAGGCCGAGCTCCACGATCCGATCGACCTCGGCGTGCTCGTGGTCGCACGCCGAGCGGGGGTCACCGGCATGTTCGGGGCGTCGTCCGAACTCCGTTCGACGACGGTGATGCGGCTCAACCCGATCCACCGCTGACCGAAGTCCCGATGGTCTGGGCAGAACGGCTTCGCGGTTCAAGGCCTCCGGCGGCTGTGTCGACATCCGGGGCAAGCACTTCGGAGGTCACACCCCTTGTCCACGTCGTCACTGTCCACCCTGATCGAGCACGCGCACCGTGTCGCCCAGCGCCCCGTGTTCATGGTCGGATCCGAACGATCCGGCACCACCATGCTGCGCCTGTTGCTCGACAGCCACCCGGACATCCGGTTCGGTGAGGAGTTCGAGTTCGCACTCGAGCGGGTCGGTGCCGACGGAACCCGCCCGACGCTCGCCGACTACCGACGCTTCCTCGCCGGCAATCGGATCTTCTCGACGAGCGGGTTCGCGATCGACGACCGGTGCGAGAGCTACGACGAACTCGTCCGCGGCTTCCTCCGCTCGAGAATCACCGACGAAGCCGTCGTCGGTGCCACCGTGCACTTCGCCTTCGATCGGGCGCCACACATCTGGCCCGATGCCCGCTTCATCCACATCGTCCGCGATCCCCGCGACGTGGGCCCGTCCTGTGAGCAGATGGGCTGGGCGGGCAACGCCTGGTTCGGTCTCGACAAGTGGCTGGAGGCCGAACAGGACTGGGACACCTTCCGGGCGACCATCGACGACGAACGATGCTGCGAGGTCCGCTTCGAGGATCTCGTGACCGACCCCGAAGCCGAACTCACCCGGATCTGCACGTTCCTCGGTGTGGAGTTCACCGACGAGGTGTTCTCGTACGCCGACGACACGGACTACGGCCGGCCCACCGCCGACGCCGCGGCGCGTTGGCGGCGTTCGCAGTCCGCCGAGAACGTCCAGCTCATGGAAGCACGGTTGGGTGACTGGCTCGAACGTCGTGGCTACGCCCGGAGCGACTTCGAACCGATCGACCCGGCTGCGCTCGACCTCGCCGCGTTGCGGCGGGCTGATCGGCTCGGTCGGATCCGGTTCCGTGTCGAGCGGTTCGGCCTGGCGCTGACGCTCGCGGAGATGGCCACCCGGACCGGGCCGGGTTCTGCCCTGCGCGGGCCCGTGCAACGCCGGTGGAACCACATCGAGATCGGTCACCTGCGCAAGTCCTGGCGTTGACCCCCTGAGCGAGGGGGTGGTGACGCCCCTGACTCAAGGGTCGTCTGCTCCCGCCGATTGGGCGGCCATGCAGTCCTCAGCCGCCCACGGCTGGCACCGTGTCGCCCTCGCCGCCCAGGAACTCCAGTCGATCGCCAGTTCGACGGAGTTCCCGACGTGCCTGGCCCGTGCCGGGCGAGACCTGACCGGCCTGTCGAGTGCGGTCGTCGTGGCGATCGGCCCGCGCGCCCACGTCGTGCACGAGGCCACCGGCCCGGCGGGGGAGGCCCTCGCCGACCGGGAGTCGGTGATCCGCTCGCTCGTCAGTCGCGCCCGACTCGACAGCACCCGCTCGGTGGTCCTCGCCGCCGACGACGCCGACGAACTCGACCCGCTCGTCCGTCAGGCCGCCGCGCTGCGCGACCTCGGTGTGTCCCGCCTCGTCGCGACCCCCGTCGCCGTGGGGGAGGATCTGTTCGGCCTCCTGGTGCTCGCCGACGACGAGCCCGGTGAGCTCGCCGACGACCTCGTCGAACAGCTGGAGGTCCTCGGGGCCCTCGCCGCCGGGGCGTGGCAGATCCGGGCCTCGATGGACCGCCTGATCGACCTCGCCCACCTCGACCCGCTCACCGGACTCCTGCACCGCCGTGCATTCCGCGACCGCCTCGACGGCTGGCATCCCGTCACCTCGCCCACCACGTGTGCGTTGGTGTTCGACATCGACCGGTTCAAGCGGGTCAACGACACGTTCGGGCACGAAGCCGGCGATCAGCTGCTGATCGCGGTCGCCCGGGCCATCTCCGGGATCCTGCGGAGCGACGACACGCTCTACCGCATCGGAGGCGACGAGTTCGTCGCCCTCATCGAGAACGTCACGCCCGAGATCGCCGGTCGGATCGCCGACCGGGCACGGGTGGCCGCGGCCGAGACGGGTGGGTCGATCTCGATCGGTGTCGCGTCGACCACCGAGGAACGTGATCTCGCCGCCGCCTACGCCGCGGCCGACGGTGCGCTGCTCGAGGCCAAGAAGGCCGGGCGCGACACCGTCGTCCTCGTCTGAGCGACGGCGCTCGCCGGCTGGCGATGCGTCGGGTCAGCCTCCCGGCTGTGAAGGGCTTCACGCCTCCGGCTGTGAAGGGCTTCACGCCTCCGGCGTGAAGCTCGCGTCCAGGTGCTTGATGCCGTGGATGAACGACGACGCGAGGAGATCCGGTTCGCCGGTCGCGTGGATGTCGGGCAGGCGATCGAACAGCACCGACCACATGGTGTGGATCTGGCGGCGGGCGAGGTGTGCGCCCAGGCAGAAGTGGGGGCCCGGGCCGCCGAAGCCGACGTGGGGATTCGGATCGCGTCGCACGTCGAACCGGTACGGGTCGTCGAAGACGTCCTCGTCCCGGTTCGCGGCGATGTAGAACATGCAGAGCTTGTCGCCGGCCGCGATGGCCTGGCCGCCGACCTCGCAGTCCTCGAGGGCCGTGCGTCGCATGTAGCTCACCGGGCTCGCCAGCCGCACGATCTCCTCCACGGCGGTCTTGGCGACGCCGTCGACGTCGTTCTGCCAGATGGCCCGCTGCTCCGGGTGTTCGGTGAGGTAGGTCAGCGCCCACGACATCGAGTTGCGCGTTGTCTCGTTGCCGGCGACGACGAGCAGGATGAAGAACGAGGCGATGTCGCCGTAGCTGAGCTTCTCGCCGTCGACCTCGGCGTTCACGAGGATCGACGTGAGGTCGTCGGAGTCGACACCCTCTTTCGAGGTGGCGACCTCGTTCATCAGCTCGGCCAGGCCGCCACCGGCGGTCAGGATCGCCGTGAGGATGTCGGTGCCCTCCGGCACGTACTCCGGGTCGCCGGCACCCAGGATCACGTTGGTCTGGTCGAAGACGAAGTCGAGCTGCGACTCGGGGATGCCCATGAGATCACAGACGATCCGGAGCGGGAGCCGGGCCGAGACGTCGACGACGAAGTCGCACGCACCGCGTTCGGCCACCTCGTCGACGATCACGTTGGCCTGGGTTCGGACCCCGTCGGTCAACTTGTCGAGCATCCGCGGGGTGAAGCCCGCCGACACGAGCTTGCGGAGGCGGGCGTGCCGCGGATCGTCCATCGCGATCATCGAGGAGAAGAACTCGTTGAACTCGGCCGGGGCGTCCAGCACGGTGACACCGTCGGCCGAGGAGAACACCTGCGGGTTCTTCGACATCTCGAGGATGTCGGCGTGGCGGGTGACCGCCCAGGCCCCCGGCCCGGTCGGGATCAGATCGTTCTCCGACCGTTCCTCACCGAAGAAGGTCGGCCCGGCCGCCCGGAGTGCGGCGAGATCGGCCTCGACGGCGGTCTGATCGCGCACCCAGAAGTCCCGGTGCAGGGGGTTGTCGGTCGAAGCGACGCTCGTCATGGGCCGATTCTGGTGATCCGGCGCGACCCCGGGCCAATCCGTCCGGGCGTCAGTCGATCAGCATCCGCATCGACGAACCCACCACGCCGGCGGCTCCGTCGGCCGTGGCGAGTGCCTCGGTGACCGCGAGCCGATCGGCCTCCGGACGATTCTGGGACAACTTGCGCTTCACCCGCACGTCGTCGGTTCGCAGCTCGACCGCGACGAGCGAGCGGGTCAGCTTCTCGATGAAGTCCGCCGGCGCGTCCGTCACCGCCCACGGGTCGGCCCGCCGCTGCTCATGCCGCGAGGTGAGCGCCGTGACGGCGGCCAGCACGTCCGCCGGGTCGTCGGTCATCCGCACCGTGCCGTGGGCCTCGACGGCCTCGTAGTTCCAGGTGGGGACCACCTTCGGATCGCCCGACCGCTTCGTCTCGTACCAGGAGGGGGTGATGTAGGCCGAGGAGACGAGCCACGTCATCACGGCCGCCGAGCCGTCGTGTGATGCCTGGGGGTTCGCCTTCGTCAGATGGGCGATCACCCGCAGTGTGGCCCCGTCGCGTTCGACGACGACCGGGACCGGTGTCGAGAACGGTCGCCCGTCGGCGACGGTCACCAACTGCGCGAGGGGTTGGGCCTCGAGGAGCCGATCGAGTGTGGCCGGCTCGTCATCTCGGAACACGGGTGGGAGAAACACCCCCGAACTCTCGCATCGATGCGTGGCGAAGTCCTCAACTTCGCGCCGGTCGTGCCGTCGGAGCGCTGTTCCCGTCAACACCCGAGAGGCAGAGGAAACGAACCATGGCAAGCATCGAAGCCATCGAAGGCATCGGCAAGGGCAAGGGCAAGAAGCTCCGGAAGGCCGGCGTGGCCTCCTGCGAGAAGCTCCTCGCCGAGGCCGGCTCGAAGAAGGGCCGCAAGGCGCTGTCGGTCGAGACCGGCATCGACCAGAAGCAGCTCCTGGAGTGGGCCAACCGTGCCGACCTCATGCGCGTGAAGGGCATCGGCTCGCAGTACAGCGACCTGCTCGAGAAGGCCGGTGTCGACACCGTCAAGGAGCTGC
>JAHDBV010000087.1 GCA_020630195.1 Acidimicrobiales bacterium
GGTGTCATCGCCGCCTTCGGCGGTGTCATCGCCGCCTTCGGCGGTGTCATCGCCGTCCTCTTCCCCGTCGGCGCCGAGGACGGAGCAGATGAGCGACCAGGCGTCACCCGTGTCGGAGCCGGCGTCGTCACACCGCTCGAGGAGTTCGTCGAGCATCGACTCGTCCTCCTCGATCGCCTCGATGAAGCGTTCGACGATCCGGTCGATGGCGTCGAAGGCATCGTCACCGTCGATCTCGACCTCGGCCGTCTCGCCGTCGGTGGCCTGAGCCACACAGACGAGGGCGAACGGGTCGTCGGCCTCGAGCTCACCGCTCTCGCACCATTCGGCGAGTTCCCGGACCGTCTCCCGATCGGCCGAGGCGAGCACACCCCGGATCTCGGCGAGCGTCTGCTCGACCAACTCCTCGGCGGAACCCTCGAAGCGGACGCCCTCGCTGTCGTCACGCTCCTCGGCGTCATCCCGGTCGTCGTCGGTGTCCGCTCCGTCCTCGTCGTCGAACTCGTCACCCGACTCCTCGTCATCGAAGTCGTCGTCGCCCATGGCGCCGGCGCCCGGCACGTGGGTCATGGTCGGCACCGGCGCCGCCTGACCGACGAGACCGTTGGTCACCTGCGGGTGCGCTTGGGCTCCAGCGGGCAGATCGACGCTGGCGGGTGAGTAGAGGCCGAGGCCGTCCCACGTCACCCGGTCGGGGCGCTGGGGCTCACCGGTCGGACCCTCCTCGGCGGTCGAGGGGTCGACACCGTCGCCGTCACCGTTGGCGTCGTAGGCCAGGACGATGTTGCGGCGGCTGCCCTCCCGACCGGCGAGATCGGTGCCGTCGAGCGGGGCGAAGGTGAAGCGTTCCATCTCGAGCGAGCGCTCGGTGTGGAGCGGGTTGTGGATCAACACGTCGGTGGTGGCCGCCGTGGTCAGATCCCGCACGGTCCAGAGACCGTGGCGGGGGGCGAGGAAGCCGACCTCGAAGTTGCGGAGATCGACGTTCTCCACCGAGCCGGGCCCGAAGGTGGCGTCGTTGTTGAGGTCGAGCCCGACCCCGACGGCCGCCGTGTGGCCGAAGTTGTGGCGGAAGGGCTCGGCGATGCCGATGGCCCGGATGTTCCGCAGGTCGAGGCGCTCGTTGTAGTTCATGAGCACGCCGTCCCGGACGTCCCAGGTGGTGATGCCGTCGATCGTGGGCCGCAGGCTCTCGATGTAGGCCATCGGGGGCACGTTCGGGTCACCGAGGTAGCTGGCGCCGTGGATGTAGCGGGCCCGAACACCGACGACGGAGCCATAGGCGGTGTTGTCCCGGACCTCGCCGAGCGGCGCCCACCAGACCTCGATGGTCTCGCGATCGGGGACGAGCGAGGGGTCGGGCAGGGTGTCGACCCGGACGCTCGAGACCCGACCGAGGTCGGCCTCGGCGAGGGCTTCCGACCACCAGATGATGCCGTGGGCCGACGAGCCGGCCGAGACGTTGCCGATCACGTCGATGCGATTGCCCTGGAACCAGAAGCCGTCGCCGTCGGCACCGAAGTCCTGACGAGCGGCCCGCAGGTCGGGGTCGATCGCTCCCTCGTCACCGAAGGCGAAGTTCGGCATGACGGTGCGGATGGCGATGTTGTCGATCCAGCGGCCGGTCTCGTCGCCGGCCTCGGTGAAGAAGCCGGCGCCGGCGTTGTCGTAGGCCACGTTGCGGAGGAAGTCGACGTGGCTCGAGTGGTTGGTGAAGGCCCAGCCCGGGTCACCGGTGACGACCGAATCGGCCACGACACCCGGGGTCGTGCGGGGGTCGGCCCCGCCGCGATGGAAGTGGACCGTGTAGCGGCCACGGACGTTGGTGCCGCCGAGCTGCTCGAAGCTGCCGTCCCAGCCGACCGCACCCGGCTCGATCTCGCCGAAGTCGACGTCGTCGAGTTCCCGGGACTTGTCGGTCCGACCCATGTCGGTGAAGCGGGCACCACGGATCCGGGCGTCGAGGGTGTGCATCACCATGAGGTGGCCGCGACGATCGATCTGGGTGTTCTCGGACGAGAACACCACGTTGCGGGTGAGGTTGGCGACATACAGCTCGAGGTCGGCCGCCGGCGGCACGTGGTCCCGCTGGAGCGGCTCGGAGAACCGCACGGTCGTGCCGTCGACACCGGTGATGATCCGACGCTCGTCGCTCGTGGCGCCGTCGGTGCCGGTGATCACGATCTCGTCGCCGGCGTCCCAGCCGACGAGCGGGCCGTCCACCTGGATGCTCGTGTCGCCGGCCCGGGGGAAGCTCGTCACGGTCGTACGGTGCGTGACCTCACCGCCCTGGACGACGGTCGTGCCGTGGAGCAGGGCGCCCCGGGAGATGAGGCCCGGGTCCTGGCTGCGGTCGATCGGGCCGTCGTCGGCGAACTCGATCGACGCGACGACGTCGTCCGCGATCGGCTGGTCGGGTGTGCCGACCTCGAGGGTGCCGCTCGGCATGGTGACGAGGGTGTCGACCTTCAGCTGGGTGTCGACCGAGGTGGCGAACCGCAGCGTGCCCTCGACACCGATGCGCTCGATCTCGGGATCGAGCGTCGTGTCGACGGTGACGGTCACGCCGGCGGGGATGTGCACGAAGCTGCCGGTGCCGGGCACGTCCCCGCCCCAGGTTTCGGCCGAGCTCCAGTCGCCGCTGGCCGTGGCCACGTGGGTGGCGTCGGCGGGGTCGACCAGACCCATGACCGCGGCGTGGGTGCCGGCGTCGGCGGCGTGGTCGTGGTTTCCGTGACCGGTGGCCATGGCGTCGCCGTGGTCGTCGGTGCCGTGATCGTCGGATCCGTGGTCGTGCTCGGCGTGATCGTGGCCGTCGACGGCCATCCGGGCCGTCGCACCGGCGACGGCGGTGCCGTCGACGAGGACGGGGTCGTCATCGGGTGCGACCGCGACCGCACCGAACGAGAGGAGACCGGCCACACCGAGTGCGGCGACTCGTTTGATGGTTCGGGGGGTGGTGTTCATGCTCCGAACGGTGACGATCGAAGATGAAACGAACCTTGGAGTCGGCCGGAAAACGACGAAACCCGCACCGTGGTGCGGGTTCCGGGTGGTCGGCGCCGATGGAGGCGCCGGATGAGCCGGTGGCCTAGCGGCGCAGCCCGAGCTCGGCGATGAGCGAGCGGTAGCGCTCGACGTCGATGCCGGCGAGGTAGTCGAGCATCCGGCGACGACGACCCACGAGCATGAGCAGACCACGGCGGGAGTGGTGGTCCTTCTTGTGGGTCTTCAGGTGCTCGGTCAGGTGGTTGATCCGATCGGTGAGGAGTGCGATCTGCACCTCGGGCGAACCGGTGTCGCCCTCGCTCTTGCCGTGCTTGGCGATCGTGTCGGCCTTGGCGGGAAGGTTGGCTGGCTTGCGGTTGCCCATGGTGGGACTCCTCGTTCGATGCGGTGCCACACCGATCTGGTGTGGGCGGGACCTGTGGCCCGGCCACCGGTGACGACGAACGCCATCGGCAGCAGCCCACGAGACTATCCAGGCGGGCGCCACCGTCCACCGGGCACGAACGCCGACTCAGACCTCCGCGAAGGCCCGCACCGTGAAGGTGCCGGCACCTTCGATCTTCGGGGGCACCGCCGTGAAGCGGAAGCCCTCGCTCGGCAGCGTCGCGAGGTTCGTCAGATGCTCGACGATCGGGATCTCGTTCCGGAGCAACGTCGTGTGGACGGGTCGCTCCCCACCCTCGGTCGAGTCGATGTTCAACGAGTCGATGCCGACACAGGCGACCTCGGCGGCGACGAGCAGATCGGCCGATCGCCCGGTGAGGAACGGGTGCTCGACGGTGTAGTCGGGGGTGGCGAAGTGCCGACTGTGGTCGGTGCGGATCAACACCGCGTGCCCGGCGAGCCCGGCGACGTCGGCCTCGGTGAGCTCGATCGCCCGCTCGCCGGTGCGGTCCAGGCAGACGGCGGGCACGCCGGCGACCCGCTCGAGGTCGAGACCGGCCAGGTCATGACCATCGGCGAATCGATGGAACGGGGTGTCGAGATAGGTGCCGGTGTTCGTGCAGAGGGTGATCAGCCCGATCTGGAACGTGATGCCGGGCCCGTAGATCTCCTCGGCAGCCGCTCGCGAGAGGTGCTCGGCCACGATCGGAGCCGGCAGACCCGGATAGGTGTCGAGGCCGTCGGTGATCGTGTGGCTCAGATCGATGAGGGTCATGCCCCGAGTGTGCTGGGGCTCGGCACCGGCCATCCAGGCCGATCCGGCCGGATCGGCCACGACCTCGGCCGTCGCCTCTGCGAGACTGCCGCCGTGTCCGCCACCGACTCCCCCGCCGTGTCCCCCTCGAGCGTCGACCCCCGATCGGGCGTCGTCACCGAGGTCGAGACCTTCGTCGTCGACAACCCGCCACCCCACTTCGGTGGCCGGTACTTCGTGTTCGTGAAGGTCAGCACCTCCACCGGCCTCGTCGGCTGGGGGGAGATCTACGCCGCCACGTTCCGTCCCTCCGTCCTTCCCGATCTCGTCGCCGACGTCGCCGAACGGCATCTGCTCGGCTGGGACCCCCACGGGATCGAGACCTTCACGCTGCGGGCCATGAGCCGGGGCTACTCCGGGCGGCCCGAGATCACCCTCGGTGCCGTGGTGTCCGGACTCGAGATCGCCTGCTGGGACATCATCGGCAAGGCCGCCGGTCGCCCCGTGGCCGATCTGCTCGGGGGCCGGGTCCGGGATCGACTGCGGGCCTACACCTACCTCTATCCGACACCGGGCGACCCGGCCGACGTCTACGGCGACCCGGCGGCATCGGCGGCACGCGCACGCTTCGAGGTCGACCGTGGCTTCACCGCGGTGAAGCTCGACCCGATGGGCGGCTACGGAGCCTTCGACCCCCGCATGCCCTCACCCGAACGCATCGAGCTCGCCGCCGAGTTCTGCCGGGCGATCCGGTCCGAGGTCGGCACCGCCGCCGACATCTGCTTCGGCACCCACGGCCAGTACACGGTCGACGGCGCCATCCGCCTCGCCCGCGTGCTGGAGTCGTTCGATCCGCTGTGGTTCGAGGAACCCACCCCGCCCACCAACCCCGCCGCGATGGCCGAGGTCAACCGGGCCACCACGATCCCGGTGGCGACGGGCGAACGACTCTCGACCCCGCACGAGTTCGCGGCCGTCCTGGCCGCCGGCGCCGCCCGGATCCTCCAGCCCAACATCGCCCGCTGTGGCGGGATCCTGGCGGGCAGGAAGATCGCGACGCTCGCCGAGATGCACCACGCCCAGATCGCACCCCATTGCTACAACGGGCCCATCGGGGCGGCGGCCAACATCCAGGTGGCCGCGAGCAGCCCGAACCTGCTGATCGTCGAGGCGATCCAGACCTTCGACGACTTCCACGCCGAGCTCCTCGTCGAACCGATCGAGGTGGTCGACGGTCACGTGGTGGTCCCGGATCGACCGGGTCTCGGCGTCGCCGTCGACGACGCCGTCGCACGAGCCCACCCCTACCGGGATCGGGACCTCCACCTCGAGGTCTCCGAGGTGCCCCTCCCCCACTGATCGACCGGCCCGGAACGGGGTCGGGCATCGCCCAGCCGGACGATGCGTGGAACTACCGTTTCGACGATGCCGTCCCGCATGCGCGCCCTTCTCGCGCTCCTCGTGACCGCCCTCGCCGGTGTGCTGCTCGCACCCGCGCCGGCGGCCGCCCAGTCCGCGAACGAGGAGTGGGTCCGCGAGGCCTACACCGAGCTCCTCGGCCGCACCGCCGACGACGGTGGCATCAGCTTCTGGGTCGGTCGGCTCGCCGCCGACGGCGCCGTGAGCCGCCAGAAGGTGGCGCTCTCGATGTCGTTCAGCCCCGAAGGCGCCACCCGTGAGGTCGACCGGGCCTACGCCGATCTGCTGAGCCGCACACCGGACGCCGAGGGTCGGGCCTTCTGGAGCGACTACCTGCGCAGCCAGCCCGCCACGACACTCCGGTCGCAGCTCCTCGCCTCCGACGAGCGATTCGACAACGAGGGCAGCGCCACCGCCTGGCTCGACGGGGTCTACCTCGAGATCCTGGGCCGCACCGCCGACCCGGCCGGCCGGGACTTCTGGCTGGGCGAGGTCGACCGCGGCGTCGCCCGGCTCACCGTCGTGCTGTCGATCTACCGCAGCGACGAAGGTCTCGCCCGCCGGGCCGACGCCATCCACGTCGACGTGCTCGGACGCTCGGCGACCGCGGCCGAGGCGGCCATCGGGCGGGCCGTGATCCTCTCCGGCGGTGAACGCGCCCTGCGTTCCCGTCTCCTCGCGAGCGACGAGGCCTACGAACAGTTCGTCCGGATCGCGGCCCTCCGCCGCATCGCCGCCGCGTTGGCGTCGGTCGACGCGTGACCGGACTCGCCGGCGCCGCCGCCGTCGTCCTCGCCGCCACCTTCGCCGTGGCCGCCCGGGCCAAGTTCGTCGACGCGTCCAGCACCGAGGCGAGCTTCTCGCAGCTCGGACTTCCCCGCCCCGCACGCCTCCGCCGAGCCGTGATCGTCTGGGAGCTGCTCCTCGCCGCCCTGCTCGTGCTCGTGCCCGCCGCCGGGGCGGTGACCTCGATCGTCACCCTCGGGGCCTTCAGCGGGATCCTCGAACGCACCCGACGGTCGGGCGCGGCGGTCACCTGCGGCTGCTTCGGCGCCACCAGTCGCCGCCCCATCGGTGCGATCGACCTCGCACGCAACGCCGTGCTGGCCCTCCTCGCCGCCCTCGCCCTCGGCGCCGGCGTGAGCCTCGCCCGGCCCGACCTCGCCGGGCTCATGATCGTGACCCTCGGGTTGGGTGTGGCCGCCATCGTCGGCCAGCTGCTCGAACTCCGCGGCCAGGTGGGGTCGCTCTATCGGATCGAACTCGCGGGAGAAGCTCGATGACCGGGACCTTCTGGATCGTCTCGTACGTGATGTTGTGGCTGGCCGTGATCGGCCTCAGCGTCGCCGTGGTGGCGCTGTTGCGCCAGATCGGCGTCCTGCACCTGCGGGTCTCGCCCATGGGCGTGCACTTCGCCGGCGAGGGCCCCGAGCTCGATCAACCCGCACCCACGATCGGCCGGACCTGGCGGGACGACGCCATCACCCTCGTCGCGTTCACCTCGCCCACCTGTGAGTTGTGCCGGGATCTCAAGCCCGGTCTCGATCGCCTCGCCAAGGCCGATCCGGGCCTCGAGCTCGTCTCGATCGACAGTGAGATCGAGCGGCGGGCGTTCGACGCCTTCTCGGTCCGCTCGACCCCCTACGTGGTGGCGATCGACGCCGAGGGCATGGTCCGTGGTCGTGGGGTCGCCAACACGCTCGACCAGGTCGAGGAGATGCTCGCCGAGGTGCGGGCCGGCGTGATCGATCTGCGCGCCGAGGAGGTCGCATCGTGAACGAATCCCGTCTCGACCGTTCGGTCGAAGCACTGGTCCGCTGGACCGCCAAACGCACCACCCGGCGTTCCTTCCTGCACACGTTCAGCCGGTTCCTCGTCGTGCTCGCCGCCGGGCCAACGATCGCCACGCTGCTCACCCGCACCGCATCGGCCCGGGTGTGTGGCCAGTCCGGCGTCACGAAGAAGTGCACCTCGTTCGCGTGTGAGGGTCCCGGCCATGTGTGGGGCTGGTGCTGGTATGCGAGCGACGGTTGCTGCCGCAACGACGGCCTGAAGAAGATCTGCGACTGCTGTGTCGAGAACTACCCGAACGTGCACGGCTACTGCCCGAGCGGCACCAACGTCGCCTGCATCGTCGAGAGCTGTGGTGAGGATCCCCGCCTCACCCCGGTCGATCTCGTCGCGCTGCCGTGGGAGTCGAGCTTCGGCTACACCGGCGCCGCCATCGACTGGGGCCACGCCGCCGCCCACCGCATCGTCGTGGCCGACGGCACCACCTGGTGGCGGCCCGTGTTCGCCGCGCCGCTGGCCGGTGCCCTCGGCAGCCCGTTGTTCCAGGTCGACCCGTCGGGCGGACTCGCCCCCAACGACCGGGTCCGGATCGAGCGCCTCGGTGCGGCGGTGGCGATGGTGGTCGGTGCCGCCGACAGCCCCGCCGTCGACGAGCTGCGTGCCCTCGGGCTCGAGATCGAGGTCGTGTCCGACGCCACCGACGCCGCGACCGCCAGCATCGCCGTCGCCGACCGCCTGCGGACGATCAACGCCATCCACCGCTCGGTCACCCTGCCCGCGGGTGTGACCGGCGGCGCCGTGGCGGAACTCGCTGCCGTGTTCGCCGCCGGCTCCGGGTTCGCGGTCGCCTACAACACCGCCGTCGCCGACTCCCTCGGCATGCCGACGGTCGTGATCGGAACCGATCAACCCACGCCTTCCGCCGTGAGCTTCGAGACCGTCGCCATCGACGATCCGGCCGCGCTCTCCCGCCGCCTCGCCGAACTCGCCGCAACCTCCCCCTTCGTGGAGCGTCGACGTCTCGTGCTCGCCCCCGTCGGCACGTCCGATCTCGTGGGCTTCACCAACCTCGGCCTGCCGGTCGTGCTGCACACGGCCAACGTGCTCGGCGACCTCTCCTCGTGGCTCGAACAGCGTGGCCTCGCCGATGGCAAGTGGGAACGGATCTTCCACACCTCCGGCCCGGGCGAGCTCACCGAAGCCGAGTTCTGGCGCCTCCAGGGCACGGTCAACGGCTTCCGGGTCGACGACCTCCAGGGTGTGTCCGGTCAGGGTCTGCCCGTCATCCGACAGCCGCTGGCGGAGCGGCCGATCGGCATGGCCCGGGTCGACGGGGCCCTCCCGTGGGGTTCCGATCCCGACGAGCCCTACTGGACCTCGGTCGCCCAGACCTTCCGCGGCGACGGATGAGCAGCGCCCTCATCGCCCTGCTCGGGGTGATGAGCTTCGCCGCGATCCGCACCCTCTGGTCTCCCTGAGGTCTCTCGGTCACCGAGACCCTCCTGCCCCCCGTGCGGGGGCGTACCCGAGTCCTGACCTCGCTGATCTTCGTGGCCACGGCCACCACCACCGGCGCGCTCGCCGGTGGCGTCGCCGGTGTGCCCTTCGCGATCCTCGACGCCCCGGCCGCCGGTGCGGTGGCCGTCGTGGTCGCCACCGGCGCGGCGCTGGTCGCCGACACGCTCGGCCGCCCGGCGGTCCCCGCGAGTTCCCGCCAGGTGCCACGCGAGTGGACCCGGATCTTCTCCCCACCCACCGTCGGGCTGCTGTTCGGCGCCCGCCTGGGCGTCGCCCCGACGACGCAGCTCAACACGTGGACGTGGTGGGCGGCCACGGTCGCCGCCGCCACCCACGGCCCGGTCGTCTCCGCTCTCGTCGGGGCCACGTTCGGGTCGGTGCGCACACTGGTGATGCTCACGGTGGCCGGGCGCTCCGCTGCCGTCGACGCCGCCCCGGCCGGGTTCTTCGGTCGGCTTCGTCGCGAGGAGCCCCTCGCGACCCGCACCGCTACCGTGGCGCTGCTGCTCGGCCTCGCAGGCATCGTGGCGGCCTGCTCCCCAGCGGATGAGGCTCCCACACTCAGCCCGACGACCAGTGTCGACGAGTCCGCCGCCGTGGCGGTCGAGGGCACCGTCCAGACCCGTTCGAGCACGACCACGGAGGCCGAGACCGTGACGACCGACGAGCCGACCAGCACCACCACCCCGGACGAGTCCACGACGACCTCGGCCGATACCTCCACATCGACCACCGACGCCGTGGCCACGACGAGCCCCGAGGCGACCGACGGCGTCCGACCGGCGGGCCTCGACGAGCTGGTCGTGCCGCCGACCGACGATCGCACGGTGATCGCCGACCCACGGGCCGACGTCGGCCTCGACCTCGCCGCCGCGGCCGCACGCCAGCCCGACCCCTCGGCTGAGCTCCCCCTGCTCGAGACCCGTGGCTATCGGGAGGGCTGGAGCCGGGCGTTCAACGCACCGGACGACACGATCGTCGTCGTCAGCGCCTACCGCTTCGAGAACGAGGTGGAGGCGGCCTTCTATCTCGAGGACGGGATCATCAGCGTCGGCGGCGCCGGTGCCGCCCTGTTCGACGTGGCCGAAGCGCCCGGGCTCCGCGGCTTCACCCTCGCCGACGACGCCGAACACGTCTCCCATGGCGTCACCTTCACCCACGGCGACCTCTGGTTCCTCGTCGTCGTGGACGGTCCCGTGGCCTCCACCGACCCGGCCATGGCCGTCGGGATCGCCGCCGAGCAGCAGGCCCGGGTGATCGATCTCGCGCCGCTCGCCGACACCGACGACCCGGAGGCCGAGTCGTGAAACCCGCCAATCGTCGCTTCCTCGATGCCGCCCCGGACGGTCTCGACATCGAGATCGTCACCTACCCCGAGGGCACCCGCACCGCCGCCGACGCGGCCGCGGCGATCGGGTGCGAGCTCGATCAGATCGTGAAGTCGCTGATCTTCGCGGCCGGCGACGGCATGGTGCTGGCGCTCACCGCCGGCGGAAACCGGGTCGACACGGATCGACTCGCCGACGCCGTCGAGGCACCGATCTCGCGGGCCGACGCCGATGGTGTGCGGGCCGCCACCGGGTTCGCCATCGGAGGCACCCCGCCGTTCGGGCACACCACACCCGACGGTGACGCGGCCGACATCCCGACCGTCATCGACCCTCGCCTGCTCGATTTCGACATCGTCTGGGCCGCGTGCGGCACACCCGACTCGGTGTTCTCGATCCGACCGGAGCAGCTGGTGGCCGCCTCGGGCGGCCGGGTGGTCGACGTCACCGTCGACTGAGCTCGGTCAGAACCGGTCCTGGTCGACGACCACCCCGGTGCGGGGGCCGAGCACCTTGGTCATGAGGTACTCCCCCGCCACCACCGGCTCGTACCGTTCGGGCCGGTCGTCGGTGATGCAGGTCGGGATCGTCTCGATGACGCGTTGCGGGTCGGCTTCGAGGAAGCGGGCGAACGATCGCCGCCGTGCGGTGCCGTTGCTTCCCACCGGTGGTGGCACCACACGGTGCAGCGT
This sequence comes from Acidimicrobiales bacterium, assembly GCA_020630195.1. GTDB lineage: Bacteria > Actinomycetota > Acidimicrobiia > Acidimicrobiales > SZUA-35 > JAHDBV01. The sequence goes on from JAHDBV010000087.1 coordinate 10,896, forward strand.
CGAGACCCACCGATCGTTGGTCCAGCGGGCGAGCATGTCCCCCAGGTTGATCATCAACGAGCCGGGCGGCATGTCGACCGGCTCCCAGACCCCGTCGCGCTGCACTTCGAGGCCGGGCACGTCGTCGGCGAGCAGCACGGTGAGCACCCCGTAGTCGGTGTGGCCACCCATCCGGAGCTGACCGTCGGCGGCCTCGTCGGCCGGCGACCGGCGCTCGTAGTTGAGTGCCCGCGACACCACGAGATCCCTCGTCACGTGGCGATGGAAGAACTCGGGCTCCACCTCGAGCGCGGCGGCGAAGATCTCGAGCAGGGTGGCGGCCACGCCGGCCGTGGCGTCGAGGTAACGAAGGGTCACCTCCCGCAGACCCGGGACGTCGGGCCAGATGTTCGGCGAGAAGAGCCTCCGCCACTCGTCGTCGGGATCGTCGTCGGGGGTCGCCTCCCGGCCGACGTTGAAGCCCTCGAACAGATCGGGCAGCGCCGCCTCGTCACCGAGGCTGTAGGCGAGTCGTTCGGAGGCGAGCTCGGCGTAGCCACGGTTGTTGCCCGGATCCGGGTCGACCCAGCGGAGCTTCTCCTCGACGGGAAGATCGAAGAAGCGCTGCCATGCGTCGAGGAGCTCATCGAAGAGGGCCGGATCGACCCCGTGGCCGGTGAGCCGGAGGAAGCCGAGGGTGCGGCAGGCCTCGTCGACCTCGGCCGCGAGCGCGGCCCGCGTCGAGGTGTCGCCGTCGGCCCATCCGGAGACGTCGATGCTGCGAACGGTCATTCCGCCATGGTGCCCGATCGACGGACGCCGTCGACCCAGACGTGGTCGAGATCCGCCGGGCCGGCGAGCCGGACGACCTTGTCGAACCGGCGGGCGGGCTCGTCGTCGACGCCGTCCCAGAACCGGAGACCCGACGTCGCCCGGCCGGAGCCACCTGTGTCGACCCGGACCGCCAGGGCGTCGAATCGTCGCCCGACCTCGAACCGCCCGACCGGTTGGCCGATGAGATCGGCCCCGCCGGCGGTGGCGAGCCAGAACGCGTGGACGACGTCGATCCGGGACCCCGGCGCGCCCCGTCGCTCCGCGGCCAGGTCACGGTCGACCCCGTCCTCGAGCATCTGCGAGACCGCCACGGCCAACGACATCTGGGACGCCACACCCGGCTGGTCGCCGCCCGCGATGTCGGTGCCGAGACCCACCCGGGTGCCGAGTGCACGGGCCCGCCGGACCCCGAACACGGCGTTGGCGAAGAGCATGTTCGAACGGGGGCAGTGGGCGACACCGGCCCCACGGCGGGCGGCGAGGCGCAGATCGTCGTCGCCCATGTGGTCGCCGTGGGCGAGCACGGTGTGATCCCGCAGCAGACCGAACCCGTCGAGCACCGCCGTGTCGGATCGCCCGAACCGCTCCGCCACATGGGCGTGCTCCCAGTCGCTCTCCGAGCAGTGGGTCTGCACGATCGCACCCGTCGACGCGGCGAGGTCGCCGAGCCCCGCGAGCAGCGCGTCGGTGCAGGCCGGCACGAATCGCGGCGTGATGACCGGGGTGACGAGTGGACCGAGCTCACCGAGCCGGCGATTGGCCTCGACGGTGAGCTCGACACCCTCGGCGGGAGACGGGTCACGCAACTCGGGCGGTGTCATCTCGGGGTGATCCATCGCCACCCGGCCGACGAGCGCCCGCTGTCCCAGCGCCGCACAGGTTCGTCCCAGCTCGACCGTGGCCTCGAGATGGCGGGTGGCGAAGTAGACGGCCGTCGTGGTGCCGTGGGCGAGCAGGGTGGCCACCAGGTCCCGCCACACCGATGCGGCGAACGCCGCATCGGCATAGCGGGATTCGAGCGGGAAGGTGTGCTCGGCGAGCCACCGCTCGAGTGGGAGGTCGAGCCCCGTGCCGAGCTGTGGCCACTGGGGGGCGTGCACGTGGGCGTCGACGAAACCGGGAAGCACGACGTGGCTCCCCACGAGATCGACGTCGACCGGAGCCGGGTCGTCCGCCCGGGGGGACACCGCCGTGATGACGCCATCGGTCACGGTGACGACGTGATCGTCGAGATGGTCGAGCCGGTCCGGCGCGTCGGCGTGGAACGCTTCGATCCGGTAGCGGGTCACCGGGTCAGCCGGCGAGGATCTCGGCGGCGCGGGCGACGTCGCGCTGGAGCTGTGCGGCGATGGCCTCGATGCCGTCGAAGCGCTGCTCACCACGGAGCCGCTCCACGAAACGGACCCGGGCGGGTTCGCCGTAGAGATCACCCTCGAAGTCGATGAGATGTGCCTCCACCAACGAGTGCTCGGCGTTCTCGTAGAACGTCGGCCGCTTCCCGATGTTGACCGCGGCCCGGTGCACCGTGCCGTCGGGGCGCTCGTACCAACAGGCGTAGACACCGTCGGCGGGCAGCGCGATGCGCCGGTCGACCGCGACGTTCGCCGTCGGGAACCCGATGGTGCGTCCCCGTTGATCACCCTGCACCACGGGGCCTCGGATCTCGTGCGGGCGGCCGAGGAGCTCGGCGGCGGGGACGACCAACCCGTCGGCGAGGAGCCGACGGATCACGGTCGAGGAGATCACGGGCATGTCCTCGGCGGCACGATCGGTCACGAGCGGGAGCGGGTCCACGGTGAAGCCCCGCTCGGCCCCGAGCTCGGCCAGCGTGGCGACATCACCCTCACGGTTGCGGGCGAAGCGGAAGTCGGCACCGACCACCACCGTCGTGGCGGCGAGACCGGCGACGAGCACGTCGTCGACGAACGCGGCGGGTGTCTCGTCCCGACGGGCGTCGTCGAATCGGACGACCATCACGGTGTCGACACCGGCGGCGTCGAACAGCTCGAGCTTCTGTTCCAGACCGCACAACAGCCGGGGTGCGGCGTCCGGGCGCACCAGCTCGAGTGGGTGCGGATCGAACGTCACCACGGCGAGGCCGACCGAGGCCGCATCGGCAGCGGCACGGGTGTGCCCGAGCACCGCACGATGCCCGTGATGCAGCCCGTCGAACATGCCGATGGTGACGGCATGGGGGCGGCCGTCGGCGGCCCGTGCGGCGGTGTCGCGGATGACCTCCACGGCGCCGAAAGCTAGCCGCCCCGCCGGGCGGGGACACCATGGGGCCGGGCGGAGGGGCAGGTCGGCTCAGACGGCCCGGATCACCGTGACCGGACGGGCGAGCTCACCGTCGCTCTCGTACACCCCGAGCAGGCCCCCGTCGGGGTCGAACACCGCCAGGCGTTCGGCCGCCGGAAGGCCCGGCAACCGCTTGCCGTGGGTGGCGGCGACGGCGGCGTCGCTGTCGACCGAGGCCGACGGCAGGTGCCGAACGAGCTGCTCCACGGGCCCGAGCGAGCCGGGATCGAGTGCATCGTCGACGAGCGGCACGGTGTCGTCGAGTGTCCATGGCCCGACGGCGGTGCGCCGCAACGCGCGCAGATGGGCGCCGCCACCGAGCGCCGTGCCCAGGTCGGCGGCGAGGGTCCGCACGTAGGTCCCCGAGGAGCAGTGGACGGCGGCCCGCACCACGAGTGGGTCGTCGGTGGGCTCGATGGCGAACTCGTGGATCGTCACCGGTCGAGGCGGCCGTTCGACCTCCTTGCCCTCACGAGCCAGTTCGTGGAGGCGCCGACCGTCGATCTTGATGGCCGACACCATCGGCGGCACCTGTTCGATGTCGCCGGTCAGTCCGGCGGCGGCCGCTCGCACCTGTTCGATGGTCACGCCCGCCATGTCGTGCGTGGCGGTCACCTCTCCGGCGGCATCGAGGGTCGAGGTCTCGGTGCCGAAGACGATCTCGGTCTCGTATCGCTTGTCGACGCCGGTGACGAAGGTCAGCAACTTCGTGCCGCGGCCCACACCGAGCACGAGCACCCCGGTCGCGTCCGGGTCGAGGGTGCCGGCGTGGCCGACCTTGCGGGTGCCGAACGATCGCCGCGCCCGGGCGACCACGTCGTGCGAGGTCATCCCGGCCGGCTTGTCGACGATCACACAACCCGACACGCCGGAGTCGGGACGACGGCGGGCCATCGGTTCAGGCCTCGGGATCGGTGTCGTCGTCGGACGACACCTCGTCCTCGTCGGCGCCGATCGGCCCGATGGTGCGGAGGATCTCGTCGATCCGGCTGCCGGCCCGGACCCCGTGGTCGAAGGAGAACACCACCTCCGGGGTCTTGCGGAGTCGGGTCTGGTGGTTGATCTCCCGCTGGAGCGGCTTGCGGTGGCGTTCCTCGAGCAGTTCGAGGACGTCCTCGTCCGGCAGTTCGTCGCCGAGCAGCGACACGTAGACGTCGGCCTTGTTCATGTCGTTGTCGACCTCGACCCCGGTGATGGTCAACAAGCCGAGCTCTTCGTCGTCGACGCGCTCGAAGTAGTCGCCCACGATCTCCCGCACCAGCGAGGAGATCCGCGCTGCGCGAGGGAAGTGCTTCTGTCCGCCGGGTCGTCGACCCGAACCCTTCTTCGCCATGTCTGGTCCTCCTCGGCTGGAGTCGGTCTACTCCGACGACCACCACGATCGGTCGATGTCGAGCACGTCCACCCGGGGTTCGCCCCAGAGGAGACGCTCGATGTCGTCGGCCACCTCGTCGAGATGGCCGGGTTCCGCGCCGACGACGGCCACACCGATCCCGCACCGTTGGTGCAGGTCGAGATGGTCGACCTCGGCGGCCGCCACACCGTGACGGTCGTCGATCCGGCGCACGAGCGACTGGACGACCGAACGCTTGGCCTTCCGCGACGTCGACGTCGGGATGTGGAGTTGGACCTCGAGGATCAGCGTGTGCACGTCGCCGTGATCAGCTGCGCGGGATCTCCCGCTCCTCGTAGGTCTCGATGATGTCGCCCGGCTTCAGATCCTGGAAGTCCGACAAGCCGATACCGCACTCGAAGCCACGCTCGACCTCGCGCACGTCGTCCTTGAACCGGCGGAGCGACTGGATCGCACCCTTCCAGATGATCGTGCCGTCCCGGAGGAAGC
>JAHDBV010000014.1 GCA_020630195.1 Acidimicrobiales bacterium
CACCGACATGACCATGGTCGAGTCGCTCAAACCCCGCTACGACGCCATCCTCGGGGCTCGCAACCCGGCCTTCGACACCTTCGGCGCCCTCGGCGCCGGAGGCGACTGACCGGCTCCGCGCCGGAGGCGACTGACCGGCACCGCGCCGGAGGCGACTGACCAGCGCCCGTTCAGTCGCCCCGCTGCGAGGTGAGCACCGCCGCCTTGCGGCGGAACCATCCGGGCGTGTTGCCGAAGAGCACACGCCCGGCCTTGTTGTGCACCCCCGGCACCACGACCGGCGTGCCCTTCGCGGCACCGGCGAGCGCCGCGTCGGCGACCTCGGTCGCCGTCGACCAGAGGGCGTTCGGCACGTCGGAGTAGTCGACCGCGGCGCGGGCGTGGAAGTCGGTGCGGGTGAGGCCCGGCTCGACGGTGGTGATGGTGACACCGTGGGGCGGGAGCTCGGTGGCCAGCGACTCGCCGAGTGAGGTGACGAACGCCTTGGTGGCGGCATAGGTCGCGCCGTCGGGAGCGACCATGTGGGCCGCCACCGACGACACGTTGAGGATCGCTCCCCCACCTCGCGCCACGAACACGCCGGCCGCGGCGTGGGTGAGCTCGAACAACGCCACGACGTTCACGTCGATCACGGCGGCCTCGGCCGACCGATCGATCTCCCAGAACGGACCGACGTGGCCGAACCCGGCGTTGTTCACCACGAGATCGACCGGGTCGGTCTCGGCTTCGATCCGGGACACCACCGTCGAGCGGCCCTCGGCGGTGCCGAGATCGGCCGCGAGCACCTCGACGAGATCGGGGTGGGCCGACGCGAGGGCCTCGAGGCGGGCGAGGTCGCGCCCCACCGCCACCACGGCGACACCATCGGCGAGGAGGCGATCGGTGATGGCGGCACCGATGCCGGAGGTCGCTCCGGTCACCACCGCACGCCGCCAGGGAGATCCGGTTCCGGTCATGGTCCGAGCCTGCCAGATGCGGCGTCGGGTCGAGGTGAGGGGCGGCTAGGTTCGGCGCCATGCCCGCCACCGACGGAGCCCCCACGAAACTCAACCTCGGCTGCGGCTGGGACCACCGAGACGGCTATCTCAACGTCGACTTCCAGGACGTGCACGAGCCCGACCTCGTGGCCGACGTCCGCGACCTCTCGATGCTCGAGTCGGGTGCCTACACCGAGATCGTGGCCCAGGACGTGCTCGAGCATCTCGAGCGCACCGACACCCCGACGGCGCTCACGGAGTGGGCCCGCCTGCTCGAGGTGGGCGGCAAGCTGATCCTCCGGGTCCCCGACGTGATCGGCGTGGCCCGCCTGCTCTCCGCCATGCCGTATGTCGAGACCCACCAGGTGCTGCTCCAGAACCTGTTCGGCACGCAGGCCTACACCGGCGACTACCACCACGCCGGCTTCACCGAACTGTCGCTGCGGTGGGCGCTGCACGAGGCCGGCTTCGTCGTGGAGGAACTTGTTCGCGTCGACGACTGGATGATGGACGCCGTCGCCGTGAAGGTCGACTCGATCGGGGCCTTCGAACCCGGCGACCTGCCCTACCTGTCACTGGCCAACGCCCGCCCGCAGGGCGCCGGCGCCGAACCGACCCCGCTCGACAAGGTCGCGGCGACCGTGTCGGGTGCGCTCCCCGGTTCGATTCGTGACCGGGCCCGTGCCGCGTGGCATCCGGCCCGCCGCAAGCTCGTGGAGCGCGGGGTCCTCTGAGCGCTCCGGCCGGTCAGCGCCGGCCGCTGGAGCTGACCGTGCCCGTCGGCACCGCCGCGGCCGCCGCCTCGTCGGGCGGCGGGAAGATCGTGCGACAGAACGTGACGAGATCCCCCGCGAGGTCGTTCTTCCGCATCAGCGGCACCTGGACCTGACCGCCGTCGTCGTCGTACTCGCGCGGCTTCCACACCCCCGCCTTGAACAGCCGAGTGAACTTCATCTCCTGGCTGGTGCGGAGCTGCACCGGACCCATCTTGGCGATGTACTCGGGCCCACCGAATCCGGACCCCTTCACGAGCACGACCTCGGTGATCCCGATGCGGCTGCACTCCGCCCGCAGGCGGGCGACCTCGATGAGCTTCTCGGCCGCCGGTGGCACCGGGCCGTAGCGGTCCTTCCACTCGGCTTCGATGTCGTCGACCTCGGCGTCGGAGGTGACGGCGGCGAGGCGACGGTAGGCCTCGAGCCGGGACGAGCCGGACGGCACGTAGTCCTCGGGCAGGTGGGCGTCGAAGGGCAGATCGAGCTTCACCTCGACCGGCGGCTTCACCTCCTCACCGTTGAGCTGGGCGACCGCTTCGGTGACCATCTGGCAGTAGAGGTCGTAGCCGACGGCGGCGATGTGCCCCGACTGGCCGGTGCCGAGCAGGTTGCCGGCGCCGCGGATCTCGAGGTCACGCATGGCGATCTGGAACCCGGCACCGAGATCGGTGGTCTCACCGATGGTGCGGAGGCGTTCGTAGGCGTCCTCGGTGAGCACGGCCTCGGGGCGGGTGAACAGGTAGGCGTAGGCCCGCTGCCCCGACCGGCCGACCCGGCCCCGGAGCTGGTGGAGCTGGCCGAGGCCCATGAGCTCGGCCCGGTCGACGACGAGGGTGTTCACGGTCGGCATGTCGATGCCGGTCTCGATGATCGTGGTGCAGACGAGCACGTCGTATTCGCCTTCCCAGAAGGCGTAGACGACCTCTTCGAGTGACCCTTCGTCCATCTGACCGTGCGCGATCGCCACCCGGGCCTCGGGCACCAGATCCCGGATCTCACCGGCGATCTTCTCGATGTCCATCACCCGGTTGTGCACGTAGAAGACCTGCCCCTCGCGGAGCAGCTCCCGTCGGATCGCCTCGGCGACCGGACGGTCGTCGTATTCGCCGACGTAGGTGAGGATCGGCTGGCGGTCGGCCGGTGGGGTGTTGAGCACCGACATGTCGCGGATGCCGGTGAGCGACATCTCGAGCGTCCGCGGGATCGGCGTGGCCGACATCGTGATCACGTCGACGCCGGTCGAGAACTGTTTGATCGCCTCTTTGTGGCTCACCCCGAACCGCTGCTCCTCGTCGACGACGAGCAGTCCGAGGTCCTGGAACGAGATGTCCGACGACAGGATCCGGTGGGTGCCGATCAACACGTCGACATCGCCCCGACCGGTCGCTTCGACCACGTCGCGGGCCTGGGCGTTGGTGAGGAATCGGGACAGCACCTCGACCCGCACCGGATACGGCGCGAACCGATCGGCGAAGGTCTGATAGTGCTGCTGGGCCAGCAGTGTGGTGGGCACGAGGATCGCCACCTGCTTGCCCGACTGCACGGCCTTGAACGCGGCCCGCAGCGCCACCTCGGTCTTGCCGAACCCGACGTCGCCGACGATGAGGCGGTCCATGGGCTGCTCGCGCTCCATGTCCTCCTTCACCTCGACGATGGCCTTGGCCTGGTCGGGGGTGAGCTCGTAGGGGAACGCCCCTTCCATCTCGGTCTGCCACGGGGTGTCGATGGCGTAGGCGTGGCCGGAGGTGTTGGCCCGCTGCTGGTAGAGGACCACGAGTTCCTGGGCGATCTCCGCGACCGCCGAGGCCACCTTCGACTTGGCCCGGGCGAAGTCGGCGCCGCCGAGTTTGTGCAGCGTGGGGGCCTCGCCGCCGGTGTAGCGACGGATGAAGTCGATCTGGTCGGAGGGGACGTAGAGCTTGTCGGCGCCCTTGTACTCGAGCATCAGGTAGTCGCGCTCCGCGCCACCCATACGCCGCTTGACCATGCCGGCGAACTTCCCGACACCGTGCTGGTGATGCACCACGTAGTCGCCGGGCTTGAGATCGTCGTAGAAGCTCTCGGTCTGGCGTTTGCGGGGCCGGGCCCGGCGATGGGCCCGGCGACGGCCGGTGAGGTCGGCCTCGGTCAGCACCGCCACACCGGCCTCGGGCAACACGAAGCCCCGGTCGAGCCCCGCGACGAGCAGATGGACGCCGGGCTCGAAGACCTCGGGTTCGCGTTCGTGGATCGTCGGGCTGAGGTCGGCCTGGCCGAGCAGATCGGCGACACGACCGATCGTGCCTTCACCATCGGCGCAGACGATCACCCGGGCGCCACTCGAACGGAGCTCGCGCAGGCGTTCACCGAGCGCGTCGCCGGGTGCGTCCCACCCGGACGCGGCCAACACGGCGGTGTCAGGCCCCTCGGGCACCGGGGCGAGTGAGACGACCGGCGCCGTCGTGCGGGCGAGGAGGCGATCGAACTCGACGTGGAGACGGGGCAGGTCGTCGGTGCCGGCGTCCCAGGTCCCGGCGAGGGTGCGGGCGAGGTCGGCTTCCTCGGCCGACAGGTCGGCGGCACGGTCCCGCATGCGACGGGGTTCGACGAGCACGACCTGGGCCTCGGCGTCGAGCAGGTCGGTCAGCACCTCGGGCCCGGTGTGGTCGGGGTCGAGCAGCCAGGGCAGCCACGACTCCATCCCGTCGAACAACTCGCCCCGGCCGAGCCGTTCCCACTGCTCGCGTCCCCAGGGCTGCGACGCCACGAGCGCCTCGGCCCGGGCCCGGACCTCGTCGTCGAGCACGACCTCGCGGCAGGGGTGGATCGCCACCTCGGTGAGCGGTGTGGCCGAGCGCTGGTCGGCGACGGAGAACTCCGTGAGTCGGTCGACCTCGTCACCCCACAGGTCGATGCGGACCGGCACGTCCATGGTCGAGCCGAACACGTCGACGATCGAGCCACGCACGGCCACCTCGCCGCGGTGCTCGACCTGGGCCTCGCGGCGGTAGCCGTAGCCGACGAGCCGGCCGACGAGATCGTCGACTTCGACCCGGTCGCCGATGCCGATCTCGACCGGGTCGAGCTCGTGGGCCGACGGTCCGAGCTTCTGCACGAGAGCCCGGATCGGGGCGACGATGACCTGGGGGCGTCGATCGTCGGTCCCGAGGCGCCACAGGGTCCGGAGTCGGCGGCCCATCGTCTCGAAGTTGGGCGACACACGTTCGAACGGCAGGGTCTCCCACGCCGGGAACCCGGCCACGGCATCGGCCCCGAGGAACACGCCGAGATCACGTTGGAGCCGATCGGCCTCGGCGGTCGTCGGCACCGCGACGAGGACGGGACGCCGGGCGGATCCCTGTGCGAGTCCGGCGATGGCGGCCGCCCGGGCCGGCTCGGCGACGGCCATCACCGTGGCGACGCGGCCGACGACGTCGATCAGTGCGGGGGTCTCGGCGACGAGTCGGGGGAGGCGGCGAAAGCTCACCCGGTGAGGTTAGGAGCCGGCGACCAGTGCACGGCCCGTCGGGCGCCCACGACGCACGATCCGGGCGGCGACGACGAGCACCCAGGCGAGCACGACCCCGACGGCGTTCGCCGCGAGATCACGGAACTCGGCGTTGCGGTTGGCCGTGAACACCCCCTGGCCGACCTCGACGAGGCCGGACAGCAGGACGAGCCAGACCACGATGCGGCCGTCGTCGCCCCACCGCACCACCGACCGGTGGGCGCCGTTGCCCCCGAAGCCGGTGGTGCGGGCGAGGGCGAGTGCGACGAGACCGACGGCGCACCACAGGATGGCGTGACCGATGCTGTCGAACGCGAAGGGGATGTCTCCCCGGTCGACCACGTCGATGCCGGTCCAGGTCTCGACGTCGTTCCCCCGCCTCCGCAGCCGACGGGCCAAGCGGTAGGACCCACCGAGTGCGGAGGACGGGAACGACAGGAACGCGACGGCGGCGGCGAGGGAGAAGACCGCCAGGATGCGGGTGACGCGTTCCACGACCGTGAACCTACGACGGCGGAACGCCCCGGTGGCATCGCCCCCGTGACCCCACACCCGATCTGCACCGGACCCACACATCCGGGCCCCGACATCGCCTCGTTCGCGGGATTCAGACCTGGCGGACGAAGATCCCCGACCGCATCTTCGGCACGAAGTAGGTCGACTTCGGCGGCAGGACCCGACCCTTGTCGGCCTCGACCATCATCTGGTTCACCGACACCGGGCGGAGCACGAACCCGAGCCCGCGGGAGTTCGCCACACGACGTTCGATCGCATCGATCGGCTCCGTTCCCGGCACCGCCGCGAGGCGGGGATCGGTCGTCGGATCCGCGATGTCGAACAGCGGATCGAGGATCCGGTGCTGCAGGATCTCCGGGCCGATCTCGTCCGGCCCGGCCGACAGGCCGAGTCGGAACCAGCGGCCGCGATGACACACGGCGAACTCGCCCTGGCGGGCCGGCTCGAACGGCGCATCGACGGGCTCGATGTCACCGATGCCGGCGAGCCGCTCGATGGCGTCGTCGGGCGACTGGTGCAGCACCCGGTGGAACGCCTCCACCTTCAACTGATCGTCGGCGAAGACGGCGGCGAGGAGCCGACCGACTCCGGGGCGGTCGGGTTCCGCCGCGGCGTGCCGCGAGGCCGACAGGACCCGATGGTGGCCGTCGGTGATGTAGACGGTCTTGCGGGACACCCGCTTGACGAGCGTCGCCTGATCGCCGGCGTCGTCGACCGACCACAGCGTGATCCCGAGGCCGTCGTCGAGCGTGACGTCGAGCATCGGGATGCCCTCCGCGACACGGGCCACGACCTCGGCGATGCGGTGGTCGGTGCGATGGGTCAACACGACCGGGGACGACTCCGCGCCGACCACACGGCGATGGTCGACGAGCGACTGTGCCCGGTTGACCCAGGTCTGCTCGTGGCCGAGGAGCTGGCCCGTGTCGAACCAGCCGACGGGCACGTCGCCGACGATCCCCAGCTGGGCGTGGTCGCCGAGGGCGAGACGCACGACCCACAAGCCGTCGACGGCGGCACGGAACGCACCGGCGCCGAGCAGGCGGTCGAGGGCCTCGATGTCGAGATCGAGGTGGTTCTGGCCGGGTCGGAGCTCGGCCGGCTCGACGTCGTCGGCACCCCGGATCACCTGCAGGTAGGTGTCGGGGTTGTCGGCGACGAGCTGGCGACGGTCGGCCAGGCTGAGTGCGTCGTAGGCGGGCGAGATGACGCGGGCGGCCCAGTCGTCGGCGACCAGGCGGGAGGTGGTCGGAGCGAATCGCTCGGGGGCGTCGGCCCCGGTCACGACACGATCCGTGCGTCGAGCACGTCGTCGACGGCGGCGACCGACTCGAGCACGACGTCGGTCGGGGCGGGCGAGATGTCGATGTCGGCCACGGCGGCCATACGACCGCCGAGGATCCGGTTCTGCATCGTCTCGACGTTGTGTCCGGCGGCGCGGAGCTCGCGGAGCACCCCGGCGAGCACACCGACGCGGTTGAGGTGACGGACCCGCAGCGTGGCGGCCGGCTCCGGGTCGGTGTCGAGGTTCACGCAGTCCCGCACCTCGCCCTTGCCGAACGCGGCGACGAGATCGACCACACCCCGGGCGACGGCGGTCTGGGCCTGCTCGGTCGAGGCGCCGACGTGGTGGGTGCCGACGACCGCGGGATGGGCGGCCACGGCGGAGGTGAACTCACCGGTGCCCGACGACGGCTCGTCGGCGAACACGTCGAGCCCCGCCCGCCGGCCGTTGTCGAGGGCGGCGAGCAGCGCCGTCTCGTCGACGACGTCGCCCCGGCTCGTGTTGATGAGCATCGCCCCCGGCTTCAGGGCGGCGAGGAACTCGGCGTCGACCAGACCCTTGGTGTCGGCGTTCGACGGCACGTGCAGCGAGACGATGTCGCTCTGGGCGAGCAGGGCGTCACGGTCGTTCACGAGCTTCACCCCGGCGTGGCGGATGCGCTGCTCGGCCGCAGCGCTGCGGGGCTTGCGCTCGCCGAGGACGGTCATGCCGAACGCCTTGGCCCGCTCGGCCACGGCGAGGCCGATGTCGCCCAGACCGATGAGGCCGAGGGTGCGGCCCGCCAGGCCGTCGGCCTTGGAGTAGGCCTTCTTGTTCCAGACCCCGGCACGCAGGTCGGCGGTGCCGGCGGCGATGTGGCGATCGAGCGAGAGGATCAAGCCCATCGTCAGCTCGGCGACGGCGAGGGCGTTGCGCCCGGGCACGTTCGAGACGAAGACACCCCGGGCCGACGCGGTGTCGACGTCGATCGTGTTGGTACCGGCGCCGGCACGGATGATGAACGACAGGCAGGGGGCCGACTCGATGGCGGCGGCATCGACCTTGGTGGAGCGGACCACGAGGATCTGGGTGTCGCCGAGGACGCCCGGCAGATCCGCCGTGGCGAGATCGGGCTGCATGTCGACGGTGTGCCCCATCGCACGGAGGTCCTCCGCACAGAACTCGGGCAGGCGATCGGCGAACAGGATCTTCATGATGGCTCCTCGTGGTGCCGCCGGAGGGCTCGAAGCGCCCGGAGGGACCGTGATGGGATGGGTGGCGATCCCGCCGTCGGAACGGCGGATTCCCCACGTTCCCCCAGCGTGTGCCACACGTCAAGACAGGTCCCACCCGACGGGAGGGGGCCGTTCGGCCCGGATCGGTGGCGACGCCGTGCGGCGCTCAGCCGGTCTCTTCGACGGCGAGGCGCACGGCCTCCATCTCGTCGATGACCAGTTCGAGGTCGGCCTCGACCGGGGCGAGCGAGCCGACGTCGGCCGAGGTGACCGACAACTCGATGGCGCGGGTCACCAGCTCGTCGAGGCGGGCGTCGAGGGCGACGAGGCGCGCCCGGGTGTCGGCGATGGTCTCGTCGAGACGGGAGGCCGAGCCGAGCTGGGCCTGGAGCGCCGTGGCCGCTCGTTCGGTGGTCGAGCCGGGCTCGGGGCGACGGCCCCCGGTGACCCGATGCAGATCCCGGACGATGGCATCGGTGTCGACCTGCGCCCGGGCCTCGGAGAGGGACTGGCCCGATCTGGCGATCCGGTACGACTCCCGGACGAACTCGTCGATCCGCTCGTCGAGCCGACGGAGTCGTTCCTTGATGGGTCCGTCGCTCGTGCGCTCGATCGCGTCCTCGAAGCGGCGTTGGGCACCGAGCGCCTCGTCGACGTAGTGCTGCCACTCCCCCGTCACCTGGCGCCGGTCGATGCGTTCGGCGACCGGCCCGCGGGGCACGGCGGCCGCCACCCGCGCGGCCCAGGCGGCGGCACCGATCGCACCGGCGGCCACGAACGGCAGGCCCGCGACGATCCCGACGGCGGCGCCGGCACCCGCGAGCACGATGCCCGACGGCGACATGATCGCCTCGGCCACCGGCTTGGTGAGCAGTCGGTCCCGCAGACTCATCGGGCCGTCATCGGTCGTGGGTGGACGCTCACCATCAGAAGTTCGAGACCACCTCGGCGAAGACCTTGTCGATCGAGCGGGGGTCGCTGGCGTCGTAGACGGCGGCGGCCGAGGCCTCGGCGATCGCCTCGAGGGTGCCGAGGTCGGCATCGTTGCCGTAGGCGATGGGGAACACCCGCACCGGCCGGCTGCCGACACCCTCGGACCCGCGGGACAACGTGGCGAGGAGCGTGGAGAGCTGGTCGCCGTCGTCGCCGGGGTCGTCGTCGTCGTTGACGCCGTCGCTCAGCACCACGACGGCGTTGATCCGGCTCCCGTCGTACCCGGCCACCGCGTCGTCGTAGGCCTGCTGGACGGCGCCGTAGAGCGGGGTCCCCGCCTGCGGGAACGTACCGGCCACCCGCTGACGGATCAGCGCCTCGTTCTCCGACATCGGCCCGTCCGGCACGAGCTCGACGATGCTCGACTCGAACGGCGGGTCGGGATCGGTCGTGAAGGTGACGAGCCGGACCCGGTCCTCGGAGGAGAACTCGTCGAGTGCGTTGAGGACGGCCTCGACGGCCAGCTCGAGCTTCGTGGCACCGGTCTCGACGTCGGCGAGCTCACCCATCGATCCGGAGACATCGAGCAACAACGTGACCTGGGCCGACTTGCGCTGCTCCTGCCAGAGATCGAGCAGGCCCGTCATCACCCGGGGTTCGGGCACCTCGAGCAAGGTCGCCGGCTGGTTCGGGTCGACGCCGAACTCGGCGGAGATCGGGCTCGCGATCGCGACGGCCGGGTTGCCCGGCCGGAACCCGAACTCGAGCACCTTCTGCTGGTTCTCGGCTTCCTGCACGAATTCGATGAACCGGGCCGCGCCCTCGGCCTGCTCGGGGCTCACCCAGGCCTCGTCGACGACGAACAGCGGGTTGTCCGAATAGAGCGTGCCTTCGGAGGGATAGACGGCGACGAGCTCGACGCGCGGCGGGCGGAGCTCCTCGCCCGGGTCGAGGCGACCATCGGGGTCACCCCGGTTGTAGTCGATCACCGACTTCTCCTCGACCGCCGCCGCCGAGGCGTACGCGAGTGCCGCACCCCGCTGGTCGGCGCGGAACCAGTTGTTGAGGAACGTGAGCGTCGTGTCGCCGTAGTGCACCACCGCGGACTCGACGCCGGCGCCGAAGGCCCGCACGTCGGGCCGGGCGAGGTCCTCGGTCGACAAGCCGGAGGTCTTGTCCGCGGCGGCGTAGGTCTGGGCGATCAACGCCGAGAGTCCGGAGGTCGAGAAGTTCGGGTTGGTCTTGCCGAGCCGGAACTCGCCCCACTCCGGATGTCCGAGTGCCGCCCAGCCGTCGTCACTCTCGGCGAGGGTGAGGATGTCCGACCACCCGATCGCCGCGTCGGGCCAGCCGAGCGCCTCGGCCATCGGGCGGGGCATGGCGATCACGAGCGGTGTGACCATGAAGGGCTGTCCGGCGCCGACCACGGCGGGCAGGCCGACCTCGGACCGGCGCTGGTTCACCACGGCGCCCCAGGCCGCCGAGGCGGGCGACCAGATCACCGGGCGGGGGCCCTCGGATGCTTCGTCCCACCCCTCGATGAGGAGCTGGGCGCCGAGGCCCGACGCCTTCGACTGGGGCCGCACGAACACACACGTGCCGTCGACCTCGACGCCGGAGGCGTTGAAATCGGCGGCGAGCTCCCGCATCAGTTCGATCTTCTCCGACGACACCGACGTCTCGACGGCGATGCAGGAGCCCGGATCCTCGATCCCCCCACCACCGGTCTCCAGGTCGAACGAGCAGGCCGCGGCCACGAGCGCGAGCGCCAGCAACGCGATCCATCGCCCCCGACCCGTGGCACGGGGGTGCGATCGTGTGAGGTGGCGGGAGACGGTCATGGGGTTCCTCGGATGGTCGTGCGCGATCTCAGTTTCGCCGCCGCAGCGCTTCGAGCACACCGGCGGTCGGCCTCGGATCGTCAACGTCGGTGGGCGACGTCCAGTTCCTGGACCGCAACTCGTCGCCGAGGTCGTCGGCCTCGCTCGAGCGGATCCGTGCCGTGCCGACCTCGACGGCGACGATCTCGAGCACGCGGCTCGTGTCGGCGGGCGTGACGGCGGCGGCGTCGCTGCGGCCGAGGTCGAGCCAGCTCGCCTCGGTCACGGCCACGACCGTGTAGGCACCGGCGCCGTTGAACAGCGCGCCGAGGGGGTCGAGCGCACCGACGGCCCGCACACGACGGTCGAGATCGCTCTCGAAGCGGGCGTAGTCGGCACCGAGGTCGTTGGAGGCGAACGCCGGTGAGCCGAACCAGCCGGCGGCGAGCTGGCCCCGCACGTGCAGACCCACGGTGGTGTCGACGTCCTGGATGCCGAGTGTCGCTCCGTCGGCACCGTCGGCGAGGCAGGCCCAGGTCAGGACATCGCCACAGGCGGTGTCGGCGCCCCGCACGGCGACCAGCACGAGTGGGCTGGCCGCGATCGGGTCCGACACCGAGACATCCGCGGTGCGTTGGCGCGCCGCGGCGAGATTCTCGGCCCACACCCGTTCGGTGATCCACCGGACCGAGGTGGTGCCGCTCGCGAGTCGGTCGAGGGTGTCGCCCGGGTCCTCGAGGCGGACCTCGGCACCGAACACCGCCCGGCAGGCGTCCGCGATGGCGCGGTCGCACACGAGCTCGGTGCCATCGTCGGGGAGCTCCACCACCGGATCGCCGTCGAGGGTCCGTCGGATCACGATCGCTCCGACGACGAGGGCCACCGCGGCGATCAGCGCCAGCAGTCGCCGCAGTGCCACGGGGTCAGTCTCCCACGGGCCGCCGGTTGACGACCGCCATGGTGGCGTCGACGCCGTCGGTGAGGAGCTGCTCGACCGCATCGACACAGCGACCGAGGGCGTCGTCGAGCTCGAGGCGCTCGGCCTTGCCGGGCCGGCGCAACACGAAGTCGCGACCCGCCTGGGACGCAGGCGGACGACCGATCCCGATGCGCAGCCGCACGTAGTCGGTCGTGCCGAGGTGCTGGGTGATCGACCGGAGGCCGTTGTGGCCGGCGAGGCCGCCACCCTGCTTCAGTTTCAACCGCCCGACGGGCAGGTCGAGCTCGTCGTGCACCACGACGAGCTGGACACCCTCGTCGATGCCGTGCCGGCGGCACAGGGCCCGCACGGACTCACCCGAGGCGTTCATGTAGGTGGTCGGGAACGCCGCCACCACTCGGTGGGCGCCGATCCGGAGCTCGCCGACGAGGGCCCGCTCCTTCGACTTCGTCAGGCGCTCGCCGTGGCGAGCCGCGAGCAGCGCCACCATGTCGGCGCCGACGTTGTGGCGCGTGCCCTCGAACTCGGTGCCGGGATTACCGAGCCCGACCACCAGCAGATCCGCTGGTGTGCCCTTGCGGGCGGGTTCGTTGGCCTTCCGGTTGAGCCAGGGCATCGGAGCCGTTCAGCGTGGAGGGCGTCAGCCCTCGTCGCCACCCTCGGCGGGAGCGGCCTCGCCGTCGCCACCTTCGGCGAGAGCGTCTTCCATGGCACCCTGACGGGACGCACGGGTCGCCACCGGGGCGGCCACGGTGGTGGTCGGCTTGCGGCGGGTCACGGCGCCATCGGGCAGCACCAGGTCTCGCACGGCGATCCGGCTGTCGAGCGTGAGCGCCGAGACGTCGGCCTCGATGGCGAGCGGGATGGCGGTCGGCAGCACGACGAGGGGGATCTCGAAGAGCTTCTGCTCGACGAGGGCGCCGGCTTCGGCGACCTCCCTGGCGTGGCCGGTGAGGCGGATCGGCACCTTCACCTTGATCGGCTCGTCGTCGGCGACCCGCAGGAAGTCGACGTGGGTGGCGGTCCGCTTGATCGGGTCGCGCTGGACGTCCTTGACGATGACCTTCTCGGTCGTGCCGTCGATGTCCAGGTGGAAGATCGTGTTCAGGCCGGTGTCGACCTTGAGGGCGTCCCGCAGCTCGACGTGGGGCACGGTGACGGCGATCGGATCGGCATCACGGCCGTAGACGACGCCGGGAAGCTGACCCTCGGCACGGAGGCGGCGGCTCGGACCGGAGCCCAGCTCACGACCGGTGGTGGCCTTGACGGTGATCTGCGACATTGGGGGACCTCGAACGGAACAGGTGGTGGCGGCTGGCGTGCATCCGCGCCGGGCGCGGGCCGCATCGACCCGCTGAGGCTAGCGGGAAGTGCGCCGATGCCACGCGGCCGACGAGCTCAGTTCTGGTTCTTGCCGTCGAAGATCTCCGACACCGAGGAGTCCTCGAAGACCGCACGGATGGCATCACCGATCAGGGGCGCCACCGAGAGGCGCTCGAAGATGGGCAGTTCCTTCTCCGGCGGCAGCGGCAGCGTGTCGGTCACGACGACCGACTGGAGCGGCGAACCGGCGAGGCGTTCGATGGCCGGGCCGGAGAACACCCCGTGGGTCGTGGCGGCGTGGACCTCACTGGCGCCCCGCTCGACGAGCAGCTCGGCGGCCGAGACGATCGTGCCGGCGGTGTCGATCATGTCGTCGATGAGCACACAGCAGCGACCGTCGACCTCACCGACGATGTCCTTGGCCTCGACGGCGTTCTTCACGCCCTTCAGGCGCCGCTTGTGCACGATCGCGAGATCGGCGTGCAGCATCTGGGCGTAGCGCTCGGCCACCTTCACCCGGCCGGCGTCCGGCGAGACGACCACGAGGTCGGAGCCGTGCCGGGCGGCGAGGTGATCGACGAGCACCGGCATGGCGGTGAGGTGATCGACCGGGCCGTCGAAGAAGCCCTGGATCTGGCCCGAGTGCAGATCGACCGAGACGATCCGATCGGTGCCGGCGGCGCGGAACAGATCGGCCACGAGCCGGGCCGTGATCGGTTCACGACCCTCGCTCTTCCGGTCCTGGCGGGCGTAGGGGTAGAAGGGCATCACGGCGGTGATGCGCTTGGCCGAGGCCCGCTTCGCGGCGTCGACCATGATCAGGTGTTCCATCAGCGAGTCGTTGACGGATCGACCGGCGAACGCACCGTGGCTCTGCACGATGAACACGTCGGACCCACGGACCGATTCGGCGAAGCGGCAGTGGTCCTCGCCATTGGCGAACTGGGCCAGATGCGCCTCGGTGATCTCGATCCCGAGGTTCGTCGCCACGGCCCGGGCGAGCCCGGCGTTGTGGCGTCCTGCGAACAGGTGCAGCGTCTTCTTGGTCAGAACTTCCATCGGTCTCCCCGCCTCTGGAAATCGGTCATGACGTGGCCGTCGCATCCGCCGGCCCGCCGGCAGCATAGAAGGGCCCGGTGACGGCACCGGCGGACACTTCCGCGCCGGCGTCGAGCACGGCGAACGGACCGACCCGGGCACCGTCGCCGACGACGGCGTCGCGCGCCATCGCCTTCTCCACCACGGCGTCCCGGCCGACCCTCGTCCCCACGAGTCGGGTGTCGGGGCCGATCTCGGAGCCGTCGCCGACCTCGCAGTCGCCCTGCAGCATCGTGCCGGGGAACAGGGTCACGTCGGTACCGAGGCGCACGGTGGCGTCGATGTAGGTGCGGCTCGGGTCGAGCATCGTGACGCCACGATCGAGCCAGTGTTCGTTGGTGCGACGACGGAGCTCGGCCTCGGCGTCGGCCAACTGGCGACGGCTGTCGACGGGTCGGAGATCGGCACGGGGATCGGCCTGCTCCGACGGGTGGGTCGCGATGGGGTGACCGGCTTCGGCCAGGACCTCCACCACGTCGATCAGGCGGTGCTCACCGCCGAACCGTGGTGCGGCCCGGCGGAGTGCGGCGGCGAACAGCCCGCGCTGCACCACCATCACACCGAGTGAGATCTCCCCGATGAGGCGTTCCTCGCCGAGGGCATCGGCGTCGACGACGACACTGGCCACACGGCCGCGCCGGTCGCGGGTGATCCGGGGCCAGCCGTCGGCGGCGGCCACCTCGGCGGTGAGCAAGGTGGCGGTGGCGGCGGAATCGACGTGGGTCGTCACGAGATCCCGGAGCACGTCGGGCTGCACGAGCGGCACGTCGGCGGGGATCACGATCACGTGGTCCTCGTCGCCACCGATGCCGTGATCGTCGAGCGTCGCGAGCCCGACGAGCGTCGCATGACCCATGCCGCGGCCGCCGATCTGCTCGGCGAATCGCAACGGCATCGTCGCGGCGTCGGCGGCGACCCGTTCCCGCAGGCGATCGACGTCGCGTCCGGCCACGACCGCGGCCTCGGTGGCGCCCGCGCCGCCGAGGGCATCGAGGATGTAGGCGACCATCGGACGTCCGCAGAGCAGGTGCAGTGGCTTGGGTCGACTGGAGCGCAGCGGTGCGCCCGAGGAGGTGGCCACCACGACCGAGACGACTCGAGGATCCATCGCCCCCGTGTCTAGCCCGTGTGGCGCTCGACGCGCCGATCGGTTCCGGGCCGGCGGCGAGGTCGAGGGCGCCACCGACACATCGGGCCGAGGGTCAAAACGCACCGATGCCGGAGGCGGGGGCCTCCGGCATCGGCATGTTGAGGGGGAGACCACTCCATCGGCCCGTCTCGGGGGCCCGTGAGTGGTCGACCGCGACTTTTTCGAGTGGCTCGCCCGGGAGGACTCGAACCTCCAACGGCCGGATTCAAAGTCCGGTGTTCTGCCAATTGAACTACGGGCGACCGCCGGCGGACCGGCGTCCACAATCTAGGAGCCGTGACCACCGGTTCGGGAACGGAAATCCACGGATCGACGACCGGGCGGTCCGGTGGTGCGGGCACGGGTCGCCGGTAGGGTTCTCGGCCTTATGGGATCGCTCATCAAGAAGCGTCGGAAGCGCATGCGGAAGAAGAAGCACCGCAAGCTGCTGAAGCGGACTCGCGTCCAGCGTCGCAACAAGAAGTAACAACCGAACTCTTCTGACGGCCGACGTCCGCGTCGACCCGTTCGTGAATCACCCGTGGTCGTTCCGACACGGGTGATTCGTCGTTCTCGGGCGCCGGAGCGGACGCCCGCCGATCACTCGGCGGGCCCGGCCCAGCCGGCCGGCACCGTCCGGGCGACGATGCGGCCGGGACCCGGCACGTCGGCCTCGACGAACCACGTCGACCCCGATCCGGCGAGAATCGGCCGCATACCGGCGGCGTCGCCGAGTTCGTCTCGGACCCTCGCGAGTTCGGGGGCGACGCGCAGCGCGGCCGGCTCGAGATCGTTCCGACCGTTCGGATCCTCGGGATACCCCATCTCGTCCCACGTCCGGTAGACGAGCGGCGTCGGGCACGCGATCGGCGGCGTCACGAGGGTCACGACCCGGGGCTCGAACGGCAGCGGTTCGACGACCTCACCGATCCCCGACACCCGCGCCCGTCCACCCACGGCGCAGAAGGCGACATCGGCACCGATGCGGGCGGCCGCCCCGAGGTCGTCGAAGCCGGCCCAACGCAGCACGGCGCCGGCATCGGACGATCCACCACCGAGCCCGGCCTGCGACGGCACGTGCTTGTGGAGTGTGATCCCCGCCGTCCGGCCGGCGAGGACGAGTGCCTTGTTCACGAGATTCGATGGGCCGGTGGGGATGTCGGCACCACCACCGACGACGGTCAGGCCATCGCCGTCGGGGTCGATCTCGAGCCGGTCGGCGAGGTCGAGTGTGACCATCTCGGCGTCGATCAGGTGGTAGCCGTCGTCCCGCACACCCGTCACCCGCAACGTCAGGGTGAGTTTGGCCGGGGCCCAGATCGTCTCAGTCGCCACGCTCGGAACGGTACTGCCGGGCCAGTCGGTCCCAGCCGGCCAGATCGACGGCCTCGGCCCGGGCGGTGGGTTCGACACCGGCGGCGGTGATGGCATCGCTGTCGAGCAGCCCGGCGAGGCTCCGACGGAGCATCTTGCGACGCTGGCCGAAGCCGGCCCGGGCGAGTTCGAGCACGTCGTCCGGATCGGACTCGATCACCGGTTCTTCGTGACGCACGATCTCGACGAGAACCGACTCGACCTTCGGTGGCGGCAGGAAGACCTGGGGAGGCACCCGAGCGACCACCTTCGCCGTGCCGTGTACCGCGGTGACGACCGACGGGATGCCTGCGGCGCGCTCCCCCGGTGCAGCCGCCAGGCGTTCGCCGACCTCCGCCTGGACCATCACCAGGAAGCGGGTGATCCGCGGTTCGTCGGTGAGCACGCCGAGCAGGAGCGGGGTTCCGACGTTGTAGGGCAGGTTCGCCACCATCGTCCACGGCCGCTCGTCGAGCACGCTCGACCAGTCGAGTTCGAGGGCGTCGGCCTGCACGATCGTGGCGTCGTGGTCGGCGAGCACCTCGGCGAGGGCGGGCAACAGGTACTGATCGCGCTCGACGGCGACGAGTTCGACCCCGGCCCGGCACAGACCGAGGCTGAGCGAACCGAGGCCGGGCCCGACCTCCACCACCGGATCGCCGGGGCCGACGCCGGCGAGGCGGACGATGCGTTCGATCTGCGACGGCTCGCAGAGGAAGTTCTGGCCCAGCGCGCGACTCGGTTCGAGACCGTGGGTGTCGAGCAACGCCCGCACGCGGGCACGGGTGAGCAGCCCGGAACCGGTGCCGGGCTCGTGATCGGTCACGCTCGGCTCAGGGCAGCGGCGGCAGGTGCCGACCGCAGATGGGCCACGGTTGCGGACCGCGCTCTTCCCAGAGCCACAGCGCCATCTGGTCCTGGTCGGCGGGCGCCGCCTGGCTGGGGGCCACTCCGACGAGATCGTCGCGACCGTGACGGGCGGCGAGGTCGTCCCAGGTCGGGCGCCAGAACTGGTAGGCCCCGTGATAGCGGCCCGACGGATCGATCACGTCGTAGCGGTTGGTCGACTCGCACTGGCGGAGGGCCCACCACTGTTCCTCGGTGGGTCCGGTGGCGGCCGCGGTCGTCGTCGTGGTCTCGGGCGCCGCCGTGGTCTCGGTTCCGTCGCCGCCGGGAGCCGTCGTCTCCGGCGCGGCGGTCGTCTCGGGGGCGGCCGTGGTCTCCGGGGCCGCGGTGGTCGCAGGGGCGGCCGTGGTGGTCGGCGCGGCGGTCGTCTCGGGTGCCGCCGTCGTCTCGGGTGCGGCCGTGGTCACCGGCGCCGCGGTCGTCTCGGCGGCGGTGCTCGTCTGAGGCGCCGCGGTCGTCGAACTCGTGGCCGGGGCGTTCACCTGGGTGGTGTCGGTCGGCTCGATCGTGATGGTCACGGTCGATGCGGGCGCATCCGTGGTGTCGACGAGGGCGTCGAGCTCGGCGGAACTCCGAGCGCCGGGTTCGAGCAGCTCGCCGATGTCGTCGGTCTGGAGCAGCTCGGCGTCGCTCTCGACCTCGGTGACCGGCGCGGCCTCGACACTCGTCGCCACCTCGCGGGCCACGGCGTCGCCGCCCTCGGGCGACGCGACGACCACGTCGCCGCCGCCACCACCGCCGAGCAGCAGCGCCGGCACGGCGGCCACGCTGACGGCCGCGCAGATGAGAAGCCCTCGACGGTTCGCAGGTGCGGGCCGCAGCCCGCGCGCACCGGGATCGGAGCCGAAGCCCACGCCCTCCAGGTCACTCATCAGGGGGAACCGTATGATCCTCCGTCACGAAACCGCAACATCCGAGCGTGGTCGCGGACTCACACTCCGTAGAAGCGATGTGCGTTCTCCCAGGTCACGGCGGCCACGGATTCGACAGAAATCCCACGCAGCGTTGCCAGAAATTCTCCGATCAGCGGCACATTCGCCGGTCGGTTGGCTTTCCCCCGGTGCGGGACGGGGGCGAGGTAGGGCGTGTCGGTCTCGATCATCAGCCGGTCGAGCGGAACCAGCTCGGCCGCCTCACGCAGCTCGGTGGCCGAGTTGAACGTGACGATGCCCGACAGCGAGATCCAGGCCCCCCGCTCGAGCGCGGCCTCGGCGTCGGCCGGACCACCGGTGAAGCAGTGGAAGACCGTGTGCTCGGGCATGCCACAGCTGTCGAGCACGTCGAAGGTGTCGTCGAAGGCCGAGCGGGAGTGGATCACGAGCGGCAGATCCCGCTCCAGCGCCAGACCGATCTGCGCCTCGAACACCGTTCGTTGCACGTCTCGTGGCGAATGGTCGTAGTGGTAGTCGAGGCCACACTCCCCCACCGCCATCACGGCCGGGTGGTCGAGCAGGTCGACGAGGCCGTCGAGCCCGTCCTTCGCATCATGGGGATGCACGCCGGCGGTCGCCCACACGCCGTCGAGATCGACGGCGCACTCGGCGGCCCGACGGGAATCGTCGACGGTGCACCCGACCGTGACCATCGCGTGCACCCCGGACGCCCGGGCCGCGTCGACCACGGCGGCGGCCGGGTCGTCGAGGCCGTGGATGTGGCAGTGGTTGTCGAACCAGCGGAGCTCGCTCATCATCGACTCACTCGTCCTCGGCGACGGCGTCGAGCCTCGGGAACAGCGGCTTGCCCTTCGAGACGGTGCCCCCACCCGGGTACCCACCCCAGGCCGCGGCCTCGGGCAGGCGCTGGTCGGCGGGCGAGCCCTCGAGACCGATGCGCTCCCAGATCACCGGGGTCGTGGTGGTGAGTGCGGGTGAGGCGAGCACGGCGGCGAGCCGGAGGACTTCCAGGGCGTCGCCGAGCACGGCCGCCACCTCGGGGGTGCCGGCCTCCATCTTCCACGGCTCGTGCTGTTCGAGGTAGGCGTTCGTCTCACGGATCAGGCGCCACGTGGCCTCGAGGGCGACCGACGGCTGGAACGCGTCCCAGGCGGCGGCCGCGTCGGCGTAGCTCTGCGCCGCCACCGCGGCGAGTGGGCTGTCGGGCTGCGGGGCGGGCCCGATCCCGTCACACTTCTTCGCCACGACGGTGGTGACGCGGTTGAGCAGGTTGCCGAGGTTGTTGGCGAGATCGCTGTTGTACCGGCCGACCATCGAGGCGTGACTCACGTCGGAGTCGCTGCCGAAGGGCACGTCACGCAGGAGGTAGTAGCGGGTGCCGTCGAGCCCGAGATCCTCGACCAGCTGGGCCGGGGTGATCTGGGTGAGGCCGGTCTTCGACATCTTCTTGCCCTTGAGGAGCAGGAAGCCGTGCACGTGGACCGAGGCGGGCGGTTCCTCACCGGCGGCCATCAGCATCGCCGGCCAGTAGACGCAGTGGAAGCGGAGGATGTCCTTGCCGATGACGTGATGGGCGTGGGGCCACCACTCGGCGAAACGCTCGTCGTCGACGCCGTAGCCCATGGCCGTGGCGTAGTTGATGAGGGCGTCGTACCAGACGTAGAAGACGTGGCCCTCGTCCCAGGGCACCGGCACGCCCCAATCGAGTGAGGAACGGGTGATCGACACGTCGTCGAGGCCCTGCTTCACGATGCCGAGGGCCTCGTTGCGCTTGCCGTCGGGCACGACGTTGCCATCGGCCGTGAGCCACTCGGTCAGGCGCTCTTCGAAGGCGGACAGCTTGAAGAAGTAGTTGTCCTCCTCGAGCCACTCGGCGGGGCGTTCGTGGATCGGACACCGGTTGCCTTCGAGCAGGTCGTCCTCGACGTAGTACGCCTCACACCCGACGCAGTACCAGCCGGCGTAGGTGCCCTTCTCGATGTAGCCGTTCTCCTTGGCCTTCGCGAGCAGGGCCTGGGTGGCGGCGTGGTGACGGGGCTCGGTGGTGCGGATGAACTCGTCGTTCGTGATGTCGAGCAGATCCCACGCCTCGACGAAGCGGGCCGAGGTGGTGTCGGCCTGCTCGAGCGGCGTGACGCCGTTCTCCTCGGCCGAGCGCGCGACCTTCAGTCCGTGCTCGTCGGTGCCGGTGAGGAAGAAGGTGTCGTCACCGAGGAGGCGGTGCCAGCGGGCGATCGCGTCGGCCGTGACGGTGGTGTACGAGTGCCCGAGGTGGGGCGCGTCGTTCACGTAGTAGATCGGTGTCGTGATGTAGAAGCGTCCCACGGGTTCAGGCTACCGAGGCGGCCCGACGCACCTCGTCCGATTCCGGGCTCGGCGGATCGCTACGGTTCGCCGCATGCCGACCTTCGAGGATCGTCCGAACACCGCCCTGCTGGTGATCGACGTGCAGAACGACGTCGTGGCCGCCGCGCACGAGCGCGACTCGGTGGTGGCCAACATCGCCTCCCTCGTCGAGCGGGCCAGGGTCTCGGGCACCCCCGTGGTGTGGATCCAACACGACGACGACGAGTTGCCGCACGGCACGACCGGCTGGGAGCTGGTGCCCGAACTCGTGCCGACCGACGACGAGGCGGTGGTCGGCAAACAGCACCGCGATGCGTTCGAGGCCACGACCCTCGAGGCCGTCCTGGCCGACGCCGGTGTCGGGTCGTTGGTCGTCACGGGCGCGCAGACCGACTTCTGCGTGCGATGGACCCTGCACGGGGCGCTGACCCGGGGCTACGACACCGTGCTCGTCTCGGATGCGCACACGACGGACGATCTCTCGGCCTACGGCTTGCCGACGGCGGCCGACATCATCCGCCACACCAACCTCTTCTGGAGTGCCGGCCTCGCGCCCGACCGCACGAGCGGCACCGCGACGGCGGCCGAGGTGACCTTCGCCTGATCGGGCGACGGTCGCTCAGACGACCTCGCGCAGTGCCGGACGGGCCGGGCCGGGCTCGTTCAGCTCAGCCGGTTCACGATCCCGGATCGCCTCGAGGCGATCGAGCGACTTCTCGAACTGGCGGGTGCGGGTGCCGTCGACCTCCTCGTAGGCCCGCTGGGCGGTGGTGAGCGCACGGCCGACCTTCGCGACCTCGCCCTGGTAACGGACCCACTGGTCACGGAGCCCCGCGAGGGCGGCGAGGATCTCGTCGGAGCGGCGCTCCACCCGGAAGTTGTCGACGGCCTGGCGGATGACGGCGAGCACGGCGAACAGCGTGGTCGGGGAACACAGCACGACCTTGCGACCGAGCGCCACGTCGATGAGCTCGGGGTCGTGCTCGTGCACGAAGGCGAAGACGGCTTCGTTCGGGATGAACAACAGCACCTGGTCGACCGTGCGGGTGGGGTCGATGTAGTTGCGGTCGGCGAGCTCCTTCACCCGGGCCCGCACGTCGCGCTTGAAGCCCTTGGCGTGGGCCTCCCGGTCGGCGCCCTCGCTCTGGAGCCACCGGAGGTAGTTGTCGAGCGGGAACTTGACGTCCATGTGGACCTCCCGCCCGTGTGGAAGGGGGAAGGTGAAGTCGGGGATGCCGCCACCCTCGACACCCTTCTGCTTCACGTAGCTCACACCCTCGACGAACCCGGCGGCCCGGAGCACGTCCTCGGCGAGGCGTTCACCCCACTGCCCACGGGTCTTCTGCGAGGCGAGCGCCTCGGTGAGGGTCTGCGTGGTCGACTGGAGATGCCGGGTGACGGCCACGGCCTGCTCGAGCCCGGTGGCGAGGCGGCCATGCTGTTCGGCCCGTTCCGACTGGAGCGAGGTGACGAGATCGGCGACACGCTTCAGCTCGGCACGCACCTCCTGGGTGTCACGCGTGACGGTCTCGCGTTCGCGCTCGATCACCATCTTCCCGGCGTGGAGCTGGTCGCCGAGCTTCGACGAGGCCATCGACACGACGGTGTCGACCGTGTGGTGCACCTGGGCGGCCTGCTCAGCCCGGACGGCGGCCACGGCGTGTTCGATCGCGGCGGCCCGATCGGCCTCGGCCTCGACACGGAGCCCGTCGGTGAGACGACGGACGGCGGCGAGGGCGATGACGCACACCATGCCCACGACGAGCACGGCGATGACGACGACGGACAGCAGGACGGCGGGTTCCATACCCCGCAACCTAAATCGGCGGTGTGACAGCGAACGCGGATGGCGGTCGCTCCCCCACCAAAAGTGCCCGAAAAAGTGATCGACCCCGGGTTCCGGGCGATGCCGGAACCCGGGGTCGACCGGGGAGAACGGAGGGTGTGGGTCAAAGCGAGGCGCGGGCGTCGAGACGGGCCCGATCCAGCTGCATCACGGCGGTCATGCGCTCGCCGAGCGGGGCGTCGGCGGCACGGAGATCTTCACGATGGTTCCACGCGGCCAGGAGGTGTTCGAAGCGGGTCTGCTGCGTTGCGGTCATGCCCCCATCGTGAGTCGAATCCCTCGGGAGGTGTCACCGATCTCACGCCGATACCGACGGGTCTACAGTGGGAACCACTGTGATCGACGACATCGACCGCCGAATCATCCGCGTCCTCGAACGAGAGGCCCGGATCACCAATGCCGCCCTGGGTGCACGGGTGGGCCTGTCGCCCAACGCGACCGGCGTCCGGGTGCAGCGCCTCGTCGACCGCGGCGTCATCACCGGCTTCGGCGCGCACCTCGACATGGGTACGCTCGGCCGGCCGATGGAGGCCATCATCGACTGCTGGCTCCGCCAGCCCGACGAGCGGGATCCGATCGCCGATCTCGTCGCCGATGACGACCGTGTCGTCGAGGCGATCCACATCACCGGCAACGTCGACTTCCGCCTTCGCGTGTTCGTCGAGTCGGCCGAGGATCTCAACGATCTCCTCACCGCACTGCGGACCTCGGCCGGCGTCAGCCAGACCGACACCCACCTCGTGTTGCAGCGACTGTCGACTCAGGCCGCGCCGAGCTGAGCCCACACCTCGAGCGCGGCGACGACCGACACATCGATGTCGTCCGCCGTGGTCGCCCAACCCGACACGCTGAACCGCATCGCCCGACGCCCCTGCCAGGTCGTGGCGCCCGCCCACATCCGACCGTCGGCCTGGATCGCCGCCACGACCGCATCGGTCGTCTCGTCGTCGCCGAAGGACACGAGCACCTGATTGAGCGCCACGGGAGCGAGCACCTCGGCGCCACCGGCACCGAAACCCTCGGCGGCGCGGCCGGCGAGATCACAACAGCGGTCGACGAGATCGGCCACACCCGTACGACCGAGCGAGGCCAGCGCCGCCCACACCTCGATCCCCCGCGCCCGCTGCGACATCTGCGGGCCGAGGTGCATCAGGGCCCGGTCGCCCTCGCCGCCGGTGAGGTAGGCGGCGTCGGTCGAGAACGAGCGACGGAGATC
Source organism: Acidimicrobiales bacterium (assembly GCA_020630195.1). Lineage (GTDB taxonomy): Bacteria > Actinomycetota > Acidimicrobiia > Acidimicrobiales > SZUA-35 > JAHDBV01. The sequence continues at coordinate 24,059 of JAHDBV010000014.1, forward strand.
CGCCTCGTCACGCACGGCACAGATCCCGGCGTCGTAGGGCGTGTTCAGCCACTTGTGGGCATCCGATGCCCAGGAGTCGGCGTCGGCCATGCCCGCCACCAGGTGCCGCCGGCGAGGTGACGCCGCGGCCCACGCACCGAACGCGCCGTCGATGTGCACCCACGCACCGGCGGCGCGGAGCTCGGCGACGAGTGGCGCCATGGGGTCGATCGCCCCGGTGTTCACGTTGCCGGCCTGGAGGATCACGATCGTGGGCCCGTCGACCACCGGCAGCGCGTCGACCCGCAGGGCGCCCGTCGCGTCGGTCGGGATCCGCACGACGCGGTCTCGGCCGAGACCGATCGCCCCGATGGCCTTGTCGACCGAGGCGTGGGCCTCACCCGAGGTCACCACCGTCACCGGCGGCGCGCCGATCAGCCCCTCGGCCACCACGTCGTGGCCGACCCGGGCGAGCACGGCATCACGTGCGGCCGTCAGTGCCGTCGTGTTGGCCACCGACGCACCGGCGCAGAAGGTCACCGAGGCCGAGTCGGGCAGGCCGAGCAGCTCGCCGACCCAGCGGGCGGCGACCGTGTCGAGGATCGAGGCGATCGGCGACATGGCGGGCAGGGCGATGTTCTGGTCCCACTCCCCCGCCACCCGGGCGGCGGCGGCCGCCGCCGGCAGCGTGCCGCCGGTGACGAACCCGAAGTAGCGCCCACCGGTGGAATGGACGGTGGCGGGCCCACCGATCTCGACGAGCCGGGCGGTCACGTCCTCGACGGGTTCGCCGACGTCGGCGAGCGGTCGATCGAAGGCGACCCGGGCGGCGGCCACCGCCGCGGCATCGGGGCCGACCCTGCGGACGGCGGACTCGGACGGTGAGGTGGTCACGACACGAGCCTCACACGTCGACGCCCGGTGTGCGGGGCACGTCGGACGAACGACGCACGGCGTCGGCGACGAGCCCCATCCACTCCTCGACACTCGGATGCGTGGGGCGGCCGGCCGGCACGTACCGGTGGATCGCGACGACATCGTCGAGACGGACCCCCGGGACCGTGACGAGGCGACCGGTCGAGAGACGCGAACCGATCGAACGTTCCCATCCGAGGGCGACTCCGGCCCCCGCTTCGGCGGCGTCGAGCGCCACCTGGTACGAGGTGAACGACTGCGCGGGACGCCAGTCGTCCGCAGGCGGGTGGCCGAGGTGGGTCAGCACCGCTCGCCAGTCGACCCAACCCGGGTCGTCGTCATCCACGTCCAGCAGGGCGACATCGCCGAAGTCGGGTGGTGAACCGATCCGGTCGAGCAACGCCGGTGAGCACACGGGCACGACCGCCTCGCTCGCGACGAAGTCGACATCGAAGCGCCGCGACTCCGGTGGGCCGTATTGGAGGGCCACGTCGAACGGGTCGAGACACCGTTCGATGGGCTCACACGAGGACAGCAGGCGGATCGAGAGCCCAGGATGGCGCTGCTGCAACGTGGCCAACGCGGGCGCGACGAGCTCGGCCGCGAACGACAGGCTCGACAGGACCGTGAAGGTGCCGCCGGCCGCTGGTCGGCGGATGGCATCGGCCGCCGCACCCAGCTCGCCGAGGGCCGAGCGGACCGAGTCGGCGAAGCGATCGCCGGCGTCGGTGGCCGCCACGTCGTGTCGACGTCGTTCGAACAACACCGACCCGAGATCGGCCTCGAGCTCCCGGACCCGACGGCTGACCGTCGCCTGCGACACCCCGAGCTCCGCGGCGGCATGGGTGAAGCTCCCGAGCCGATGTGCCGCCTCGAACGCGACGAGAGAGGCCAGCGGGGGCAGGGAACGGTCGAGATCAGACATACGGATTCCGGATGGCTCGGGCGTGAGATCGCAGTCCTCGAGGGGTGCGGCCACACATAGGTTCGCACAAAGCGATGAGCTGCGGTTCGAGGAGGAACGACGGTGGACGATCCGGGTGCTGCCGACACCGACACATCGAGATGGCTCGGGCCGGCACTGGTGCTGACCTCGGCCGTGCTGTTCAGCCTCTCGGGCGTGTTGACCAAGGCCATCGAGGCCGACACCTGGTCGATCCTCACCTGGCGGGGCCTCGTCGGCGCGGTGGGTATCGCCACGTACGTCCTCGTTCGCCCACCCTCGACCGGCACGCCCACGACTCCACGCCTCGGCCGCCTCCGGCTCGGCCCGACCGGATGGGCCATCGCGACCGTCGGCGCCGTGGGATCGATCACGTTCATCGGTGCGTTCAAGAACACCCTCGTGGCCAACGTGTCGGTGGTCTACGCCACCATCCCGTTCGTCGCCGCCGCTCTCGAACGCCTCGTGCTCGGCACGGCGATCCGGCGGCGTACCTTCGGCGCCGCGACGGCCTCACTCGTCGGCGTCGTCGTGATCGTCGCCGGGAGTCTGGGAACGCCGAATCTCCGGGGCGACGCACTCGCGGTGGCGATGGTGGTGCTCAACGCCGCCTACATGGTGTTGATCAGAGCGAATCCGGGCACCGACACGGTGCTGGCCGGAGCCGCCGGTGGGCTCCAACTGTTCGCCGTGGGGTGGTTCGCCACCGATCCGCTCGACCTCGACCGAGACGATGCGCTGCTCATCATCGCGTTCGGTCTGGTCTTCGCCGCGGCCACGGTGTTCTGGATCGAGGGGACCCGGCTGGTCACCGCCGCGGAGTCGGGCCTGTTCGGGTCGGCCGAGACGCCGGTGGCCATCGGGCTCGCCTGGCTGCTGCTCGCCGAGATCCCGCCCCGGGCGAGCGTGATCGGTGCGGCGATCGTCGCCGCCGCGGTCGCGTTGCATCTCCGGGCCGATCTGCGTGCCGCCGAACCGTGAGGGCCCGGGTCAGCCCGCGCGCTGCGGGGAGTGGGATCATCACGGGGTGACCGATCATCCCCTCGTCGTCGGCGGCCGACCACCTCACCGGGTTCGGCGTGAGGTGATGCACATGCGCTGGGACGACCTCACGTTCCTCCACTGGCCCCACGATCCCGACGAGATCGCCCGGCTGCTGCCCGACGGCCTCACCCCGCACACCTTCGACGGGGCCTGCTGGGTGGGACTGATCCCGTTCGACATGACCGTGGCGCTGCCCGGCGGCATCCCGATCCCGTGGCAGGGGCGCTTCGCCGAGACGAACGTGCGGACCTACGTCGTCGGCCCCAACGGGGAACCGGGCGTGTGGTTCTGCTCACTCGAGGCGTCGAAGCTGCTCCCCACCGCCACGGCTCGGGCCACCTACGGCCTGCCGTACTTCTGGGCCGACATGTCGATCGCCCGGGCCGGCGCCGCCACCCCCGACGGGTACGAGCCCGGCGCCCGGCGGACCTACACGTCCCGTCGCCGCTGGCCGGGGCCGGTCGGCGCGTCGACGACCATCTCCGCGACGATCGGCGATCCGATCCCGCCCGAGGAGATCACCCCGCTCGAGCATCACCTCACGGCACGTTGGCGCCTGTTCTCCGTGTGGCGGGGCCGGTTGGTCGAGGCCCGCATCGAGCACGAGCCGTGGCCGCTGCACCGGGCGACCCTCGACCATCTCGACGACGACCTGGTGGCCGCCGCCGGCATCGTGCCCTCGAGTGACGCCCCGCTGGTGCACTACACCCCCGGGACCTCCATCCGGATCGGCCGGCCCGAGCTCCTCTCCTGAGCCACGGGTCGACCGTCCGGCCAGCCCGGCGGATGCTCAGCCGAGGGTCACCCGACTGATCAGACCGTCGTCGACCTCGAAGTTGAGCCGGTCGGGTCGGTAGTCCTCGGTGACGGCGAAGAACTCGCCGTCCTCACGGGTGACCCGCCAGTCGATGATGTTCATCTCGGCGATCTCCTGGGCCTCGCCGACCGTCAGGCCGACGAAGTCGGCCGTGGTGAGGTCGGGGGTGACGGCGATCGGGGCGTCGTCGCCGGGGCCCGGATCGGACCAGTCGACGACACGATCGCCGAGCGGCTGGGACAGCGGCACGGTCACGTAGAGGGGGAACTCCCCGGCCAGACACGACCGGGCGGCGGCGTCGTCCGTGAGACCGACGACGAGCTCGACGACGACGGAGGTGTCGGTCTCGACGAGCAGGGTCGCGGCCGCCGCGGTGCAGTTCGGGTCGCCCCCGACGAAGTGCACCCGCACGGCGCTCGGATCGTCGGGATCGGGCCGGACATCGGTCGGGTTGGTGATCACACCACTCAACGGGTTCGGGGTGTTCGGGATCTCCATGTCGTCTCCCACGGGTGCGTCGGGGTCGATGAGGTCGGGTTCGGGCGCCGCGTCGAGGTCGCCGGTGTCCGGTTCGGGCGCCGCGTCACCGTCGGATACGGCCGCGCCGTCGTCGGTACCAGCGGTGACGGGCGTCGTCTCCTCACCGCAGGCGGCCAGGAGGAGGAGCAGGGACAGGAGCAACACGAGGGGGCGTCTCATGCTGTCTCGGACGATGCCCGGCCACCCTCCGGTTCCCGATCGGCCGGAATTTCTTCCGCCGCTACCGTCCGCACCATGAAGCGCGTCGTCGCCGCCCTCTTCGTGATCGCCCTCCTCGCCGTCGTGGCCGTGGCCGCCCTGTTCCTGCTCGGCGGGGGCGACGACCTCGACGAGGCCGGCTCGTCCTTCGCCGGCGAGGGCGATTGCACCCCGGCCGCCGTGGGCGACGACGGTGGTCCCGTCGTGGCGATCTACACGGTCGACAACGGCAACCTCGGCGAGGTCTGCTTCGGCAACACCGATCAGGTCACCGAAGACGCCTGGGACGAGCTGGCCCAGTTCGTGCCGCCGGAGGAACTCAGCACGCTGTCGCTGTTCGCGAGCTACGAGTCCGAGGACGGATCACTCGCCTTCGCCGGGCCGATGGACGACGCCCACACCGAGTTCGTCATCGCCGTCGACCGCAAGACGGCGGCCGAGGACCCGGCGGAGCTGAAGCTCACGATGGCCCACGAGTACGCCCACGTCCTCACGCAGGTGAACGCCCAGTTCGACCCGACCGCCGACCCGGAGGATTGCGAGACCTTCTGGAACGGCACCGGCTGCTTCCTCGAGGGGTCGTTCATCGCCGACTACGTCGACGCCTTCTGGTCGGACGCCGCACTCGACTCCCTGCCGGCCGATGGCAGCGCCGACGAGGACGGTGGCGAGGAGCGCTGCCTGGTCGACCCGGGCTTCCTCGGTGCGTACTCGGCCAGCCACCCCGAGGAGGACTTCGCCGAGGTCTTCTCCGCCTACGTGTTCGGTGTCGAGGTGCCCGCCGGTGTGGAGCCGAAGACGGACTTCATGGACGCCCGCTTCGAGCTCCAGGGCTACCGGGACCGGGCGCTCGCCTCGAGCGACGAGACCCCGCCGAACAACTTCGATCTCTGCGGCTGACCCGCTCGGTCGCCCGCGGCTCGAGGCCGCTCAGTCGTCCGCGGCCGCAGGCCGCTCAGTCGTCCGCGGCCGCAGGCCGCTCAGTCATAGAGCGGACGGATACCGGTGAGGGCGTCGGTGTCGGCCGCCTGGTAGTCGACGAGCAGGGCCGCACTCTCGGTGTTGCCGGCGGTGCGGACCACGTCGATCACGATCGTGCAGCCACTTCGGCAGTCGTCGATCATCGACAACCCGTCGACGGCCTCGGTGTCGCCGTCGCGGAGGGCGAGCAGATCGTCGGGGGTGACGGTCACCGCGATCCGCCCCGACGTGGGCGGCAGGTCGAGCGTGACCGTCGAGCCCTCCACGAGGTTGCGGCGCTCCAGTGGCACCACCACCGACGCCGACTCGACGTCGCTGTCGAGGATGCGCCCCATCTGGATCCCGATGACGGCGAACACCAGCAGGACGACGACGCCGAGCACCACGAAGCCCGACGGCATCCGGGAGCCACCGATCCGGTTCGTCATGCCTTCACGATCCGGACGCGGTTGTCGTGGTAGCGGGGACCGTTCCCGACATCGGCATCGGCCTCGGCGACCGTCACGTTCGGGCCGGCTGCACCGGGCAGGGCGGCGTCCCACCAGCCCTTCGACGTGAAGGCGACACCGGGTCGCTGGTGTTCGTCGAGCTGCACCACGGTGGGCCAGCGGCCTCGTTCGTTCTCCACGACCACATCGTCGCCGTCGGTGAGGCCGAGCGACGAACCCTGCTCGGCGTTCACGATGACCACCGGCGTGCCGGTGCGGCCGGCGACCCGCTCGGTGCCGACGAACACCGAGTTCACGTGGTCGGGTGAACCGACCGCCACGAGCACGAACGGATGGTCGTCGTCGATCGGCTCGGCCGGGTCGGACCAGGTCGGCACCCGTCCGAGCCCCATCTCGACCGCCGAGTCGGCGGCGAACTGGAACCGACCCGACGGTGTCGGGAACCCGTCGGCGAAGGGGCGGTGGGGTTCGGTGCCGGGGATCCGGACGAAGCCCCGCTCCCGGAAGGTCTCGACGGTGATCCCGGCGTCGCGCCAGCGTGGTCGGCCGAGGGCCGCGGCGGCGAGCTCGTGGTCGGACGCCATGACCTCCGGGCGGTCGAGCCCGAGCCGGGGGGCGAGTGCCCGGATGATGTCGGTGTGGCTCCGGCACTCCCCCGGTGGCTCGACGGCCGGCTCGTTCCAGTTGAGATAGAGGTGGGCGAACGACTCCTGGAGCTCGGTCTGCTCGTGCTGCATCGTGGAGGGCAGGACGATGTCGGCATACGCGGTGGTCGGTGTCGGATAGAGCTCGACGGCGACGGTGAACAGGTCGTCACGCGACAGCGCCCGCCGGACGCCATCGGCGTCGGGGTTCGACACCACGGGGTTCGCGGCCTGGATCCACAGCGCCTGCACCGGTGGATCGTCGGTCTCGGTGAGATGCCGCACGAGATGGGTCATGGCGAGCTTGCGGGCCGGTGCCGGTCGCAGATCCGGCCGGGTGAGGGCGAACTCGTCGATGTCGTAGGCCGGCGAGGTGGAGTAGACGAGACCACCGCCACGGTGGCGGTAGGCGCCGAGGGCGGCCACGAGACACGACACGGCACGGGCCGTCTCCCCTCCGTGGGCGGTGCGCTGCATGCCCTGGCCGAGCTTCACCGCCGGCACCCGGGCGGCGGCGAGCAGCTCGACGAACCCCTCGATCTCCGCGATGTCCAGACCCGTGACGGCGGCGGTTCGCTCGAGGGTCCACGAGCCGAGCGTCGCGGCGAGCTCGCCCCAGCCGACGGAGTGATCGGCGATCCAGGCCCGATCGAGGGCGTCGCGCCGGTCGAGTGCGGCGAGCACACCGAGCGCCAGGGCGAGATCCGTGCCGGGCCGCGGCGCGACGTGCACATCGGCCCACCCGGCCGTTCTGGTGTGGCACGGGTCGATCACGACGACGGTGGCACCACGCTCCCGGGCGGCATCGACGAACGGTCGCCAGTGGATGTCGGTGACGAGCGGGTTGGCCCCCCAGATCACGACGAGATCGGCGAGGGCCACGTCCTCGGGGTCGAGCCCGTCGGCCCGACCCTGGCTGTGCGACAGGCCCACGTGACCGGTCACCGAGCAGATCGTGACCCGATGGCCCGACGCCCCGAACGCGTGCCAGAGCCGGCGCCCCGAGGTCGGTCCGTTGATCCAACCGACGTTGCCGGTGCCGGTGAACGGCCACACGGCTTCGGCGCCGAACCCGTCTCGGATCGCGAGGAACCGCTCGGCGATCTCGTCGAGCGCTTCGTCCCACGAGATCGGGGCGAACTCCCCCGAGCCCTTCGGCCCGGTCCGCCGCAGCGGCTGCATGAGGCGGGACGGGTCGGTGGCATAGGTCAGCCAGGGGTTGACCTTCGGGCACAGCCCACCGTTGGTGAACGGATGCTCCGGATTGCCGCGCAGGCGCACGGCCCGGCCCTCGTCGTCGAGGGTCACGACCCACGAACAGGCGTCGGGACAGTCGAGCGGGCAGCAGCCGACGACGGTGCGACGGCCTCGCGAGTCGGTCCCGATCACACTCATCGCCGGCCCTTCAGCCGCTCGATCTCACGTCGGTCGCGCTTCGTCGGTCGGCCGGTGCCGCGGTCGCGGACGTCGGCTGCGGCGAGCGGCTCGGGCGGTGGTGGACTGTGGTCCACCAGACACTCGGCGGCGACGGCCGCACCGACCCGTTTGCGGATCACCTTCACGACCTCGACCTCGACCACTCGAGGTCCCCGCCGGGTCGAGATCCGCATCCCGGGCACGACCTTCGTCGCCGGTTTCGCGATCTCCCCGTCGATCCGAACCCGGCCGGCCACACAGGCCTCCTTGGCCGCCGATCGGGTCGGGAAGACCCGGACCGACCACAACCAGACGTCGACGCGGGCCGAGTCGGTCATGAGCCGGTGGCCAATCGGTAGACACGCTTGCGGGGCAGCCCGGTCTCGGCGGCGACGTGGTCGATCGCATCGCGACGACTGACCCCGGTGGCGAGCTCGGCCTCGAGGCGTTCGACGATCTCGTCGTCGTCCAGCTCGACCTCGGGTGCGGGCTCGGCACCATCGAGCACCACCACGAACTCGCCGCGGGGCGGCTCGTCGGCCAGGTGGGCTCCGGCCTCGGCCAGCGTGCCCCGCCACCACGACTCGTAGAGCTTCGTGATCTCACGGGCGAAGGTGACCCGCCTCGTCCCACCACACACGCCGGCGAGATCCGCCACGGTGCGCTCGAGCCGATGGGGCGCCTCGTAGAGCACGACCGTCCGCTCCTCGGCCGCCACCGAGGCGAGCCGTTCGGTGCGTTCCTTGCCCTTGCGGGGCAGGAACCCCTCGAAACACCAGCGGCGGGACGCGAACCCCGACCCGGCGAGCGCCGACACCGCCGCCGTGGGGCCCGGCACGACCTCGATCGCCAACCCCGCAGCGGCGACCGCCGCAACGAGCAGCTGACCCGGGTCGGACACGGCCGGCATGCCCGCGTCCGACACGAGCACCACCGTCGAACCCCCGGCCACCAGACCGACGATCCGGTCCGCCTCGGCGTGTTCGGTGTGTTCGTTCACCACCCGCAGATCCCGCCGACCGATGCCCATCGCCTGGAGCAACCGCCCCGTGCGGCGGGTGTCCTCGCAACAGATCAGATCGGCCTCGGTGAGCGCGGCCCGGCCACGGGGACTCAGGTCGTCGAGATTGCCGATCGGCGTGCCGACGACGACGAGACGACCGGTCATTCCCGGATCCCCAACTCGTCACCGATGTGCAGCTCCCACGAGCCGAACGTGCCGGCCTCGGCCTCCAGCACGGCTCGGGCACCCCACACCGGCAGCGTGATCCGGTTGCGCTTCAGCCGCATCGTGCGGATGACGACGAGGTCGGCGTCGAGAAACGCGAGGTCGAGGTCGAACCGCATCCCGAAGGTGTGCACCGACCGCGTGCGGTCGAGCAGCATCGCCCCGTCGAGACCGTCCCGACCGAGCAGGCCGCGGCCTTTGGCCTTCATGCCGTCCGGCACCTCGAGTGAGGCGAGCACCCGGTCGTCGCGGATCAGCCAGGCCACGGAGTCAGGCTCCCCGCATCCGCCCCGGGCCGGGATCAGACATTGAAACGGATCTCCAGGACGTCGCCGTCCTGCACGATGTAGTCCTTGCCCTCGGTCCGGAGGGTGCCCACGTCGCGGGCCTTGGCCATCGAACCGGCTTCGAGGAGCTCGTCCCAACGGATCACGTCGGCCCGGATGAACCCACGCTGGAGATCGGTGTGGATCCGACCGGCGCACTCCGGTGCCGAGGAGCCCTCACGGAAGGTCCAGGCCCGGCTCTCCTTCTCACCCGTGGTGAGGAAGGTGCGCAGGCCGAGCGCGTGGTAGGCGGCCGAGATGAACCGGGGCAACGCCCCTTCGCCGAGCCCGAGCGCGTCGAGCATCTCGTGGCGGTCCTCCGGGTCGAGCTGGGCCGCCTCGGCCTCGAGCTGGACACACACGCCGAACACATCCGCGAGCTCACCGAGGGAGGCCTGGACGGGGGCGGTCACCTCGTCGACCCGTTCGATCTGCTCCTCGTCGATGTTCACGATCGCGAGCACGGGCTTGTTGGTGAGCAGGAACCACGGCTTGAGGGCGAGCTTGAGATCCTCGGAGAGATCGGCTCGATAGAGCGGCGTGCCGGCCTCGAGGTGGACGAGCGCGGCCTCGGCGGCCGCGACGTCGTCGGCGAGGGAACGATCCGCCCGGGCGGCCTTGCGCTTCTTGTCGATCTGTCGCTCGATGGTGTCGAGGTCGGCGAGGGTCAGCTCGATCTCGACGGTCTCGAGGTGCTCGATCGGGTTGGTCGGACCGGGCACGTCGGGGTCGGCGAAGGCCCGCAGCACGAACACGATCGCGTCGCTCTCCCGGATGCCCGACAGGAACTTGTTGCCGAGACCCTCACCCTTCGACGCACCGGCCACGAGACCACCGATGTCGTTGAACTGCACCGAGGCCGGCACGACGTTCTTCGACTGCGACATCTCGGCGAGCTTGTCGAGGCGCTCGTCGAACACCTTGGCCACACCGACGTTGGGGTCGGTGGTGGCGAAGGCGTAGGGCGCGGCGAGGGCGCCACCACCGGTCAGTGCGTTGTAGAGCGAGGACTTGCCGGCATTGGGCAGCCCGACGAATCCGAACTTCTCCATATGGCGCCGAGCCTACGGCTCGGACCCACCCGACAGGTGCGCCACACCCCCACGGCCCGCACCCGCCCGACAGGTGCGCCACACCCGAACGACCCGGACCCACCCGACAGGTGCGCCACACCCGCGCCGCCCAATCACTCAGATGCCGTACGGCACCCCACCACCCACCGGGATCACCGCACCGTTCACATAGGCCGCACCCGGTCCGGCAAGGAACATCACCATCTCGGCCACCTCCGCCGGCGTGCCCGCCCGTCGCGCCGGCACGGCCGCGTACCGATCGGCCCGGATCTCCTCGACGTCCCGGCCCGCCTCCCGGGCGAGCCGTTCGTTGGCCGCCCGATGCATGTCGGTGTCGATGAACCCGGGGCAGACCAGATTCGATCGCACACCCAGCGGCCCGAACTCGACGGCGACGGTCTTCGCCAGCCCCACGAGCCCGTGCTTCATCGCCGTGTAGGCACCGAAGCCGGGCTCCGCTCCGAGACTCGCGGTCGAACCGATCGTCACGATCGAACCACCGCCGCCCTCGATCATCAGCGGAAGCACCCGCCGGATCAGCCCGGCCGGGGCCAGGAGGTTCACCGCCGCACTCGTGGCCCACATCTCGTCGTCGGTCTCGAGCAACGGCGCCGAACCGACGAGCGTCGCCGCGTTGTTGACCAGGACATCCAGGCGGCCGGTGACGGCCCGGGCCCGATCGACGAGTCGGTCCCGCCCGTCGTTGCTGACGAGATCGGCGGCCACCCCGTGCACCCGTCCGGCGGTATCGAGCGCGGCCACCGTCTCGGCCACCCGTGGCTCGTCCACGTCGGACACGATCACGTCGGCCCCGAGGGCGAGCGCTCGCTCGGCACACGCCCGGCCGATGCCCCGGGGGACGCCCCGCGCCCGTGACGAGCACGGTCCGTCCGTCGAGCGTCGTGTCGGCGATCATCATCGGACCCTACGCACGGGGCCGGGGCGACCGTGATGGTCAGTCGCTGCGATGCCGTTCGCTGATCGAGGCGAGCCAGGTGGCCAGTTCGGCCCGCTGGTTCGACCGCCCGACGACCCGACCCATCGCGGCGACGTCGGTCAGGCGTCGAAGCGGTTCGGCCTGTTCCTCCCGGTCGACACCGGTCACGACGACGTCGAGGTCGTCGCCCAGGCGATCACGGAGGGTCGAGGGATCTCCGTTGACGAGGGCTCGGCTGCGGACCACGACGACCGGATCGGCGAGTTCGTGCAACAGCTCGGGCGACAGCGACGTCCCGGAGGCCGCGGCCACGCCGAGCCGCATCCCGGGGGCGAGCGCCGCGGCCGTGGTGGCCGCGAGGGCTCGCTGACGCCGCACATCACGCTCGGGCACCACGAGCACGAGGCGCTGGACACGCCCGGCGGCGAGCAGCATCGACAGGTCGGCTCGGACGCCGGGGGCGACGAGCTGTTCGATGGTGAGCGGGAGATACAGGGCGAGCTCGGCGGCACGGGCGCCGGCCTCACCGGCCTCGAGGTCGATGCGTTCGGCCATCACCCGGGCGACACGTTCACCGAGCACGGGATGACGGCTCAGCTCGAAGAGCTCCGAGCCGCTCAGCCCCACACCGGGTCGGACGCCGATGGTGGCTTCCGCTCCGAGGAGGCGTCCGGCGGCCAGATCGGCCACGGGGTGGTAGTCGAGATGCAGCCGATCGGTCGACAGCGCGTGATCGAAGCGCATGGCCAGGAACTCGAAGCGATCGTCCGGGTCGGCGGGCGCCTCGTCGTGGCGGTGCAGACGGTTGCGGCCACGGGCTCGTGCGATCTCCCGCGCGGCCTCGGCGGCCTCGAGCACGGCGTGACCCCGCAGGCCGGGGCCGGAGGTGGCGACGCCGATCGAGGCGGTCACCGCCGCCGACCCATCGGCGACGGCGACGGTGGCGATCTGCTCGCGGAGCCGTTCGGCCTCGGCCACCGGACCTTCGACCGGGTGGACGCCGATGCACACCACCACGAACCGTTCGTCGGGGAGTCGGTAGACGAGATCGTCGGCGCGGACCTCGGCCCGGATCCGCCGTTGGACCGCGCCGAGCAGGCGTTCGGCTTCCAACGACCCGACGAGCTCGCGGACGAGATCGAAGCGGTCGATCCGACAGTCGATCACACCGATCGCATCACCTTCGGCGTCGTTCGAGACCATCACACCGGGGCTGCCGAGTCGGGCCTCGAGCCCATCGAGCACCGAGACGACCTCGAGACGGTCGGTCACCGACAACGACGACCAGGGCTCGTCGCGCACGGTCACGGCCACCTGCTCGGTGCCGTCGGCTCGTACGTACCCGGTGAGCGAGAGTCCGACGAGCTGTTCGGTGCCGTCGGGGCGCCGCATCGAGCGGGCCCGCAACATGGTCTCCCCGGGTGGCGGAAGGTGCATCTCCGAGCGCGATGTCGACGGACCGGTGTGACGCGACAACGTCGGGGCGTCACCGAATCGTGCCCGCCAGGCATCCGACACCCAGCGCATGGCGCCGGTGTTGCGGTCGACCAGGGCCACTTCGATGTCGCCGGCGCCGATCGCAGCCGCGAGGCCGTGCAGATCGGCATCGCGATCGACGGCGGTACGGGGGAGCTCGACTCCAGGCGCGGACATGCGGCTCCCATCGGCATCGTGGCTCGCCCGGTGAGGTCCACGGGAGGAACCACCCCGATGTGACCTCCGACGAGGTGGTCCCGGGGCCCTTCGCCGCTACCTTGGAGCCCATGTCCAAGCGTCGACGCAAGAAGCGGCTCCTCGCTCGCCGGAAGAAGGCGAACCACGGTCGCAAGCCGACCGTCGGCCGCAACTGAACCGAGCCAGCGTGGTTCCGGCCACCCGAAATGCCCTGATCTACGACGCCGACTGTGGGTTCTGCACCACGTCCGCCTCGTGGATTTCGGCGCGTCTGGCCTCGGGGTCGACGATCCTGCCGTCTCACGATCTCGATCTCGACGCCCACGGCCTGACCCTCGACGACGTCATGACGGCGGCGTACTGGATCGATGACTCCGGCACGGCCCATCGGGGGTCGGTCGGGATCGCGCTCGCGCTCCGGAACAGCTCGGCGCCGTGGTCGTGGGCCGGTGCGGTGATGGCGGTGCCGCCGGTGTCGTGGTTGGCCGCCGCCGTCTACCCGATCGTGGCGAAGAACCGCCATCGACTCCCCGGTGCGACCGCCGCCTGTGCGATCGACACCGACGGACCCGACGAGGCCTGATCGCCGACGGGCACTCAGCCCGACATCAGCCCGGCCAGTGCCGCGGCGACACGATCGAGTCGCTCGTCGGCTCGCTCCCGGGCCGCGGCGAGGTCGTCCGCATCGACCACGGGTTCCACGGCCTCGAGGTAGGCCTTCAGTTTGGGTTCGGTGCCGCTCGGGCGGACCACCGCACGGACCGTGCCCGACTCGTCCCCAACTCGCAGCACGAGCCCCGCGGTCGGCGGGAGCGGTCCCGGCGCCTCGAGGTCGATCACCTCGAGCACGGCCAGGCCGCCGAGGTCGTCGGGGGGTGCGGCCACGAGCCCGGCGAGGGTCGATGCCCGCCGAGCGAGGCCGCCGTCACCGTCGAACCGGATGGTGACGGGACGGGTGCGATGCCAGCCGTGGGCGAGGGCGAGATCGTCGAGCCGATCGAGCAGGTCACGCCCGGCCGCCCGCTCCGCCGCGGCGACGGCGAGCAGCAGCAGCGCCGCCGAGATCCCGTCCTTGTCCCGCACCCGATCGCCCACGCAGTACCCCAGCGCCTCCTCGTAGCCGAAGAGGAACCGGTGGTCGGCCCGATCGACGATCGGCCGGGCGATCCACTTGAAGCCGGTGAGGGTTCGCACCGAGTCGACCCCGGCTGCGGCGGCGATCCGGTCGATCAGGCTCGACGACACGAGCGACGAGGAGACCAGCGCCGGCCCGTCGGCGGCGTCGTGTCGGCCGATGGCGGCGTCGGCCAGGAGCGCGCCGACCTCGTCACCGGTGAGTTGGCGCCAACCGCCCGCTCGATCGGGCACGGCGGCGGCGACGCGGTCGGCGTCGGGGTCGTTGGCGATGACGACGTCGGCGTCGTGGTGGGCGGCCATCGCGACGGCGAGGTCGAGCGCGCCGGCTTCCTCGGGGTTGGGGAACGCCACGGTCGGGAAGTCGGGGTCGGGTTCCCACTGCTCGGCCACCCGGAGCGGCGGGTCGAACCCGGCCCGCACCATGGCCGCGGCCAGGTGGGCGCCACCGACCCCGTGCATGGCCGTCGCGACGACGCGGAGCTCCCGGGGGCCGGGGCCCACGACCGCGGTGCAGGCGTCGAGATGTGCGTCGGCCGCGTCGTCACCCACGGGTTCGATCGATCCGCCGCCGGGACCCTCGACGGGCCGCTCCCCCGCCGCCACCCGGTCGATGGCGGCGGCGATCTCGGCGTCGGCGGGACTCGACAGCTGGATCCCGTCGGCCAGATAGAGCTTGTAGCCGTTGTCGGCGGGCGGGTTGTGGCTCGCCGTGATCACCACGGCGGCGTCGGCCGAGCGCCGGAGCAGTTCGTGTGCGGCGATCGGCGTCGCCCGGGGACCGGTGAGCAGCAGGACCTCGGCACCGTGTGAGGCCGCCACCTCGGCCACGTCGGTGGCGAAGGTCTCACTGCGGTGCCGGGCGTCATGGGCGACGACGAGCCGGGGCGAGGAGGCACCCGCCCGGAGCCACTCGAGCAGCCCGGCCGTCGTCTCACGCACGACGATCCGGTTCATCCCGGTCGGGCCCGGGGCCATCGGGGCCCGGAGGCCGGCCGTCCCGAACGCGATCCGCCCGTCGAACCATCGACGAAGGGATGCCTCGTCGCCGTCGGCGACGGCCGCGCGCACGAGTGCCGCCGTGTCGGGATCGGGATCACGATCGGCCCAGGCGAGTGCGGCGGCGACGAGTTCGGGGCTCACCCGGGGCAGTCTCGCAGCCGAGGCCGTAGCTTCGCGACGTGCTCGACGACGACCACACCCGATCGCTGCCCGACCGGGTCCGGGCCGACTGCCGACGGGTGATGGCCACACCGACCCACGTGGCGTTCGACGAGGCGGGCCTCGACCGCCTGGCCGACCGGCTCCTGGTCATGCCGGAGCCCGACGATCCGCCCGAACGTCTGACGGGTGAGCCGGGAGCGGACGACGCCACGCTCACGCTCGTCCTCGCGTTGGCATCGATCAACTTCGGCTCGGGGTACCACGACGTCGTCCGCAAACGCCCCGGCCTGTCCGGCGCTCGCACGATGGCGGCGAACCTGCGTGACTACGTCTCGTGGACGGGACCGCTGACCGCCGGCCGCCTCGGGTCGATGACGACCGTCGACACCTCCCAGATCTTCGGCCAGGACCTGGACGGCGGAGCACTGGAGGAGCTGATGAGCCACTTCGCGATCGCACTGGTCGATCTCGGCCGGTTCCTCGACGACCAGGGCGGATCGGCCCGGGCGTGGCTCGGCGGGATCGAGCCCGACGCGGCAGCCGTGGCCGACTCGCTCACCGGGATGCCCTACTTCCGCGACGTCGAGCAGCTCGACGGCCGTGCGGTGGCGTTCCACAAACGGGCTCAACTCGCCGCCGCCGATCTCGCCCGGGCCGGCGTCGCCCTCACCGGGCTCGACCGGCTCACCGCGTTCGCCGACAACCTCGTCCCCCACGTGCTGCGGGTCTCGGGCGCACTCACCCTCGACCCGCTCCTCGCGGCCGACATCGACGCCGGCAGGCTGCTCGAGCCCGGTGGTCGGGCGGAGATCGAACTCCGCGCCGCGGCCGTGGTCGGCACCGACGCACTCGTCGATCGGCTCGCCCGCCTCGGCCGACGGCTGCCCGACATGACGGTCGACGCGATGTTGTGGACCGACGGCCAGCGCCCCGAGGTCAAGGCCGTTCCCCGGCCCCGGGCCCGCAGCGTGTTCTACTGACGCGATGGGGCGAGTCGTCGAGATCGGCCGGTGGTGTTGGCGCCTCCTGCTCGACCTGATCGAACAGTGGCGACGTGATCAGCTCGGCGACATCGCGGCCGCCATCACGTTCTGGATGCTGCTGACGATCCCCGCGCTGGCGCTCGCCCTCGTGTCATCGCTCGGACCGGTCGAATCCGTCCTCGGCGCCGACGTCGTCGCCGACCTGCGCGAGCAGGTCGAGGCCTTCATCGCCGACACCTTCGCCGACTCGAGCGTGTTCGACTCCACCATCGACTCGCTGTTCAACCGCACCCGCAGTGGCACGCTCACCCTCGGCTTCCTCGTCGCACTCGCCACCCTCAACCGGGGTTTCGGGGCCATCATCCGGGGGCTCGACCGCGTGTATCAGATCGAGCGGGGTCGGCCGTGGTGGTACGCCCGGATCGTCGCGGTCGGCCTCGGGCTCGGCACGGTGGTGGTCGTGGCCGGCGCCGCCACGGTGATCGCGGTCGCGCCGGAGATCCTCGGCCGTGGGCTCACGACCACGATCGTCGGCGGGCTCACCCTCATCCTGTGGGCGGCCACGCTGTTCCATCTCGGACCCAACCACTTCACGCCGTGGCGATACGACCTGCCGGGTGCGGTGATCACCGGGCTCGGCTGGCTCCTCGCCACCCGGGTGTTCGCGCTCTACGTCCAGGTCTGGCCCGGCAACGGCGACCAGCTCCGCACGACGGTCGGCGCCGTGCTGCTCGCGCTCACGCTGCTCTACGTGCTGAGTGTCGTCCTGCTCGTCGGTGCCGAGATCAACGACATCCTCGCCCGGCGGGCGGGGGTGGCCGAGGAGATGGAGCACATCGTCGAGCGGACCCGACGACGATTCGGGCGGCGCCGCTGAGGCGACCCCGTCCGGCGGCGGCTTGTCTCGGTGTCGGCCCGACGACCATGCTCGGACGATGAGCAGCGACGTCACCACATCCGACGAACTCGCCGGCCGGGTCGCCCTGGTCACCGGATCGTCGAGCGGCATCGGGGAACAGACCGCCCGACGCCTCTCCGCCCTCGGCGCCACCGTGGTCGTGAACTCGTCCACGTCGGTCGAGGCCGGGCGTGCCGTGGCCGAGTCGCTCCCCGGCCCGGCCACCTACGTCCAGGCCGACATCAGCGACCAGGCCGCCGGGCAGGCGCTGCTCGACGCCACGATCGCCGAATACGGCAAGCTCGACATCCTGGTCAACAACGCCGGCTGGACCACCGTCGTCCCCCATCACGATCTCGACGGGCTCACCGACGAGGTCTTCCGCAAGACGATGGAGGTCAACGTGTTCGGCACCTGGTGGCTCACCAAGGCCGCCATCCCGCTGCTACGCCAGAGTGACGACGGCAACGTCATCACCATCACCTCGATCGCGGGCGTCCGACCGGTCGGGTCGTCCATGGCGTACTCGATGGCCAAGGCGGCGCTGAACCAGATGACCGAGCTGCTCGCGAAGTCCTACGGTCCGGTGCGATTCAACGCCGTGGCGCCCGGCCTCGTCGCCACCCCGTGGACCGAGAGCTGGGATGCCCAACACGCCGCGGTCGCCGCCACCGCCCCCGTGCCCCGTTCGGCCACGGCCGACGACTGTGCCGAAGCCGTCCTGGCGCTCATCCGCAACCGGTACACGACGGGCCACGTGTTCGTCGTCGACGGTGGCCTGACGCGGTCGATGTGAGCGGCGCCGCCCTCGTCGGGCTCCTCCTCACCGACACCGCCGACGCCTGGCGGGCCGCCGGCTTCGACGTCGACGACGACGGTGGGGTGACCATCGGACCGCTGCATCTCGAGACCGGCCACGACGCCACCGCGATCGTGCTCGCCGGTGTCGGCGACGGCGAGGTCGACGGCATCCGGATCCGCGAACCCGCCGGCGCGCCCACCGGCGCGTCGACGACCCATCCGAACGGCGTCCACGGTGTCGACCACGTGGTGATCACCACGCCGTCGATCGAACGGACCGTGGCCGCGTTCGCCGACGTCGGCTGGACCGAACGTCGCCGCCGGGTGGTGCCCGGCACCGACCCGCGTCGTGTGCAGGTGTTCTTCTGGGCGGGTGAGGTGATCATCGAACTCGTCGGCACCGAACCCGCGGCGGCCGATGCCGACGCGGCCGACCCGGCCGTGGTGTGGGGACTGGCACTCGTGGCCGACGACCTCGACGCCACCCACACCCGTCTCGGCGAGCGGGCCTCGGAGCCACGAGACGCCGTCCAACCCGGACGCCGCATCCTCGCGTTGCGTCACCGGGACCTCGGACTGGGCCTGCCCGTGGCCGTGATGACGCCACACGTGAAGACGGCGGAAGGTCCGTGAGCGCCGTCGTCCGCCCGGCGGCATCCGCCATGATGGTCCGATGCTCGACCACGTCCTGACCGACGCCATCGGGGCGCTGCGCGACGCCCTCGAAGGCGCCTTCCTCGAGCGCCAGGCGTTCGAGGAGCGCTTCCAGGCCGACGTGCTCCTCGGCGACGTCACGTGGGAGACGAGCTACGCGGTCCCCGGCGAGGGGCTACCCGCTCGGGTCCAGGCCGACATCAGCCTCGGCTGGCCCACGTGGTCCCAGACCGCCTACCGCACCTGGTACCTGGAGGAGTCCTTCACCGACGCCCCCCGGATCGAGGTCGAGGTGGTCTTCCGGGTCCAGCGCCTCACCGCGCTCCCGGATCCGATGGTGATCGTCGCCGCGCTGCCCGACGAGGAGCCGTCGATCGGCACCGAGTCGGTGGAGCGCATCGGCCCCACACTCGAGACGGTGTTCGGTCCGCTGCTCGACGTCGAGTCGCACGCGGTGGAGATCAGCTACCAGACGAGCGTCGAGCTCGACGAGGCCACGCTCGAGGACGGCTCCGCGCTCGACTCGCGATTCGGCGCCATCGGCGGATGGGTCACGTCCACCCTCGTCCGCCTCGGCGATCTCCCCCTCACCTTCCACCCGGCCGACGACGACCGGGGCTGACCCCACCAGGAGCCACCATGTCCGACGACACCACGACCGACGAGGTGGTCCTGGTCGAGCGGGACGGCGCCGTCGCCGTCGTCACGATGCACCGTCCGGCTGCGCGCAACGCCCTCAACGGGGCGCTCCGGACCGCGCTTCCCGAGGTGTTGGCCTCGCTCGACGCCGACCCCGGAGTGGCGGCGATCGTGCTGACGGGCAGCGACCCGGCATTCTGCGCCGGCCTGGATCTCAAGGAGCTCGGTCGGGGCGACCACCGCATCTCCGGTGGCACCGGCGTGGCCCGGCGCCCCTGGCCCGACCTCGCCACGCCGATGATCGGCGCGGTGAACGGGCCGGCGATCACGGGGGGATTCGAGCTCGCGCTCAACTGCGACTTCCTGATCGCCTCGGAGCGGGCGTCGTTCGCGGACACCCATGCCCGTGTCGGGGTCATGCCCGGGTGGGGGCTCACCGTCCTGCTGCCCCAGGCCATCGGGGTCCGTCGGGCCCGGGAGATGAGCCTCACCGGCAACTTCATGGGGGCCGAGGAGGCCCTGCGGTTCGGCCTGGTGAATCGGGTCGTCGCCCACGACGAGTTGCTCGACGTCACGGTGGGCCTCGGCCACGACATCGCCGGCAACGACGCCCGCGGGGTGGCACAGATGCTCGCCACCTATGCCGAGACCTCCGCGACGACGGTCGCCGACGCGTGGACCGTCGAAGCCCGCAACGCCGCGGCCTGGGCCGCCGGAGGCATCGACCCCGACGGGATCGAGGCCCGACGCCTCGCCATCCGGGATCGCGGTCGCTCCCAGATCGGCGACTGAGCCGACCCGGGGCACCGGCGGGCTCAGCCGTCGCCGCGGGCCCGTCGGAGTGTGTCGAGCGCCGTGGCGCCGATGGCGGGGTCGAACGCGGCCCGGGGTGCGAACGTCGTCGCCTCGAGCCAGCCCGCCGCGTCGGCCTCGGTGATGTCGTAGCGGGCGGCCAACTCCTCGGCGACGCCGGGACGGTCGTGGAGGGCGACGGCCTCGGCCACGATCGCGTCGACGACTCGTCCCACCTCGGCCGTCCGCCCGAGGAGGACCTCGTCGCGCACGGCGAAGACGAACGACGGCCACGGGGTCGTCTGGACCCCGACCCGCCGGAACTCGCCGGATTCGACGTGGCGTTGGGTCATGAAGCGGTCCCAGAGGAAGAGCTCGGCCCGCCCCTCGCCCATGGCCTCCCGGGCCCCGTCGAGCCCGCCGGTGACGACGAACCGCTCGTCGGTGACGGTGTGCCCGAGGCGTTCGGCGAGCACGAAGGCCATCAGATGGGAACCGCTGCCGAAGCGGGAGATCGCGATCCTCGTGTCACCGAGCTCGGCCTCGCTCGTGATCGACGAGTGCGCGGGCACGAACACACCCCACTGCAGCGGTGAGTCGACGTAGACCCCGATGATGGTGGCGGCGAGCCCGTTCGCGATCGCGTCGACGGTGCCTTCGGTGAGGATGCTGACGAGGTCGAGTGAGCCGTCGGCGAGCCCCGCGAGCATCGCCCCCGTCCCACCGGGCTGATCGGTCCAGCGCAGGTCGAGATCGGCGAGCGACTCGTGCTGCATGGCGAGATGCCACGGCAGGTTGAAGTGCTCGGGCACACCTCCGAGATGCAGTGGTGCGCTCACGATCGACCCCGATCGACCAGGGCCTGGGCGACGGTCGCCCGACCGTCCGGCCCGACGGCGACGGACGGTGACCCGTACAGCTCGTAGCCGTCGGCCAACGCCGCCGAGACCCGAGCGCAGAACGCCGCGTCATCCGGGCCGGTCAGCAGCCGGTAGGCGAGGCGGGGCGGATCGGTGGCGTCGCTCATGGCGGCCAGCGTAGGAGCCCGATCGAGGGTGGACCCGCCGTCCGATCCCCCATCCGGGGGTCGGTTCACCCACTCGACGAGGGGACTCCCGGTGGGCGGTCTCACCGGGGAGGCGTCCGCGATGGTGGAGCTAGCCTCGGGAACCATGCGGACGGGCGTGGGCGCCACCGTGCCGACGGCCGACCCCGGATTGGTGTTGGTCGGATCGGCCGATGCGGTCGCGGTCGACCGCGCCCTCGGCCCCGACCTCGGTGTCGTCGTCGTCGACCGCCGCCCCGGCGTCACCTGGCTCGAGGTGCCCGACGCCCGCATGACGCTCGAACGTCTCGTCGATCGCATCGACGTGGCCGGCTCGGGCGACCTCCCCGTCGCCGTGACCCGTTCCGGCGCCACGCTCGACGAGGTCGTGACCGCCGCCATGGGCGCACTGCCGTTGCGGGTCTGGGCCGACCGCCTCGCCGACGCCGATCTGGCGGCCAAGGCGCTCGACTACCGGATCCACTACCAACCGATCGTGCGCCTCGACGACGGTGAGGTGATCGGCCACGAAGCCCTGCTCCGTGCGACGTCGGGCGGCGAGATCATCGCGGCCGACGAACTGATCGAGCGGGCCACCGCCGGTGGGTGGCTGGCCGAGCTCGATCTGCTGAGCCGCCAGCTGGCCATCCAGGGCCTCGGCCCGTGGCTCGGCGACGATCTCGTCTTCCTGAACCTGCTCGCCCCCGACGGCGTGGTCGCCCTCGACGCGATGCAACAGACCATCGACGCCGCCCGCGCACGCGGGATCGACGGCGATCAGCTCGTGTTCGAATCGAACGAGCGCAACCACTTCCACGACCTGGCCGCGGCGGCCGAGGACCTCGCCACGCTGCGTCGGCACGGGGTCCGCCTCGCCATCGACGACGCCGGCGACGGCTTCAACGGGCTGTCGGCGATCGCCATGCTCGCCCCCGACGTGTTGAAGCTCGCACCCGCCCTCACCCGCTCGATCGACCGGCCCGAAGCCGCCGCGGTCGTCTCGACCGTCGTGTCGCTCGCGTCCCGCAGTGGCGTGTGGGTGGTGGCGGAGAACATCGAGACCGAGGCCCAGGCCGACGCCATGCGGGCGCTCGGCGTCGACTGGGCGCAGGGTCGGTTGTTCGGCCCGCCCGTGGCCCGGGCCACCGGCGATCTCATCGTCCGTTGACGACGCACCGGCCGGATGGGCCGGAGCGCCCTCAGCGGAGGCCGGCGAGTTCGGCCAGATTCCGTTCGGGTCGGGGCCCCAGGTGCTCGATCACCTCGGCCGCGGCGACTGATCCGAGTCGCCCGCATTCGGCCAGCGGCAGTTCCTGCGAGAGCCCGTAGAGCACACCGGCGGCGTACTGATCGCCGGCGCCGGTCGTGTCGACCGGCGCACCGAACTCCTCGGCCACGATCTCGATCGTCTCGTCGGGGGTGACGACGAGCGACCCCTCCTTGCCGAGCGTGATGAAGGTCATCGCCAGGCGCTCACGCACCCATTCGATGCCGGTGGCGAGATCGTCGCTCTCCACGAGACGGGCCAACTCGGCGCGGTTCGCGAACAGCAGATCGAGCGGACCCTCACACAGCTCGACGAAGTCGGCGTGGTGGCGGTCGATGCAGAACGAATCGGACGCGGTCATGGCGCAGGTGCCGCCGTTGGTCTTGACGAGGTCCATGGCGGTGCGCATCGCCTGCTTCGCCGACTCGACGTCCCACAGGTAGCCCTCGCAGAAGAGGATCTTGGCCTTCGCCATCAGCTCGGGGTCGATGTCGGCGGGCTCGAGCAGCGAGGAGATCCCGAGGAAGGTGTTCATGGTCCGGGCGGCGTCGGGCGTCACCAGGATCAGGGAGCGCGCCGTGGCGGGCCCGTCGGTGGCGGCGGGCACGTCGAAGGCGACGCCGCCGGCGCGGGTGTCGTGGCCGAAGACCTGGCCGAGCTGGTCGTCACGGACCTTGCCGACGTACGCGGGCCGTCCACCGAACGAGGCGATCCCCGCCATGGTGTTGGCGGCGCTGCCTCCGGAGGCCTCGATGCCGGGCCCCATCAGTGCGTAGAGCGAGGTGGCCCGCTCCTCGTCGATGAGGGTCATCGAGTGCTTCTCGATGCCCTGCTCGACCAGGAACTCGTCACTGGCCTTCGAGATGACGTCGACGATCGCATTGCCGATCCCGACCACGTCGTAGCTTGCTTCGCTCACGGAACTCCGCCTCCCGGCAGGCCTCGATCGTTCCCCGGTGGGTCGATCGATCCGGCCCGACACCGTAGCAACGGTACGATCCGGCCGGTCCGGAGCGCCCGGGCAAGATCTCCCGACCCACCCCTCGGAGGCATCGTGGCCAGCGACAACCCGTACCGGCTCCCCACCACGCTCGAACCGGCCGCCTACCGGCTCTCGCTGGCGCCCTGGGCGGTCGACGGGGGGTTCACCGGCACCGTCGAGATCGACCTGACCGCCACCGAGGCGGTCGAGGAGATCACCTGCAACAACGACGGGCTCACGATCGACGCCGTGTCGGTCCGATCCGATGGTGCCGAGACCGAGATCGACGTCGCCTCGGTGTCGATCGACGCCGAACGCGAGCGCATGACCGTGCCCGCCCCCCTCGCCGCGGGAGACCACACTCTCGTCGTGTCGTTCACCGGTGTGTTCAACGACCAGCTCGTCGGCTTCTACGAGTCGGTCTTCACCGACCCCGACGGGGCCGAGCAGCGGCTCGCCACCACGCAGTTCGAGGCGACCCACGCCCGCAAGTGCTTCCCGTGCTGGGACGAGCCGGCGTTCAAGGCCACCTTCGAGATCTCCATCACGGCACCGGCCGGCATGGTCGCCGTGTCGAACGCCGCCGAGACCGGCCGCACGGCCGGCGACGACGGCGCCACCGTGTTCTCCTTCGCCCCGACGATGGTGATGAGCACCTATCTCGTGGCCTTCGTCATCGGTGATCTCGAGATCACCGACCCGGTCGACGTCGACGGGGTGCCGCTGCGGATCGTGCACGTGCCCGGCAAGGGCCACCTCACCGACTTCGCGCTCGAGGCCGGGGCGTTCGCCCTGCGCTATTTCGCCGACTACTTCGCCATCCCCTACCCCGGCGACAAGGTCGACATGATCGCCATCCCCGACTTCGCGTTCGGGGCCATGGAGAACCTCGGCTGCATCACCTTCCGTGAGGTGCTGCTGCTGATCGACCCGAACACCGCGACCCAGCCCGAACTCCAGCGGGCGGCCGACGTGATCAACCACGAGCTCGCCCACATGTGGTTCGGCGACCTCGTGACGATGGAGTGGTGGAACGGGCTCTGGTTGAACGAGGCGTTCGCCACGTTCATGGAGATGCGCTGCACCGACGCCTTCCGGCCCGACTGGCAGCGCTGGGTCGACTTCGGCCTCAGCCGCACCGCCGCATTCGACACCGACTCGCTCGGCAACACCCGGCCGATCGAGTTCGAGGTGGTCTCCCCCGAAGACGCCGAGGGCATGTTCGACATCCTCACCTACGAGAAGGGTGCGGCGGTCGTCCGCATGCTCGAGCAGCACCTCGGAGAGGATCGGTTCCGTGAAGGCATTCGCCGCTACATGCGGGACAACGCCTACGGCAACGCCGAGACCACCGACCTCTGGGACGCGATCGAAGCCGAGACCGGCGACCCCGTCCGTCGCATCATGGACACCTGGATCTTCCAGGGCGGCGTGCCGCTCGTCTCGGCCGCCGTCGACGGGTCGACCCTGACCCTCACCCAGGAACGCCTCGCCTACGAAGGCGGCGACGTCACCGACGACATGCTCGACGCCGCCGTGTGGGCCATCCCGCTCGCTGTCCGGGTCGCCACCTCCGACGGTGCCGTCACCACGCATCGCCTCGTCGTCGAGGACGAGCCGGCGGTGATCACCACCGACGCCCCGATCGACTGGGCCGTCGTCAACGCCGAGGGGTCGAGCTTCGTGCGGGCCGCCTACGGCGCGGATCAGCTCGACCGCCTCGCCGAGGTCGCCGTCGATCGTCTGAGCCCGGTGGAGCGCTACGCCCTCGTCGACGATGCCTGGGCCTCGGTCCTCGCCGGATCGACGAGCGCCGCCGCGTTCTCCAACCTGCTCGAGGCATCGGTGTCGGAGTCGGACCGCTCGGTCTGGCAGCGCATCATCGGCGGGTTCCGCAGCCTCGACCGCCTCGTCGCCGGCAACGAGCCGGCCGAGCAGGCGCTCGCCGGCATCGTCCGGGACGCCATCCGCCCGATGCTCACCGACCTCGGACCGGTGCCGGCCGACGACGAGGACGACCGCACGGGTCAGCTCCGTGGCGACCTGTTCCGGGCGATGGGCACCCTCGGTGACGATCCGGACGTGATCGAGTCGGCCAAGCAGCTCGTCGCCGAGGGACGCCGGAACCCCGCCGAGGTCGACGCCGCCGTGATGGCCGCCGCCGTCGGTGTCGTCGCGGCCCAGGGTGACGAGGTCGATTTCGTCGACCTGCTCAGCGCCTGGCGCACGGCCTCGACGCCCCAGGACGAGATCCGCTTCCTGTACGCACTGGCCGAGTTCGACGACGAGACGCTGCTCGCCCGGGTCCGCCAGCTCGTGCTCGACGGTGAGGTCCGGACCCAGAACGGGCCGTTCGTGGTGCGGGCGCTGCTGTCCAACCCGGCCGGTGCCGAAGCGACGTGGGCGTTCGTGCAGCAGCACTGGGACGACCTGCTCTCGATGTTTCCCTCGTCGGGCATCGTGCGCATGCTCGACGGCCTGTCGACGCTCGCCACCGCGGAGGCCGCGGCCGAGGCGCAGACGTTCTTCGATGCCCACCCGGTGCCCCAGGGCGCCAAGACCCTCGCCCAGATCCTCGAGCGTCAGCGGGTGGCCGTCGCCACCCGGGCCCGTGAACACGACCGGTTCGCCGGTGTGATCGCGCCGCCGACCTGATCACCACTCGCTGCTGATCGTGCCCGACCTCCGTCGACTCGGCCCGTCACTGCTCGGCCCCACACCGCTCGAGGTGTGGTCGGTCGCGCCCGGCCGCGCCCAGATCATGTGGGGCGCGCTCCCCACCGGGCCGGTGAGGGTCGACGACCGGATGGGGCTGGTCGATCCGGTCGTGCTCGATCATCCGGGCGGACCGGGTGGTGTGGTCGTCGAGTGGGATCGCGACGAGATGCCCGACCATCTCCGGCTCCGACATCCCGGGCTCGGCACCGACATCGAACTCGAGATCGGCACCTCCGCGGCGGCCGTCGGTGCCCGTCGATCGACGGACGAACCGATCCATCGCATCGCCACCATCTCCGATCTGCATCTCGGCGCCGGCCGGTTCGGCCTCACCGACGTGATGACCGAGACCGGCCATCGTCGCACCGCCCATCCGACCCGCTGTGCCGACGCGGCCGTCGAGGAGGCACTCGCCTGGGGTGCCGATCTCGTCGTGATCAAGGGCGACGCGGCCCACCACCGCGGTGTGGCGTTCTACGACGAACTCGGACGCTTCGTCGACCGCCATGCCGGCGTCGACATGGTGCTCGTGGCGGGCAACCACGACGTCGACCACAAGGGTGACGGCACCGAACGCCCCGACACCGTCGGCGAACGGGAGCTGCGCTACCACGACGTCCACCACGTCGACCTGCCCGGTGTCCGTCTCGTCGTCGGTGACACCGCCGTCCCGGCCCAGAGCCCCGGCACGTTGGCCGAGGTCGGCGACGAGCTGATCGAGCGGGCCGCCGACGGTGACGGGCGGGTGATCGTGATGCTCCATCACCATCTCGACCGCTTCCGCCTGCCGCTCTCCTGGCCGCCCGGCATCCCGGGCACCGAGGCCAACCCGTGGCTCGATCGGCTCGACGCCGCCGCACCCGGCGCCGTCGTCACCAGTGGGCACTGCCACCGGAACCGGACCCGGACCCACGGGTCGGTGCGGGTGTCGGAAGTCGGCTCCACCAAGGACTTCCCCGGGGTGTGGGCCGGCTACGAGATCCACGACGACGGCATCCGCCAGTTCGTGCAGCGCATCCACCGTGCCGACACGATCGGGTGGCACGAGCGGGGCCGGATGGCCGCCGGGGGCGTGTGGGGATGGTTCGCTCCCGGCGACCTCGACGACCGCTGCTGGTTCCACGAGTGGGCGTGAGCGGCTGAGGCCGACCCGCCGACCCGACGCCGACCCACCGTCGCTCAGACGCCGCAGGCGTGGAAACCGTTGGTCGGCAGAAACGCACCCGAGGGCAGGCTGATCGACACCGAACCGTTGAAGCGCTCCGAGTCGAACTCGGTCGGTGCGGCATCGCCCGCGATGATCTCGAGTTCGACCCCGCCACCGGCGTAGGTCGACACCACACCGAACGGCAGGGCGACGGGATCGCCGGTCGGATCGAGTCGGACGGGTGCACCGTCGAGCACGACCACGGCGGCCTCGCCGTTGACGAACACGATGACCCGGTCGTCGGCGGCGTCGGTGTACCAGCACCCCTCCTCGGCGACGCCGAGCGCCGCGAAGTCGACCGTCTGGACGTCGTCGAGACCGTTGCCGGCGGCGGTGAGCGACTCGGAGCCGGCACGGCCGGCCGTCTCGAAGCCGTCGGGGAGATCGCCACAGTCGATCGGGGCGAAGACACCGGCCGGCACGACCTCCGCGGGACGCAGGCTGCCGTCGTCGGCCACGATCCACCGCTCGAAGAACGGCTCCATCTCGAAGCCGTCGAGCTCGGTCACGGTCACGACGATGTCGAGATCCGAGACGAAGCGACCGACACCGGCACGGCTGCTCTCGCCGTCGCTGGTGGCCCGACGGACCTCGACGGTGCCGTCATCGGCGACGACGATCCGGGCGCTCCCGGCGAAGGGCGCCTCGGTCGCTGCGAAACAGTGACTGCCGACGGCGAGTGCCGGGGCCACGGGCGGCGCCTCGGGGGCCGCCGCCGCGACCTCCGCCGCTCCGGCGAACGTGTCGCCGGGCAACGTCCCGCAGTCGACACCCGGAAGGACGAGGTCCTCGGCCAGACGCAGCTCGTCGACCGAGTCGAACCAGAGCTCGGCCCGCCCGAAGAAGTCCGACCAGTCGCTCCGGTTGCGGATGAGGAGTGCACCGTCGAGTTCGATCTCGGCGAGACGCTCCCCGGTGAAGACCTGCAGCGCATCCCGCGGTTCCTCGAGCTCGACACCGGGCTCGCTGAAGCTGACGGTCGCGCTGACCGCACCGGCGTCGGTCTCCCGGATCCGGACACTGACGCTCGCGGGACCGAGGTCGGAGTCGTCGTCGACGAGGCCGTAGCACCGCTCGATGTCGAAGGCCTCGGCGACCTCGATCGGCACCGTGGTGTCGGGGGCCGAGGTCGTGCCGCCCTCGATCGTCGTCGTGGTCCGGCCGGTGTCGTCGACGGTCGTCGTCGACGGGTCATCGGCGGCGGTCGTGACGTCGTCGCCGCCGCGGAGGGCGACGGCACCGGCGCCGGCCACCACGGCGGCACCCGCGGCGAGGGCGAGGGCACGGGTCCGCAGGGGCGGGCGGTTGTTGGTCTCGTTCGTGTTCATGGTGGTGAGACGGGTCGACCCGGTGTCCGTATCCGCATCCTCGAGACGGTCGGTCAGTTCTGCCCAGAAGCCGGTCGGGGTCGCCGGCACGTCGTCGAGCAGGCGGTCGCGGAGTTCGTCGGGACGGTCGTTGCGGTTCATGCGTGCTCCCATCGTGCGATGCGCTTGCGGGCCCGGCTCGCCTTGGAGGCGAGGGTGCCGCGCCGCATCCCGGTGATCTCGGCCGCTTCGTCGAAGCTGTAGCCGAGTCCGGCGGTCAACATCAGGGCGACCCGTTGGTCGCGGTCGAGCTGGTTCATCACCTCGGCGAACTCGATGCCGGCGATGGCCGGCCCGGCCACCCCGGTGGGGGCCGCCACGTCACGGACGCTGTCGAGGTCGGCGTGACGCCTCCGACCCTCGTAGCGCACGTGGTCGATCGCCGTGCGGTAACAGATCGAGTGCAACCAGGTGGTCATCGCCGAGCGCCCGTCGAACGAATCGAGCGAGCGGAACGCCTTCTCGTAGGCGGCCTGCATCACGTCGTCGAGGGCGTGCGGATCCCGCACGACGCTCCACGCCACCGAACGCAGGGCGCGATCGTGGACCTTGACGAGCTCGACGAAGGCCGTCACGTCGGGTCGGGGCGGCGGCGAAGCCGTGGAGTCTGGGGTGGTCACCGGGGTCACATGGGGTTCGACGGCCGAGCACGCGGGCCGTATCCCACTCGCTGCGGATCATCCCCCGGCGGCGACCCCGAGACGTCGGATGCCCTCGACCAGGATCGGCTCCGGTCGGTCGAAACACAGACGGAGATGGGTTCCGTATCCATCGGCAACGGAGGCGGATCGTCCACCGGCCACCACGACACCCGTGCGACGGGCCCGGGTCATCACGGCGTCGGCATTCGCATCACCCACGTCGATCCACAACGAGAGGCCACCGGCCGGACTGATCCAACGCCAGGCCGGGCAGTGCTCGCGGAGCAGTTCCTCGGCCCGATCCCGACGCTCGCGGAGATGGGCTCGACGGGTGATCCGGAGGTCGGCGTGGTTGGCGAGGATCTCCCGGGCGACGACCTGGGCCGGCACGGAGGTGCCGAGATCGAACGGCAGTCGGGCCCGCACGAGTCGGTCGACGAGGGCCTCGGGGCCACGGAGCCACCCGACCCGCACCCCGCCCCAGGCGAGCTTCGACACCGAGCCGACGGACAGCACGGTCGCCCGGGTGCACCGGGCAGCCAGCGGCGCGGGCGCCGAGCCGTCGTGGGCGACGTCGTGGAGGACGAGGTCCTCGACGACGGTGAGCTCCGCCCGGTCGCAGATCTCGGCGAGCCAACGCAGGGTCGTGTCGTCGGTGATCGATCCGGTCGGGGCGTGCACGGTCGGTTGGAGGAACGCGAGCCGGGGACGGTGCTCGAGGATCAGATCCCGGAGTACCGCGAGATCGATGACCCCGTCACGTCGGGGCACGGGCAGGCACGTGAGGCCGAGCGCGGCGGCGAGGTCGACGAACCCGGGATAGGTGGGGTCGTCGACGAGCACCGTCTCGCCCCGCCGGGCCAGGGCCCGGAACGCGAGTGCGATGGCATCGTGCGCACCCGTGGTGACGAGCACCTGCGACCGCTCGGTGGGCATGGCCACCTCGGTCCAGTGGGCCGCGATCGTGTCCCGCAGCGATGGGATCCCCGCCGGGGCGTACCCCGTCGCGGGTGAGGCGGCGAGCAGGTCGTCGAGATCGACGGTGAGTGGCGGCAGACCCCGAGCGTCACCGGGCACCGCACCGGCGAGGTCGATTCCGGCGAAGTCGCCGAGGATCCCGGGCAGCACCGTGGCGGCCTCCTCGGCCCGGGTGAGTGGGGGCGGCCCCACCACACGGGTGCCACTCCCCTGCCGTGAGGCGAGGAGTTGATCGTCCTTGAGTTGGGCCAGCGCGGCGGTGAGCGTCGAACGGCTGACGGCGAGCGCGGGTGCGAGCGTCCGCTCGGGCGGCAACAGGGCACCGTCGGCGAGGATCCCCGCGTCGATCGCGTGACGGAACGCATCGGCGAGGCGGCGGTGCACCGAGCCCGGACCGATCGACCAGTTCCCGAGCGCCGAGGCGACGGCGGTGGTGGTGACCCGTTCCTGCATGACGCGAGCCTGACATCGATTGGCTCGCGTGTCCCAGTCCAATTCGACCCGGGCGGTCACGACGACAACCGTCGCCGACCGCAGGCCTCACCGCACGACGGGTGCGGGCCCCTCCTCGTCGGGCTGCTCCTCGAGCGGGCACACCTCGTAGATCCAGGCCTCGGCGAGCTCGACACCGTGGCGTCGTGGCGCCACCGCTCGGCGTCGGTACCCGGTCCCCTCGAACCAGTCGAGGTCGTCCCAGCTCTCGGGCAGCCGGTCGCTCTCGAGCAGCCAGGCGGCGACGGGCGGGCCCTCGGGGTCGAGCGCGATCGCCGGATAGCCGGCGGCGAAACCCCAGCCCGACGGGACGAGATGACCGTGGATCACCACCTCGGTCCAGGTGCCGCCGAGATGCTCGAGCTCGTGGGCGTTCTCCCGCCCCGGAGCGAGGGTCCCGTAGACGACGAGGCGATGGTCGATCATGCCAACACACCGTGGGAGACGAGCGCCGAGCGTGCGGCGACGGGGCCGACGACACGCTCGGCGGCGAGCCCGGCCGAACGGGCGCCGTCGACGTTGAGCTGGTTGTCATCGAGGAACAGCACCCGATCGGCGGGGACCCCGAGGCGGCGGACCACCTCGTCGAAGATCTCCCGATGCGGCTTCGCCAGTCCGAGCTCGAACGAGGGGAAGTGGCGATCGAATCCCGCCCCGATTCCCCACGGTTCGAACTGGGCCTCCCAGTGGATCGGGTTCGTGTTCGACAACGTGGCGGTCAGCACCGGCACCTCGGCCACGAGCTCGAGGGCACCCGGATAGAGCGCGGAGGGCCACGCCGCGAACTCGGCGAGCGCTTCGTTGGGCGTGAGTCCGAGATCGAACTCGGCGATGAACGCATCGAGGAACTCCTCGGTGGAGCTCGCACCCCGTTCGAAGTCGTGCCCCGCCCCGAGGTCGAGCCACCGGGGCCAGAACGTCTCGGGGGTGAAGCCGTGTCGCTCCAGGAACGCGTCGAGCCCTCCCAGCTCGACGATCACCCCGCCGAGATCGAACAACACCACCTCGATGTCGCTCACGACGGGGCCTGCTCCTCGTCGAAGCGGCGCACGAGCGTGGTCGGCGCCACGATCCGGAACGCATCGGCAACGACCTCGAACACCTCGTCCCAGTCGACGACGCCCACGTCGAGGCGCATGCCGATCCATCCCCGGTGTCCCACGTAGGGCGGACGGAAGAACCGCTCGGGGTCGGCCTCGATGACCTCGGCCTGCACCCCGTCGGGCGCGGCGCACCACAACGCGATGCCGTGGTCGCCGTGGTGGTGGTCCCACACGTGCACGAGCACCTTCTTGTCTCGCACGAAGAACGTCGGGGTGTGGTGGCTCAGGCGCTCGTTCACCTCGGGGAAGCGGGCACAGAGCGCCCGCATCTCGTCGAGGACCGCGGCGAACCCGGGTGAGGAATCGGCCATGGCCGCAGTGTGGCACGCCGCATGGGCGGCGAGGTCAGGACCCGGCGGCGGGAGCGGCGACGTCGGAGTAGGTCTTGATGTAGGCGATCACATCGAGGACCTGATCGTCGCTCAGGTTGTTCGCGGTCATCCGGACGCCGTAGCCGGCGACCACCTCGGCCTGCGGATCCCGGATGGACCGGACGAGGTAGTCGTCATCGGCGACGACGACCGTCCCGTCGACGAGCTGGCGCTCCGCGCCCACGAGACCGAGCCACGGGGGCCCGAAGCCACCCTGGCCATCGGCGCCGTGGCACGACGCACAGCCGGCCGACCGGGCGATCTGCTTGCCACGCACCTCCTGGGGCGAGAGCCCACCGGTGTCGGTCGCGGTTCCGCCACCACAGGCCGCCAAGGCGAGCGATGCGACGAGGGCGGCCGGGAGCGCGAGAGAACGGCGCGACGAGATCACGCCGAGCAGTCTGGTCCGGACCGGGGAAAATCGACGCAAGGGTGCTCAGAGCGCGGCGAGCATCGGGGCGACACATGACGCCGTGTCGCCACACACCCGCCGCCCGGTCATCCACCGTTCGAGTTCGGCACGGGGCACGCGATCGACCTCGACGACCTCACCGTCGTTGCAGACCGGCACCGCATCGGTGCGCACGACGAACGCCCGCCCGACGAGCGAGCCGTGGTCGTCGGTGAAGTCGACCTCACCGAGCGGCTCGAGTTCGCCATCCTCGACATGGAGGCCGGCTTCCTCCGCGAGCTCCCGCCGGGCCGACTCGCGCCACGTCTCGCCGACGTCGCACACCCCACCGAACGCGAGGTCCCACCAACCCGGGGCCACGTCCTTCCACTCGGCCCGCCGGTGCACCCACACCTCGTCGTCGGGGGTGAGCACCACGACATAGGTGCAGCGGTGGCGGAGCCGACCGGCCCGCATCTCGGCACGGGTCACCACCCGGACGACCTCGCCGTCGGCGTCGACCTCCTCCACCAGCTCGGCGGCCCGGGCCTCGGCCAGCGCGGCGGTGTCGAGGTGGTCGGTCGGTGTCTGGGCGGGGTCGTGCACAGCTGCAAGACTGCCAGCCCATGACCGGCATCGACGCCATCTCCACCGCCCGGAAGACCTGGAAGAACTGGGCCGGCAACCAGTGGGCGGTGCCGGAGAACTGGGTCCGCCCCACCAACGAGGACGAACTCGTCGACGCGGTGCGCCTCGGGAACGCCACGGGCCGGGTCGTCAAGATCGTCGGCGGCGGCCACAGCTTCACCGACATCGCCTGCACGAACGGCGTGTTGATCAGCCTCGACGACTACACCGAGATCGTGGCGGTGAACGGCCACGACGTGACGGTGCAGGCCGGCGTCCGCATCGGGGCCCTGTCGAGCGCACTCGAAGCCCACGGGCTCGCACTGCCGAACCTGGGTGACATCGACGTCCAGTCGATCGCCGGGGCGATCTCGACCGGCACCCACGGCACCGGACTCGGATTCAACTGCATCTCGGCGGCCGTGGTCGGGCTGCGTCTCGTGCTCGCCGACGGCTCGGTCTTGGCCTGCTCGGAGACCGAACGCCCCGAGGTGCTGCACCAGGCCCGGGTCGGCCTCGGCGCCCTCGGCCTCATCAGCGAGGTCACGGTGCGGTGCGAACCGCACTTCAACCTCCACGCGGTGGAGAAGGCCACCTCGGTGCAGAAGCTGATGGGTCGCCTCGACGGGCTGATCCGGGACAACGAGCACTTCGAGTTCTACTGGCTGCCATACACCGAGGCCGTGCTCACGAAGTCGAACAACCGCACCGACGCCGCGCCCACGGGCGGCGAGGGCAAGCGCCGGCTCGAGCAGGAGCTGCTCGAGAACATCGGGTTCGGTGCGGTCAACATGCTCGGCCGCAAGGCACCGTCGCTGATCCCGAAGCTCGCCACGGCGTTGCCGGGCTCCGGCGTCACCGAGTACGTGACCCGTTCACACGACGTCTTCACGAGCCCCCGCCGGGTCCGGTTCCTCGAATCCGAATACGCCGTCCCCCTCGACGCGTTCGGTGAGGTCTTCGACCGCCTGCGTGCGCTGGTCGACACGTTGCCGGCTCCGGTCAGCTTTCCGGTGGAGTGCCGCTTCCTCGGTGGAGACGACATCCCACTGTCGATGGCGTCGGGCCGGGACTCCGCGTTCATCGCCATCCACACCGCGGTGGGCATGCCACACGAGGCCTACATGGCCTCGTTCGAGCAGATCGTCGACGACGTCGGCGGCCGCCCCCACTGGGGCAAGCTCCACCGCAAGACCGAGACCGAACTCGTCGACCTGTACCCGGGCTTCGACGACTTCCGGGATCTGCGCGACGAGCTCGACCCCGACCGTCGCTGGCAGAACCCCTACCTCGCCCGCGTCCTCGGCGACTGACGTTCGACCGGCATCGCCCGCCGAGCCGCCGGCTGCTCCTCGACGAGGCGGCCGATGAGCGGTACGCCGGTTCGACGCCCGCCCGGTCAGGCCAGTGCGTCGCGGATCTCGTCGGCCGACGCAGCGGAGGTGAGGAACTGCCGTCCCTTGATCGCGTGGCGGGGACGATTGACCGCGAGCAGGCCACAGGGTGCCCCGCCCTCGTCGAGGTAGAGCTGCGCGAACCTGCCCTCGGCCGGATCGCCGTGGATGATCTCGCGACCGCGCCCGGCGATGCCGGCGAACTGGATCTTCCAGTCGTACTGGTCCGACCAGAACCACGGCACCGGATCGAACGGATCGATCGGCTCCCCGGCGAGGTCGGCCAGGATCCGACGCCCGGCGTAGCCACCCTGGTCGACACCGTTGTCCCACTGCTCCACCCGCATCGGGCGGCCGTAGCGGGGGTGGTCCCAGTTGGCCACGTCGCCCGCGACGACCACACCGGGCGCGGCGAGGCAGGTGGCGTCGGCTCGCACGCCGTTGTCGATCTCCAATCCGGATCCACCGAGCCACTCGGTGTTCGGGATCGCGCCGATGCCGACCACGACCGTGCGGGCTTCGACGGTCGAGCCGTCGGCGAGCCGGACGCCACGGACGTGTTGGTGGTCGCCGTGGTCGTCGATCTCGAACCCGTCGACACCGACCCCGAGGCGCACCTCGACACCTTCGACTCGATGTCGCTCGGCGATCATCATGCCGGCCTCCGCGTCGAGCACGCGGGTGAGCGGCGCCTCGGCCGCTTCGATCATCGTGACGTCGTGCCCGGCCGACCGGAACGTCGCCGCCACCTCGCCACCGATGAATCCCGCACCGATCACGGCGATCGGGCCGCCTCGGTCGGCCACCGCCGCACGGAGCCGGTCGGCGTCGGCCTTCGACCGCACGACGTGCACGTCGCTCAGACCGTCGGTGTCGGGAAGACGACGGGCGCGAGCGCCCGTCGCGATGACGAGGCCGTCGAAGCCGACCTCGTCGGGACCGTCGTCCATCGACAGGGTCCGCACGGTGCGGGCCTCGAGATCGAGCCCGACCGCGTCGGTCCCGAGACGCCATTCGACCCCGAGGGCGTCGGGATCCTTCGAGGGCCGCAGGAGCAGCTTCTCGGCGTCCCAGTCACCACCGAGATACTGCTTCGACAGTGGCGGCCGGTCGTAGGGGTGGTCGGCCTCGTCCCCGATGAGGACGATCTCGGCATCGGCACCGCTGCGCCGGATGGCCTGGGCGGCGTGCACCCCGGCCAGGGACGCGCCGACGATGACGATCCGCGGCGCCCCGTTGTCGGACACGGTCAGCCCTCGAGCGTGATGGCCTGCTTGGGGCACCGATCGGCGGCGTCACGCACCTTGTCGTGCAGACCCTCCGCCGGGTTCTCGTCGAGGACGTACAGGAAGTCGTCGTCCCGCACCTCGAACACCTCGGGGGCGATCTCCATGCACACGGCGTTGGATTCACACAGATCGAAATCGACGACGACCTTCATGGTCAGCTCCTCACATCGGGGGTTCGAACGCAGGCCCGATGTTGCCATGAGCATGCCGCACTCCGCTGCCGACTCCCGAATCGCCGACGTCGGGACACCCCACCCGCGATGACCGACCGATGTCAGTAGCGGGTGTAGCCGCCGTCGATCACGATCTCGTCGCCGGTGTGCCAGGGGTTGGACGGGTCGCAGAGCCACGCACCGGCGGCGGCGAAGTCGGCCGGCACACCCCAGCGGCGTACGGGGGTCCGCTTCGTCGTCGCGTCGAGGAACTTGTCGTACTGGCGGGCACCTTCGGTCATCTCGGTCTCGACCCACCCGGGGATGATCGAGTTGGCCCGGATGCCGTAGCGGGCGAACTCGACGGCCAACCCACGCATCATCGCGAGCATGCCCGCCTTGGAGTGGGCGTAGGGCTGCGCCCCGGGTGCCCCGTGGATCGCGGAGGTGGACGACGTGCCGACGAGCGCACCACCCTCACCCCGTTCGACCATGTGGCGGGCGGCCGCCCGCAGCGTCAGGAACGCGCCATCGGTGTTGATCGCCTGGACCCGGCGCCACGTCTCGAGGGTCTGTTCGAGGAAGGGGGCGCCCCCGGACACACCGGCGTTGGCCACCGCCGCGTCGACCTTGCCGAGCTCGTCGAGGATCGCGGCGAAACTCGTCTCCACCTGCTCCTCGTCCGACACGTCGACCCGTTGGGCCATCACCCGATGGCCATGGGCCCGGAGCCGTTCGGACGCGGCCGCCAGCTTCGTGTCGTTCGTCCCCCAGATCGCCACATCGGCACCGGCCGCTGCACAGCCCTCGGCGATGCCGAGGCCGATGCCGCCGTTGCCACCCGTCACGAGCACCACACGTCCACTGAGATCGGTCATGGCCCGATGCTGGTGCGCGACACCGGCGGGCGCCAACCGGCGCCCGCCGGTGACGGGGGTGTTGGGAGATCGAGGGGTGGGTCAGAGCTCGGCGCGGGCGAGCTCCACCACCTCGTCGGCGTCGAAGAAACCGGACCAGCCGGCGATCGGGTTGCCGTTGCGATCGACGAGGATCGCCGTGGGCTGGCCCCGGACGCCGTAGTAGGCCCAGGTCTCGAAGCTCTCGTCCCAGATCATCGGGAACGAGGCGACACCGGTCCGATCGACGAAGCCCTGGGCCTGGCCGAAGTCGTCCTGAGCCCCCATGCCGACGACGGTGACCACATCTGCGTTGTCTCGAGCGAACTGCTCGACCTCGGGCGCTTCGGCCCGACAGGTGGGTCAATGCGGGGCGAAGAACCAGAGGAGCACGGCCTTGTCGCCACCGGCGAGGGCCTCTCCGAGGTTCACCTCGGCGCCGTTGTAGATGTCGAGGACGTCCACGTCGGGGAAGAGGTGTGGCTCGGGTGCGGCGCCCTCGGTCGTGGTCGAGTCGGCCTCGGTGGTGCCGGCGGCGGCCTCGGTCGACTCGGTGGAGGTGGCGTCGGCCTCGGTGGTCTCGGCGGCGGCGGTGGTGGCGGTCGTTCCGAGCGTCGCGCCGGTGGCGGCGCGCTCCTCGGGGTCGACGCCACCGCCACATGCGGCGAGCGCGAGGCTCGAGGCCAGCAGGAGCGCGGCGGTGCGCGCAGGCGTGCGGGGGTGCATGACCTCACTCAACCGGTGAGGTCGGGGCCCGATTCCGCGGACGGCCGAAGATTTCTCCGACGTTCAGCTCCCGCTCGGGGGAACGGTCAGGGCAGGTACGGCACCGGGTCGATCGCCGTGCCGTTCGACCGGATCTCGAAGTGCAGGTGCGGTCCGGTGGAGTTGCCCGTGGAGCCGACGTAGCCGATGACGTCGCCCCGGTTCACCCGGTCGCCGGCGGACACACCGAGCTGCGACTGGTGGGCGTAGAGCGTGGTGATCCCGCTGCCGTGGTCGATCACGACGGTGTTGCCGTAGCCGTTCTGCCAGCCCGACGAGATCACGGTGCCGCCCTTCGCCGCGGCGATCGGCGTCCCGGTGCTCGCACCCTGGTCGATGCCCTTGTGGAGGCGACGGGTGCCGAAGATCGGGTGGACCCGGTAGCCGAAGCCCGAGCTGATCGGTGCGTTGATCGGCCACTGGAACCCGGAGACCGATGCTTCACCCGGCTGCGGGGCGGCGCCGCCGGGCCGCGGTGCGGGCGTGGCGAGCCGGTTGATGAGTTCGGTCAGCTCCGCGTCCTCGGCGTCGAGCTCGGCGACGAGGCCTTCCCACTCCGACACGCGGGCGGCCATCTCGGCGCGAAGTTCGGCCTGGAGTGTCTGGATCTCGGCCAGCTCGGCGACGGCGACGGCCCGCTCGGCCTCGAGCGCCTGGGCATCGGCCGCCGCAGCGGCCGCTTCGGCCCGCAACGCCTCGGCGTCGCCCCGCAACACCCGGATCTCCTCGAGCACGGCGACGGCGTTGCCGCCGACGCTCTCGAGCAGCGCCTGCTGGCGAAGCGAGGCCGAGAAGTCGCCATCGAGCAACGGAGACGAGCCCTGATCGCTCGAGGTGACGAAGCCCCGGATGGCGAGATCGGCGAGGCGGGTCTCGAGGATGTCGGCATCGGCGTCGAGCTCGGCGATCGCGACCTCGGCGTCGAGCTGCCGGGCGGCGGCTTCGTCGATCCCCCGCTGGATCGACGCCATCTCCTCTTCCTGCGCCGTCACGGCGACGGTGATGGCGTTGAGTGCGGAGAGGACCTCGGCGTCCTCGGCCCGAGCCGCGTCGAGTTCGGCGGCGGCGTCGGCCCGTTCGGCCCGGATCCGTTCGCGCTCGGCGCGTGCTTCGGATTCCGACGACTGGGCGCCGGCGGCGAAGGGCCCGACGACGAGGAGTCCGAGCAGCACGGACCAGAGTGCGGCCCCGAGGCCGACACGAAGCAGTCGATGCATCGCCTGCCCTCCAGTCCGATCGGGTGCGCCAGCACGGGCGAATGCAGCGCGTCACGGTAACCGCACGAGCGGGTGTCCGAAAGGGCGGGTCCACCCGTCACACTCGGCGGGGCGATCCCGCCGGACGACCGCTAGGTTCGCCGAGGCGGAGCGTCCAGGAGGAGCCGGAGATGAGTGACGAACGCGAGATCATGGACTGGGAGCTCTACGGGTCGTCGATCCGTGAGCTCGCCCAGACGATCGCCGACGACGGGTTCGAGCCCGACATCATCCTCGCCATCGCCCGAGGTGGCCTCTTCGCCGCCGGTTCGCTCGGCTACGCCCTCGGCGTGAAGAACCTCTACGTGATGAACCTCGAGTTCTACACCGGCGTCGATGAACGTCTCGACGTGCCGGTGATGCTGCCGCCCTACCTCGACAAGTTCGATCTCACCGACGCGAAGATCCTCGTCGCCGACGACGTCGCCGACACCGGCCACACCCTGAAGGCCGTCCACGAGTTCTGCGAAGAGGTGGTGGCCGAATCCCGCACGGCCGTCCTCTACGAGAAGTCGCACTCCCTCGTGAAGTGCGACTACGTGTGGAAGCGCACCGACCAGTGGATCAACTTCCCCTGGTCGAGCGAAGGCCCCGTCGTCCAGAACCCCGATGGGATCGTGCTCGACGCCTGAGCATCGGTCCCCATCGACAGCGTCCCGCCCCGCTGCCTACTCTCGAGAACCTCATGACCACCCGCCTCCTCGTCGTGACCGCGATCCTCGTCGCGGTCGTGCTCGCCGCCCTGGGCACCATCACGGTCGATTCGACCGTGGTGATCTGGCTGCTCATCGGCATGGCCGTGGCGATCGTCATCGCCTCGATGTCGGGCCGCTCCGGTGCCGGCGCCTCCAAGGCACCACAGGCCGCCGTGATCCCGGCCGCCCCGATGCCCGATCCGGTCGAGCCCGTGGCGCGCACCGCCGAGTACACGACCGCCGCGGCGACCACGCCGGACGCCGCCACCGAGGTCGTGCCCGCCGTCCCCGTTGCCGCTGACGCCGAGGACGACGTCGAGATCGAAGCCGACGACGACCGGGCCGAGGTCGAGCCGGTCGAGGTCGCCGCCGCCGACACCGACACCGACACCCCTGACGCCGACGCCGACGCGGACGCCGACGCTGACGCTGACGCTGACAGAGTCGCCGCTGACGCCGACGCAGAGCACGACGCCGCTGACGAGATCTCCGTTCCCACCGAGGCCCCGGCCGAGGACTCCCTCGACGCCGACATCATCGACATCAGCCGCAAGCGCCGTCCGGCGTTCGCCTCCGAGGAAGACGACGACATGACGACCATCTCCGTGCCAGCACCCGAGGTGACCGAGGCCCCGGTCTCGTCGATCCAGCTCCCGAAGCAGAAGCCCGAGACCAAGCCCGTCGCCCCGAGCCTCAAGGTGACCCCCTCGAAGCCCGCTCCGGCCCCGACGCCGACCGTGGCCCTCTCCCCGGCGCCCGTGACGCCCACGCCCGCCCCGACCGTCCGCACGGAGCCGACCACGCCGAAGCCGGCCGCTCCCGCCGCCTCGGCCCCGGTGCCCGCAGCGCCGGCCGGATCACTCGCCCCGAAGGTCTCCGCCGCCACGCAGAAGGCCATCGCCGATCTCGTCGACCGGGGCCGCCTCACCTCCGAGGGCCCCATCACCGACACTGACGTGAAGACGATCGTCTTCCTCGCCATCTCGGCCCAGGAGGTCGTGGCGTTGGTGGACGGCGGCTACGTCACCGAGTCGGGTGGCACCACCTCGGATCGCTCGAAGGCGAAGCCCTTCCAGGCCTCGGCCTGATCCCGTCGCCGCTCAGCCGGCGACGCGGGTGATGATCTCGCGGACCTCCGCCGCGTCGGCGCCCGGTGCGGGCCCGTGCAGCAGCCAGGTCACGCCGATCTCGGCGAGCTCCTCGCCACCGACGCTGTCGTTGCACGCCACGTCGAAACCGTCGAGGGAGCCGCGCTCGGCAGCCACGAGCTCGGTCATCCGGGCCAGCTGATCCCGGTCGACCTCGACGGGGAACAGGCCGTCGTGGCGGGCGGCCCGGCGCACGGGCTTCTTCGCATCACCGCGAGCGGCGAACCACATCGGGATCGAGCCGCGCACGGGCGTCGGCAGGAACGTGACGCCGTCCGCGACGAACGCCTCGCCGCGATGCTCCACGGGCTCGCCCGACCACAGCGCCTGCAACACCTCGATGCCCTCGTCGAGCCGGCGGCCACGTTCCACCGGGTCGACCACCTCGCCGAAACCGGACAGCTCCCGCCCGCTGTCGACACCGAGCCCGAATCCCATCACGAGGCGTCCACCCGAGAGCCGGTCGACCGAGACGGTCTCACGGGCGAGCTTCTGCGGACGACGTCGGGTGATCGGCGTGACCAGTGGGCCGAGCTGCACCCGTTCCGTGGCCTGGGCCAGCGCGGCGAGCGCCACCCAGGTGTCGGCGATCTCGATCGGGTCATGGGGTGGGCGCAGCACGTGATCCCAGAGGAACACCCCGTCGAACCCGGCGGCCTCGGCCTCGAGGGCCAGGTCGACGACGAGCGGGATGTCGCTCAGGGGGCCGTAGGGCGGCAGGAACAGACCGTGGCGCATGGCCGGTCACGGTACCGGGGGTGGTCCGCCCCGGCCGGGTCGACGCTCAGAGCTCGACCGAACCCGAGGTGACCGGAACCACCGCACCACCGACCCAGATGTCGGCACCGTCGAGGGTGATGCGGACCCGGCCCGCCCGCCCGAGCGCCTCGCCCTGGGAGGCCAGATAGGAGTCGGTGATCTCGCCCCGCTCGACGAGCCACTGCGCCACCGAGGCGTTGAGCGACCCCGTCACCGGGTCCTCGAGACACTGGCCGCCGGCGCCGGGGAAGAACGCACGGAGGACGATGTCGGCCTCAACCGAGTCGTCGCCGCGTGCGACCACACCCACGTAGTCATCCGCGGACCAGGCCGAACCGTCGGGCTCGATGGCGGCGAGACGGGCCGGGTCGGCCACCTCGACGCCGACCCAACCGGGCCCGTTGTCGACCCACCCCGAGGCCACCACCTCGTCGGCGGTGAGGCCGAGGACGGCGGTGAGACGGGTGAGGTGGTCGGTTTCGACCGGTCCGGATCGCACGAGCGGCGGGGCGAGGAACGCGAGGTCGTCGCCGGTGCGCCGGAGGCGCACCAGGCCGACGCCGCACTCCTGCACGATCACCCCCGGCTCGGCGGGTTCGCCACCGTGGGCCAGCCACGTGGCGGCCGAGCCGAGCGTCGGATGACCGGCGAAGGGGAGCTCGGTCGACGGGGTGAAGATCCGCACCCGATAGTCGGCGGCGGGATCGGTCGGTGGCAACAGGAACGTCGTCTCGGACAGGTTGAGCCAGTTGGCGAGTGCAGCCATCTGGGCGTCGGTGAGGCCCTCGGCGTCGACGACGACGGCGAGGGGATTGCCCGTGAGGGGGCCGGAGGCGAACACATCGACGGTGGCGAAACGGCGCATGGCCCCGGTGTAGCGCACGACCCGATCCGCATCGGGGTCCACCTGGCAGGAGTTGGACCGGTCGACCCTGGTCGCTCGTTCAGCGTCGGGTCTAGATTGCGCTGACCAACCACCACGACCTGCCGCGAGGTGTCGGATGACGATGATGGACACGAATGGCGAGCGCACGGTCTCGTTCATCGAGATGCAGCACGGGACCGAGGAGGAGTACCTCCTGTTGGAGGAGTACGAGTCGGCGCACGCCTCCGGCACGGCCGACCGCCTGATGGACACGCTCGCCAAACTCGACGGTTCCATGGGCGGCTACCGGATCAACCGGCTCGAGCACTCGCTGCAGTCGGCCACCCGCGCTCGACGAGACGGTGCGGATGTCGACTGGGTCGTGGCGGCACTGCTGCACGACATCGGCGACGAGTACTCGCCGTACAACCACTCGGCCATCGCGGCCGAGACGATCCGCCCCTACGTCCGGGCCGAGGTCACGTGGTGCGTCGAGCAGCACGGGCTCTTCCAGAGCTACTACTACGCCCACTTCTACGGGAAGAACCGCGACGCGAAGCAGATGTTCGCCGATCACGAGTGGTACTCGCTCTGTGAGGAGTTCTGCGCCCGGTGGGACCAGAACTGTTTCGACCCGGCCTACGAGAACGACCCGCTCGAGAGCTTCCGGGCCGACGTCGAGACGGTGTTCTCCCGGACCGCCTGGGATCCCGAGGTGATGGCACCCGGGCCCGCGGTGCTCGTCCCCTGAACGACGGGGCCCCGCTCCCCCGGCACCGGTGACCGGCGCCGTCTACGGTCCGGGGCCGTGTCGCACGAACTGACCCACGAGACGGCCACCTCCCGGCGGGCGCTCGACTTCCTCGTGGCCTTCAAGGTCTTCGCGTCACTCGGAGCGATGACCGCCGCGATCACCCCGGCGATGGTCGCGTCGGAGGAGGGGTCGACGCTGCGCGGGAGCATCAGCGCCTACTGGGACGTCGGCATCTCGTTCTGGGGACCGTTCGGCCTCGCCGCGTTGTTGCTCTTCGCCGACGGGGTCATCAGCTACCTGTCGCCGAACCGGCATCGCTTCGGGCGGCGTTGGTACAACATCCCCCTCGGCGTCGCACTCGCCGGGCTGACGACGTTCAACCTCGACGAGTCGAAGACGCTCCACTACACGTTCGCGTTCGTCTTCTTCATCCTGTTCTTCGTGTTGATGGCCTACACCTCGGCCATCGGGCTCGTCGGCCGTCAGATCAGCGACGACGACCATCCCCACAGCGATCGCGGCGACGACGTCCGCAACTCGCTCGTGACGCTCGCCTTCTTCGGCCTCGGCGTCCTCGCGCTGGGACTGCATCTGATCGACGTGATCAGCTTCTTCTTCTTCGAACTGCACGCGCTCGTGGTGTTCGCGCTCTACCACGTGGTGCAGTCGATCAACCCGTTCCCCTACCCGGAGTACGAGTTCCGGAACGCGACCGTGAATCGGATCCTGCGCTCGGTGGGCATCATCCGCCGCTGAGGGCGGCGACCGGACTCAGCTCGCGGCGGCGTCGACGGCGGTCGGCTCGTCGTCGAAGATCGAACGCTCCCGGATGTCCTCCGGCGCCACCACGAACCAGGCGTCCCACACGTGTTCGGCCTCGGTCTGGACCCAGACCGAGCTGCCGTCGTCGACGAGCTGCAACACCTGCGGTGCAT
Organism: Acidimicrobiales bacterium; assembly: GCA_020630195.1. Classification (GTDB taxonomy): domain Bacteria; phylum Actinomycetota; class Acidimicrobiia; order Acidimicrobiales; family SZUA-35; genus JAHDBV01. Next base: position 68,385 of record JAHDBV010000014.1, read on the forward strand.
GGATCGGCACCGCGCCACGGCCTTGGGGCCGCAACGCATGGCCGACCTGCGCACGCAGGACGAGCCCGTCGCGCTCGTAGGTCAATGACTCGAGATGCACGCTGCCACTCGCCCATCGGGCGGCCCGAAGCGAGTCGGCGGTTGCGCACTCCAACTGGGGGATGAAGAAGTCCACACTCGAAGGGTTACCCCACGGAATCCTGCGAGCGGGGGATCATGCCGAAAAGACACATTCGAGCGAACATGTCCGGAGTCACACCCGACGGGCCTCCGAGGTCGGGCCCGCCGCACGAAGGGCCGCAGCACCGACGAGGTTCGCGGAGGCGGCGAACAGGAAGGCCGTGCGGTAGTCGACGAGGTCCCGCAGCAGGCCGAGCGCGAACGGGCCGGCCGCCACCCCGATCGTGCCGAAGAGCTGATTGAACGAGTAGATCTGCGAGTAGGCCCGAACCCCGAACGCCTCGGCGAGCAGCAACGGTTGGAGCATGAGGACGTTGCCGACGCTGATCCCGAACAGCACCGCGCCGACCCGGAGCGACCAGCCGCTCTCGGCGAAGGCGATCGTGGTCAGTGCGGCGCCCTGGAGGAGGATCAGCCAGAACGTGAGGGTGGTGGTCGTCACCCGGGTCACCACGACACCGCCGGTCAGCCGTCCGACGATGCTCGCGAGCGCCATGAGCGACAGCACCGAGGCGGCCACGGCTTCGGACCGTCGTTCGCTGGTGAGGTTGAACAGGTGGGCCAGGGCGCCGACCTGGGCGAGGTAGGCCATCACGTAGGCCGCCGCGGTGAAGCGGAAGAACCGGGATCGACGGGCTTCGGCGAAGGTGGCGCCGTCGGTGGCCGCGCCGACCGGTGCCGCCGCTGCGGCCTCGTGATCGCCGTCGGGGACCTCCCCGACGTCGGCCGGCCATGAGCGGATGGCGAGCACCGACAGCGGAAGCACACCGAGCAACCAGGCACCACCCATCCACGGCCCGGCCTCGGCGAGCGTGCGTCCGTCGAGGAACCGCACGACGAGTGGTGTGATGGCGATCCCACCGAAGCTGAGACCGGTCGAGGCGATCGAGAGTGCCACCGAGCGGCGGGCGTTGAACCAGCGGGCGACGACGGTGGTCGACGGACCGAGACCGGCGATCGCGAAGGCCGCACCGAACGCACAGAAGAACACGTAGAGCTCGACGACCGAGTCGACCCAGCGGAGGCTCGACAGTGCCGCGGCACCGAGGAAGGCACCGGCGCCGTAGAACCACCGGATGTCGATGCGGTCCATCAGCCGGCTGAGCGAGAAGCCGACGATGCCACCCGTGGCGAAGAACATCGTCGTCGCCCCCGACACCGCCGTCACCGAGGCGCCGAGCTCCTCGGTGGCCGACCGCAGGATGACCGAGGCGTTGTAGAAGCCGAGCCCACTCGTCGTGGAGAGCACGAAGAAGATCGCCGCCAACATCCACCAGCCCCGGAAGACCTCGGATGGCTGGAAGCGGGCGACCACGAGCGGCACGCTAGGTCCCACGACCCGCGGCCCGACAATGCGGTAGCGAGGTCATCGAGTCGGAGCACCACGTCGCGCGGGACCCGGACGCGACGAACCCCGCCGATGGGGCGGGGTCCGGGTCACCAGGTGTGCTGGTGGAGGTGAGGGGATTCGAACCCCTGGCCTCCTCGATGCGACCGAGGCGCTCTA
>JAHDBV010000088.1 GCA_020630195.1 Acidimicrobiales bacterium
GTCACCCAGTGGCAGCCGTGGTCGGCGATCACCGCGGTCATCGCCGTGGCGGCCTTCGCCTTCCGGCATCGGCGCCCGTTCACCGCGCTGCTCGTGGCGAGCGGCAGCTGGGCGCTGGTCGAGATCGTGGCCGGACTCGACGGACGCGAGATCGACATGCCGTTCCTGCACTGGTGCACGATCGGACTGCTGCTCATCACCGTCGCTCGACACGGCGTGCGGTCGACGCTCGTGGTCAGCGCCGTCGTGGTCCCGATCGGCGCGCTGCTCGGCACCCTCGCCCAACCCGACACCGACGTGTCCGTCCGTCTCTGGAGCCTCGCCGGCTGGGGCTTCCTCGCCGCGGCGACGTTGGCGATGCGGTATCGCACGAGCCTCGCGGCCTCGCGGGCCGAGTCGATCCGGGTGGCCGAACGCGAACGCATCGCCCGCGAACTGCACGATGTCGTCGCCCACCACGTCTCGGCCATCGCCATCCAGGCCCAGGGTGGACGGGCGCTCGCCGGCGCCGACCCGTCACGGGCGGCCGAGGGCTACGAGACGATCCACGGCCAGGCATCCCAGGCGCTCGACGAGATGCGGCGCATGGTCACGACGCTGCGCGGCGACGACGGCCTCGCACCCGTCCCGACGCTCGCCGATCTCGACCGCCTCGCCGACGACACCCTGCAGCCACCGGTCGTCGTGCGCCGCTCCGGCGACCTCGACGACCTGCCGGCCGAGATCACCGCCGCGATCATGCGGATCGCGCAGGAGTCGATCACGAACGCCCGCCGCCACGCGCAGGGCGCCACGCACATCGACGTGACCGTGAGCCGCCAGATCGACACCGTGTCGGTCTCGGTCGTCGACCACGGCCATCCCGTCGGACGGGTTCGCCCGAGCGAGGGCTACGGGCTGATCGGGATGCGGGAGCGCTCGGAGGCACTGGGTGGCACCTTCGCCGCCGGCCCGGCCGACCAGCTCGGGTGGGTCGTCACGGCGACCTTCCCGGTGGGCGCGACCCGATGAGCGACGGGATCCGTGTCGTGCTCGTCGACGACCAGGAGCTGGTCCGCCAGGGGCTGCGCATGATCCTCGATGCCACCCCCGACATCCGGGTGGTCGGCGATGCCGGCGACGGGGCCACGGCCATCGAGCTCGCTCGCGGGCTCCGGCCCGACGTCGTGGTGATGGACATCCGCATGCCCGGGACCGACGGGCTCACCGCCACCGAGGCCCTGGCCGGGCCGGACGTCGACGACCCGCTGAACGTCGTCATCGTCACGACCTTCGGCGACGACGAGAACGTGTATCGGGCACTCACCGGCGGCGCCCGGGGCTTCGTGTTGAAAGACGCCCCCGGGGAGTTCCTGGTCGATGCGATCCGGGCCGCCGCCGAGGGCGATGCGCTGCTGAGCCCCGCCGTCACCCTGCCGCTGTTGCGCTCGTTCGCCGCCTCCGATCGCCGCAGCCGACCGGCCGAGCCCACCACCGCGCTCTCACCACGTGAGGAGGAGGTGTTGGTCGCACTCGCCGAGGGGGCGACGAACACCGAGATCGGCGAGCAGCTCTACATCTCGCTGTCGACGGTGAAGACCCACGTGAACACGCTGCTCCAGAAGCTCGGCGCCCGGAACCGGGTCGAGCTGGCGATCTGGGCCCACCGGACCGGCCGCCTCGACCCCTGAGCGACCTCCCGGAGCCCCGGGGCGCCGTGGCCTAGGGTGCGCCCATGTCGGACATCCTCCAGATGCAACGCCTGGTGAAGCGCTATCAACGGCGCGGCCGGGATCCGGTGATGGCCGTGTCCGACCTGGATCTGGTGCTCGGCCGGGCCGGCTCGGTGCACGGCTTCCTCGGCCCGAACGGTTCGGGCAAGACCACCACGATCCGCTGCGCGCTCGGACTCATTCGACCGACCACCGGAGCGGTGAGCGTGTTCGGCCACGACGCGACGACGTCGTTCCACGCCGTCGCCGACCGGGTCGGCGCGATCGTCGAGAACCCGAAGATGTTCCCGCACTTCACGGGCCGCAAGAACCTCCAGCTCCTCGCACGGATGGCCGGCATCGACAAGCGCCGGGTCGAGGAGGTGCTCGAGGTCGTCGACCTGCACGAGCGGGGTGACGACACCTTCACCTCCTACTCGCTCGGCATGAAGCAGCGGCTCGCCATCGCCGGCGCACTGCTGAAGGACCCCGACCTGTTGATCCTCGACGAGCCGGCCAACGGTCTCGACCCGGCCGGGATCGCCGAGATGCGTGTCCTGATCCGCGAGATCGCCGGCCAGGGCAAGGCCATCGTCGTGTCGAGCCATCAGCTCGGCGAGATCGAGCAGGTCTGCGACGACGTGACGATCATCCACAACGGCGTGCTCGTCGTCACCGGCACGCTCGCCGACGTGCAGCGCCATGCCGGGCCGGACCGGATCGTCGCCACCATCGATGATCGCGACGCGGCCATCGCCACCCTCACCGCCAACGGCATGCCGGCCTTCCCCCGGCCCACCGCACGGGAGTTCTTCGTCGAGGTGCCCTCCGAGCGTTCCTCGGAGGTCAACCGGGTGCTCGCCACGAACGGGCTCTACCTCTCCGGACTGCGGGCGGAGAACGCCAGCCTCGAGCAGGCGTTCCTCAACCTGACCGGGGCATCCCAGCCGCCACCACCGCTGCTCGAAGCCGACGCGGCCCCACCCGGTGGTGCCGCCCCACCGCCGACGGCGCCACCACCCGGGCCGCCGGATGCCGCGCCACCGGTTCCGCCGACCGCGCCACCGGTGGCTCCCCCGGCCCCGCCCGCCGCCCCGCCGCACCCGCAGGAGGGCGACCGATGATGAACCTGATCGTCGCTGAGATCCAGCGGATCTTCGCCCGCCGGATGACCCGGTACTTCCCTCTCGGCCTGATGGCCGTGATCCTGCTCGGGGTCGGCATCGCCGGTGCCGTCATCGTCACCGGCGACGGCGACGGCCCCGACTTCGTCGGCGACATCGGCGGTGGAACCGAAGCGACCGAGATCCTCGGACCGATCACGCTCCTGCTCGCGGTGATGTCGTTCGTCGTCGCCGCCTCGTCGATCGGCGCCGACGCGAAGTCGGGCATGCTCGAGCAGCTCCTGACCTGGGAACCCCGACGTGGCCGGCTGCTCGGCGCCCGGGCGATCGCCGTGTTCGTCTGCACGGCGCTGCTCGCCATCGGCGTGGCCGCCTTCATGATCCTCTCGCTCTTCGTGTTGTCGGCGGCGACCGGCACGACCGAGGGCATGACCGGCGAGTTCATCGGCAACGTCGTAGCGGTCTTGGTCAGGACCGGCCTCGCCGGTGGCTTCTTCGGGCTCCTCGGACTCGGCATCACCCTCGCCGTGAACTCCTCGATCGGCGCGATCGTCGGCTACATCATCTACGCCGTCATCGTCGACAACCTGCTGATCTTCTTCCTGCCGTGGGTTCACCGGTTCCTGCCGGTCATCAACCTCGACGCGGTGGCCGCCGGGCGCGACGTCGAACGGCTCTCGGCGAGCGTGCTGAGCGGCGGCGACGGTGACTTCGTCGTGAGCCACTCGTGGCAGACGGCGTTCCTGATCCTCGTGATCTGGGGTGTCGGTGCCGTCGGCCTCGCCTGGGCCGTCTTCCGCCGTCGCGACATCGACAGCTGACCCATGGCCCGCAGCGGCCCGACGTGACACCTGCCGCATCGAAACGAGCGGTGGTGCGGCCATACGCTTTTCCCATGCTGTCGCGCTTCTCCCGGACCCCCGTCGTCGAAACCCCGGCCACCATCCGAGACTCCGCCGCCGGCCGCCTAGCCGCCGTCGCGGCCATCCCGGCCGAGCAGCTCGCATCCCTCGATCGCCTCGCCGAGGTCGTCGAACTGCACCCCGGCGACGAGCTCGCCACGACCGACTCGCTCGGCACGAGCTGCTACTTCGTGCTCGACGGTCGCCTCGACGTCGAACGCGACGGCACGGCCGTCGCGGATGTCGCACCCGGCTGGTTCGCCGGCGAGATGTCGATGGGTGACCAGCGGCGTCGCAACGCCACGCTCCGGGTCGCGGAGCCGACCCGCGCCTACCGGCTCGGGCGGGGTGAGTTCGAGACGCTGATGGCCACCGCCCCGGCCATCCGGGCCCACGTCGACACCACGATCGGGGTCCGCCGCGCCGGCTGATCGATCGGGCCGACCGCTCCCCTAGGGTGCGGTCATGGACGCACGGATCTTCGTCGAACCCCAGCAGGGCGCGAGCTACGACACATTGCTCGCCGCCGCCCAGGCCACCGAGGCGGCGGGCTTCGACGCCTTCTTCCGCAGCGATCACTTCCTGAAGATGGGCGACGTCGACGGCCTGCCCGGCCCGACGGATGCCTGGATCACCCTCGGTGGCATCGCCCGCGAGACCTCGACGATCAAGCTCGGCACCCTCGTCACCTCGGCGACCTTCCGAGACCCCGGACTGCTGGCGATCTCCGTCGCCCAGGTCGACCAGATGTCGGGCGGCCGCGTCGAGCTTGGCCTCGGCGCCGGCTGGTACGCAGCGGAGCACACGGCCTACGGCTTCGCGTTCCCCGAACTCGGCGAACGGTTCGAGCGCTTCGAAGAGCACCTCGCGATCGTCTCCGGCCTGTGGGACACCCCGCTCGGCGACACGTTCGACCACGACGGCACGCACTACCAGGTGATCGACTCACCGGCGCTGCCGAAGCCGCACCGGCGGCCGCCGATCATCATCGGTGGCCGCGGCCCCCGACGCACCCCCCGCCTCACCGCCACCTACGCGGACGAGTTCAACATCCCGTTCGGCTCGGTCGCCGACACCGCCGAGTCGTTCGACCGGGTCCGGGCGGCGTGTGAGCAGCGCGGCCGCGATCCCGAGGAGCTCACGTATTCGGTGGCGCTGATCGTGTGTCACGGTGCCGACGAGGCGACCGCGAGGCGCCGGTCGGAAGCGATCGGTCGATCGGTCGAGGTGATCGACGAACACGGCCTGTACGGCAGCGCCGACCAGATGCTCGAACGCCTCGGGCAGTTCGCCGAGATCGGCGTCGAGCGGGTCTACCTCCAGGTGCTCGACCTGTCGGATCTCGACCACATCGCCGAACTCGGCGAGTCGGTGCTGCCGCACCTCTGAGACCGGCCGCCCGTCGAAGGCGGCGCTCAGGCGCCGATGTCGAGCGTCGCCAGCAGATCCGGCAACACCTCGGCGAACCCCGGCTCGTCCACCCCGGCGACGACGAGACGCCTGTCTGTGGTCATCCAGACCACGGCGGTGTCGGTGTCGTCGATCGAGTGTCCGAGCCCGTCGAGCACGAACGCCGGCGCCCCGTCCACGGACACCGAACGCTCCGAACCCGCCAGGAAGCGGAGTGCGGTGATGTCCGCCTCGGACCCGTCGAGCACCCGAATCGTCAGCTCGGCGATCCGGCCGTCGTCGGCGGCCAATCGGTAGGTCGTCCGCTCACCGGCGAGGTGGGCGAATCGCCGACCCGTCTCCTGCAACACCACCTCGCTCACCGCCATCGGCGACAGGCCGGCGGATCCATGATCGACGAGAGCGGCACCGTCGACGACCTGCATCGTCGACAGCAGCTGAGTCAGCGCGTCGAGCGGCATCGACCGGCTCCGGGCGAGCACGATGTGATCGGGGTCGAGATCCCAGAGAATCTCGTGGCCGAGTGTGTCGTCGTCGGACGTGCGCCACGGGATCACCTGTGCGGTTCGACCGGCGATCTCGGTCTCGACACTGCCCTCGGTCGACCCGTCGACGACGTGGCTGTCGTCCTCATGGGGGAAGATCACGGTGGTGAGGTGCAGGTCGCCGGTGGCGAACGGGTCGGGGTCGCCGTCCCGGCCGTAGACGACGTGCGGGCCGACGAAGCCGTCCCGGTCGAAGTCGCTGAAGGCGAGATCCGGGAGCCGCTCCTCCGCCACCGTCGCCTCGACCAGCTCGACCTCGACCGCCATCGCGGCCAGCGACGTGGAGGTCGTGGCCGGGGCCGTCCCGCTGTTCGCGAGGTCACGCACGTCGTCGAATTCGGTCGCGGTCGGCTCCGACACGCCGGTCGACGACGCCGCGACGTCGTCGCTCTGGAGCTGGGCGCAGCCCGCGGACACCACGAGCGCCGAGAGGAGCAGGACACGTCGAAGCGGAGATCCCATGGGAGTCTCATCGGCCGGAGGCACCTCGACGAGAGCGACCGCCTCACGCCGTGGGGGCTACCGGAGGATCTGGAACACCGCCACGGTGGCTCTCGTGCCGCCGTGCTCGGAGTCGAAGTCGCCGTAGACCGGGATGTCGACGAGCTCGGGCACGGTGATCGAGCCGTCGGCCGCCCGGTCGGCGAAGTACTTCTCGAATCCCTCCTCGGCGAAGTGGGTCGCGTTCACCCCGATCGCACAGACCGCGGAGGGTGCACCCAACCGCAGCAGTGGGTCGATGCCCGATGGTGGCAGGTGTCCGAAGGTGAACGTGCCGGCAGAGACGATGCCGGTGTAGCTGTCGGCCGGGAGGTCGATGGGGCCGGTGAGGTCGACCTCGAGCAGATTCCGATAGGCGGCGGTGCCGTGCACGGTCGTCTTGGTCGCGGCGACGGCGAGCATCTCGGGGCTGATGTCGAGACCGTCGACGGTTCGCTCGCCCTGGTCGCCGAGTTCGATCCCGACCACACCGGTGCCGCAGCCGACGTCGAGCACCGCACCTCCGGCGGACCCACCGGCGTCGAGGAACGCGGCCACCAGGTGCTCGTGGTACACGTAGCCGGTCGCCTCGACGAAGGTCTCGTCGTAGGTGTCGGCCCAGCTCGCGTAGAGCTGGATGCTGTCCTCGGGGGTCTCGAGGGAGTAGGCGGCCTCGAGGTGGTCGGTGGCCCGCTCGTTGGCGGCCCGGTCGTCGGTGTCGCTCACGTCGACGATGTTGGCACGACTGCCGTTCGGTTCGCTGGCGCTCACCTCACTTCCACAGTTCCTCGCTGGGGCTCGGAACTGCCCGGGCTCGGTGCAGCGCTCCCGAAGCCGGGCCGCCAGCCGACGGGGTGGTATGGGTTCGGGTTCTGACACCTCGACATCGACACCGTTCGCCGGCGACAAGAAGAAGGGTCAGTCGATCCTCGGCCCGGCCGAGCGCCGGTTCATCGACTGGGCGATCCCGAAGGTCCCCGCACCGATCATGAGTCACCACCTCACGGCGCTCACCGCGGTGTGGTCGGCCCTGACGATCCTGTTCGGCTACCTCGCCGTCGACGACATCCGCTGGTTGCACGGCGTCTCGGTGATGGTCTTCCTCCAGTGGTTGACCGACTCCCTCGACGGCTCGCTCGGCAAGTACCGCAAGCAGGGCCTCGTGAAGTGGGGCTTCTTCGCCGACCACCTCCTCGACCTGCTCTTCGCCGGCTCGATCGTCATCGCGTATTCGTTCCTCGTGTCGGCGTGGTGGCTCGAGTTCCTGTTCCTGATCCTGCTGCTGATCACCTGCGCCACGATGGCGACCTCGTTCCTGTCGTTCGCCGCCACCAACCAGTTCCAGATCGCCCACTACGGCATCGGCCCGACCGAGATCCGCATCGCCTACATCGCTCTCGACACCTTCGTCGTGATCGCCGGCACGGCGATCTTCTCCTGGGGTGTGCCGGTGGTCGTGGCACTCAATACCGTGGCCTTCGGCATCCTCGCCTGGCAGACCTCGGCCAATCTGTGGCGCATCGACGTCGAAGCCGACGTCGACGGCCGCCGATCGCCTCGGTAGGGCTCCTCTCGACCACGTCGCGGTCCATGTGCTGGACGGGTGAGACCGCTCAGGTCCGCCGAGGTCGAGCCACCTACGGTGTCGGGCCGGAGTGGGAGCGGGTGCGTGGGACTGGTTCGTCACATCACGATCGTGGACGTCGACGGGCGTGCCCGTGATGTCCGTGTCCGGGTCGGCGACGACCACGCCACGGTCGGCGATCTTCTCCGCGTGGCCGGGGTCGATCGCACCGACGCCCACATCGACGGGCGAGCGGTGCCCACGACGGCGACCCTCGACGAGGCCCGGCTCCGGGACGGTGCCGTCGTGCGGATCGGGCCGGCGCCACTCCCCCGGCGTCGCCTCGAACCCGATGACGACAGTGTCGTCGCGCTCGACCAGATCGCCGGGCTCACGAGTGGCGGAACCCTCGGGCTCGCCCCGGGCCACTACGGCTTCGGACCGGCACTCGAGGGTGGTCCACTGCTGAGGATCGGCGAACTCGACCACGCGGCGTTCGAGCTCGCGGTCGGCGACGACGGCTCGGCGACACTCCACCCGACCGCGCCCGGACTCGAGCTCGACGGCCTCGCCGTGGCCGAGGACACCCACGTGGGCACCGGCGTCATCGATGCCGGAACCGCTCGGTTCGCCCTCGCCGATCCGGCGCCGATGGTCCCACGCACACCCGCCGAACGGTCGTTCCACCGGGCACCGAGGCGCCTCGCCGCCGAGCCCGACGATCGGGTCCATCCCCCGACACTGCCCGGCCCACCAGCCGATCCACCGGGCCTGTCGTGGATCATGCTGGTGGCACCCCTGCCACCCGCGTTGTTGATGGCCGTGCTGTTCCATCCGCGCTTCGCCCTGTTCGCCGCCTTCGGGCCCGTGCTCACCGCAGCACGCTGGCTGGAGGGGCGACGCACCCACCGAGCCGGCGCACGACGATCGGCCGCGGCGTCGGCAGCGGCGATCGCGACCTTCACGAACGACGTCATCGAGGTGCGACGGGCGGTGGCCGCGCACCGACGGACACTCGACCCCAGCCCGTCCGACGTGCGTCGACGAGCCCGCACCCTCGACCCGCGGCTCTGGGAGCGGCGGCCCCGCCACGACGACTTCGCGTGCGTCGCGATCGGCTACGGCACCGCACCGTGGCAACCGGATCTCACCGGGTCGGGCCGCCTCGACGACGAGCTCCGATCGGTGGCCGACCGGCTCGCCGGCCTTCCGTCGGTGCCGATCCGTGCGGACCTGCGGACCGGGCCGTTGGGCATCGTCGGACCGCGCACCGACACGCTCGCGGTCGCACGCGCCGTGATCTCGGCGCTCGGGGTGCTCTCCTCGCCGGACGATCTGCCACTGTCGCTCGTGACGTCGCCCGAACGCGCCGCCGACTGGGACTGGCTGAAGTGGCTTCCCCATCTGGGCCGGCCGCGACGCGTCGCGTCGAGCGCTGCGGCGGTCGACGACCTCGTCGCCTCACTCGCCATCCCCGACGAGCCCGGCCACCACCTCGGCTCGGAGGTCGTTGCGTCCCCGCTGCCCACGGTCGTCGTCGACGGGATCGACGAGCTGCACCGCCGAGGCTCACCGCTGCGTCGGGCCCTGAGCGACTCGACCGTCGCGGGCATCGTGGTGGGCGACACCCTGGATCGGCTTCCGGCATCGTGTCGCTGGATCCTCGAGCTGGGCGACGCCGAGGCCACGTTCCACGATCTCGACGCCCGCACCTCGACACCGGTCACCCCCACCGGGACCTCCGTCGAGCTCGCGACCGACACCGCCCGCGCCCTCGCATGGCTCACGGATCCCGATGCTCCGGCAGCGAGCGGCGGGGCCCTCCCCGACCGGGTGCTCGTGCCCGAGCTGTTCGACGGCGTGAGCGCCGCCGACGTGGCCCGGCGCTGGGCGGCCGGTGGGCCCGATCCCGACCCGGTCGTGCCGATCGGTGTGGCCGAGAGCGGCCCGCTCGTGGTCGACCTCGCCACCGACGGCCCCCACGCCCTGCTCGCGGGCACCACGGGGGCCGGCAAGTCGGAGTTCCTGCGCAGCTTCGTGATCGGGCTCGCCGCCAACCACTCGACCGAGACGCTCAACGTCGTGCTCGTCGACTACAAGGGCGGCGGTGCGTTCGACGCCTGCGCCGACCTGCCCCACACCGTCGCCATCGTCACCGACCTCGACGACCATCTCGGTGAGCGGGCGCTGCGCAGCCTCCAGGCCGAGCTCCGCCATCGGGAGCTGCGGTTCCGGGAGGCGGGGGCGCACGATCTGCACGCCTTCCGGGCCGCCGGGCAGGTGATGCCCCGCCTGGTGGTCGTGGTCGACGAGTTCGCCACCCTCGCCGCCGAGTTGCCCGAGTTCCTCGACGCCCTCGTCGACATCGCCCAACGTGGCCGTTCACTCGGCATCCATCTCGTGCTGGCCACCCAGCGTCCGGCGGGTGTGCTCGACGGCAAGATCCGGGCGAACACCAACCTGCGGATCAGCCTGCGGGTCCAGGACGAGAACGACGCGCTCGACGTGGTCGGGGTGACCGCGCCGGCCCACCTCGGACGCCGAGACGTGGGCCGTGGGTACGCCCGCCTCGCCGCGTCGGAGGTGGTGGCGTTCCAGTCGGCGTGGAGTGGCGGCCGCTCGTCGGCGGCCGGGCTGGAGGGTGCGGATCCGTTCACACTGCTCGCCGACATCGCGCCAGCCGATACCGGCGCAGCCGCGGCTCCCGACCGTGACGACGACATCGCGACCACCCCCGTCGATCTCGAACGGATGGTCGCCGCCGTGATGGAGGCCCACCGGGCCACCGGACACGCCACACCCCGCCGGCCCTGGCTGCCGGCGTTGCCGACGACACTGCCGTTGCCGGCCGAGGAGGCCGCGGCGCCACACCCGACCGCTGCGGATCCCGGCGTCGCTCACCTCGGCACCACCGAGACCTCCGGGGTCGTCATCGGCCTGCGGGATCTCCCCCACGAACAGCGCCGCGACGTGGTCCGGTTCGACCCGGAGCTCGGCCACGCCCTCGTCTACGGGGTCGACGGTGCGACCACGGCCAACACCCTCGCCACCGTCGGGCTCCGCCTGGCGGCGACGAACTCGGCCGACGAGCTGCATCTCCACGTCGTCGACGACGCCTCCCGACGCCTCGCCGGCCTGGGCGCACTGCCCCACACCGGTGCGGTGGTCTCGGCCGATGACGACGACATGGTCCGCCGCCTCATCGACCTCCTCGGACGACGTCTCGACGAGCGCCGGGCCGAGGCCGCTCGAGGGGCCGCGGCGGCATCCCGGCCCCGGATCGTGTTGCTCGTCGAAGGGCTCGGGGCGTGGTTCGAGCAGGCGACCGAGTCGGGTCGGGCCGATGCGATCGCTGCCGTGCAGCAGCTGCTGCGTGATGGTCCGGCGCTCGGGCTGACGGTGGTCGGCTCGGCCCGCCACGACCGGGCGATTCCGGTCCGGATCCTCAATCAGATCCAGACCAAGTTCGTGCACCGCCTCGCCGATCCGGCAGGTCTGGCGACCTTCGGCCTCCGCCCGAGGGAGTTGCCACTGCTGAGCGAGCACCAGGTGATCGACGCCGCGACCGGCGACGTCGGCACGATGATCTCCGTGCCCGACCTGTCCGGCACGGTCGCCGCCATCGCCGCGGCGACACCGACCCCGGCCCGACGCCCGGATCAGGTCCGGGTGCTCGGTACGACCGTGACGCTCGACGAACTCGAGACCGCGGCCCGTCTCGACGGACGTCGTGTGGTCTGTCCGGTCGGGCTGTCACCCGACGACGTCTCGACCGTCGAACTCGTGATCGATCCGATGGCCGTCGTCGTCGGTGCACCCGGTTCGGGCCGCACCTCGACGTTGGGCCTCCTGCTCGATCGTGTCGCCGCGGCCGGCGTCGATCCGAGCCGATGCCTCCTCGTCGCCGACGACGACAGCCCCCTCGTCGGTCTCGCTCGGCAGCGGTTCGGCGACGAGATCGTGACCGTCCTCGCACCCGATGCGGATCCCGACGCCCTCGGCGAGGGTGCCGGCCGGGTGATCGTGGTCGACGACGTCGACCGTGTCGGGACGAAGCTCGGTGCGGCCGTCGAGGCGGTGGCCGCCGAGTCGGCGAGCGGGTGCTTCGTGCTCGCCGCCGGTCGGGCCGAGGACCTGACGTCGATGATGGCGTGGACGAAGGTGTTCCGGACCGCGCGGGCCGGCGTGCTGCTGCAACCCCGGCCGAGCGACGGCGACGTGTTCCGTGTCGTCCTGCCGTTCCGGACGCCGCAGGTGTTCCCGACGGGTCGGGCGGCGGTGCTCGTGAACGGTGTGGTGCAGATGTGCCAACTCGCCGAGGTCGGCGAGGCCTGACTCAGCCCGGGCGTTGGCTCGGGAACAGGTAGCGGTCGGCAGCGGCGCCGAGTGCGTTGCGCTTCGTCGCCTGTGCAGGCGTGAGCCCGACGAGGTCGCGTGGCCCGAGCTGACGCGTCTGGTCGTGGTCGGGGGCTCGTCGATACCCCGAGCCGTCGGGCAGATGGGCGTCGCCGACGCCGCGCCGGCCCGCCTCGTGCAACAACTCGTCGAGCGAGACGACGTCCGGATCGAACCGCACCCGGGTCACCTCGTGTCCGTCGAGGAACCCGGCCTCGGTGGTCACCACACCGTCGATGGCGCCGATCTCGCGCTCCCCCACCCAGAAACAGGCCTGGGCGATCTGGGTCTCGAGCAGGCGGTCGGCATGCTCCTGCTCGGCCAGGCCCAGGAACGCCGGCACCTCGTGGCCACCGGCGCGGAGGGCGGCGACCATCCGGGTGAGCAGCGGTCCGGTGGTCCACACCCGATCACGCCGCGGGATGAGGTCGTCGCCTCCGGCGTCGAGGAACCGCACGACCTGGTAGTTCCACGCCGGCTCGTCGTAGCGGGCGAGCACCTCGGCGTCGTGTCCAGCGGCGTTGTTGTGGATCAGCAGCGGCACGAAGAGGGTCTCGATCACCTCGACGACGAACGGATCGGACAGGACGTCGGCGCCGAACTGTTGGCAGCCGGCGCAGCCGGGCACCTCCTGGAAGAGGGCGAACACGGGGCGGCCGGTGGAGGCGGCGGTGGTGACTGCGTCGTCGAGGCGGCGAGTCCACTGCACGGTCCCGGTCTCGATCGGCTGGGTGGCCTTCGGTGTGTTGGGGGCGCCCCCAGCGCGGCGACGGAGGATTCCGAACATGTGTGGGCAACCGGTCGACGGGTGTCGTCGTTCCCGACGCCCGCTCAGTCGCCCCACAACACCCGCGCCCGGCTGCGCCAGGATTCGCCGTTCGTTGCATTCATGCGGGCTCGTGGTCCGGGTCGTACAGCATCCCGAGGAACGCATCGAACGAGTCCGCCACAGGGACCATGTTCTCGGGCAGCGCACCGTCGTCGGTGAACGACTGAGTGGCGATCACCTCGTGGTCCTCGAAATACACGGTGCCCATCGAGCCTGCCCGGAGCGACAGCAGGATGCGGTCCCCCGACGGTGACATCCCGATCGGCAACAGGCGCGACGGGCGCCCGCGCCGCTCCCACGCACGCAGGAGGCTGTACGGCCCCGACGGCGAGACCCCGAACAGATCCTGACAGGTGAACCCGGACACTCCGAGTGGGTTCGGGCCGAGATCGACCTCGCTCGCCGCCGGCCGACCCCCGTTCGTCCCGAGGAGGAACGAGCGGTAGTCGGCAGGGGAGGGCCACGCCCAGATGCGCCTCGAACGCCCGCATCGCGGCCTCGTCGATCGGCGGACCGACGTGCGACATCGTCGGGCGGGGCGCGAGAAACAGCCGGAGAGCGGGAACGTCAGCGGAAGAAGTCATCGGAGGGAGAACGCCGTCAAGATCCGGTGGCCACTCGGCGAGAAGGCGACCAGCTGGAGCACTCGTTCACGATCGATCCGGTCCGGCAGCGCGAGACGAGCGCGACGCCTCTCCGCGGCGGCCGACCACCCGGTAGACACCCCCTCGAACGCGATGTCCACGTCAGACGCAACTGCGGGCTGCCCAGCGGCCGCTCACGGCCGACTCCTGTCACGTTCACGGCCGGCTCGGGTGCGCCGCATCTTGCCGCTGTACCGGCCGTCGACCACCTCCCACTGCGCAGCGATCGCTGATGCGTCAGTCACGCGAGCTTCCAAGGCACCATCGAGGCGCTCGAAGACAACGGCGCCATGTTCCGCCGGAAGCTGGTCGGGCGGATCCGTCGGGCGTCGTCCGACGTGAGCCTCGAGCTCGGAGATGGCCACGAGCACACGACCTCGTTCATGGTCCGGCAACGCACCGGTGGTGAGCACCGAGCGAAGCACAGGGGCCGCTGAAGTGACGGCGAACTCGCGGATGAGAGACAGCGCATCGAATCGGCGGTCTGTCTCGCTGCTCTGCACCTGCCGGGAGAGCTCGGCGTCGATGTCGTATCGGTCTTCAACGGTCAACTGCTCGTAGCGCTCGTACAGGGCGAAGAGCGCTCGAGTCATGTCCTTCGACCGCACTCCCTCATCGACCAACTGTTGACGAGCGGTGCGCCATGCCACCACCGCATTCCCGATGCCGAACGTGACTCCTTCAGACAGCTCCATGGGTAGCCGGTCAGAAGAGGCGACGACCTGACGTCCCAGGCAAGTCCAGACCGGCTCGCCCTCGTCGTCGAGTACGCGCAGGCTCGTGAGTTCACCTCGCGGCTTCACCTCGACCGAGTCGACCCAGTAGTCGCCGTTGTAGGCGGGATGATCAGCGGGCCCGATGACGTCGAACGCAACGACCTCGCCGTCGAAGCGCTCGACTTCGAGGTGCACGATCGTCGAGGCGACGGAGAACAGCCGGAGCGCCCCATCCGGAACGCGTGTCGACTCACTCACTCGCCCACTCCTGGGAACGTCTCGCCCGGGAGGAAGGCACGCCCGGAGCCCGGTTCGTACTCTGGGGGCTCGATTTTGATCACGCGCCGATTGTTCCATCCAACCGATGCGTCCGGCCGGATCTGCACATGGAAGTGCTCGCCGTGATGCCGCGGAGTGAACCCCTCCGTTCCGGGCAACACCCCGGGCTCCGGATGGCTCTCGAACGTGATCCGCGTTCGAGCGTTCGGCTCCCAGCGGTAGCGAAGGAAGCCGCCACCATTCCGATCCACGGTCGGCGTCACGCCGAGAAGTTCGGTCATCTCATCTGCGGTTGACGGGAACGTTCGACGAGTGTCGAGGAACGGACTCCGACTCGGGCCCACTCGTCGTCGAAGACCTCGTGCTGTTCTCCTCAGGATCGAGCGAAATCAACCCGGCGTTCGTCCCGCTACTCGAGCTCGGCTCGACCCTGCTCCGGCAGTTCCCGAACGTCACGGTCACGGTCGTGGCCCACACCGACGCCGTCGGTGACGCGGCGGCGAACCTGGCGCTCTCCCAGCGTCGGGCCGACGCCGTGCAGCGCTACTGGATCGACCAGGGCTTCGACGCCGCCCGGATCATCACCGATGCGCGGGGCGAGAGCGACCCGCTCGTGCCCACCGACGGCCCCGAACTCGCCAACCGGCGCGTCGAGTTCATCATCACCGGCCTGCTCGACGGCTGAGCCGCCGGGCCCCGAGGGCGTGGCGGACCTCGCCACGAGCGGCAACAACCGACTGTGGGTGACGGCCGCCGACAGCGCCAGGACGTTGTCGTGCCCGGGATCGAGGAACGACCCCGGGCAGGACGACGGCGTGCTCAGGGCTGACGGCCCGAGAAGGCGATCAGCTGGGTCTGCATGTCGGCGTCCTCGGCGACCTCGACCGCCGGGCTGAACATGCCGGAGCCCCGCATCATCTCCGGGGGGAACCGCTGGAGACCGGCAAGCGACGCGGCGACGGCCTCGGCCGGCAGCGTCTCGTCGGCACCGACACCACGAGCGACGTCCCAGGCGTGGAGGAGCAGGTCGCTCGCACCGATGCCGAGGATGACGGTCTTCGGCATCTGGCCCATCGGGCCACCGTCGGTCATGCCCTCGAGCGCACCCTCGGCCTCGAGCGCGGGCTCGAGCGCCGCACGCACGGACGGCC
>JAHDBV010000089.1:0-11997 GCA_020630195.1 Acidimicrobiales bacterium
GCGACCCGGACCTCATCACCTTCCCGATCCCGGGCAACGACGACGCCATCCGCTCCGCCGACCTGATGACCCGGGTCATCGCCGAGGCCGTCGCCGAGGGTCGCCAGATGTTCGCCTCGAAGGCCGGCATCCCCGTCGACGCCACCGGTGAGCGCTCGCCCGAGCAGGAGGCCGAGATGGCCGCCAAGCAGGCCGAGGCCCGCAACGCCGCCGCCGCCGAGGCCGCCGCCCGCGAGTCCCGCATCGCCGCCCAGAAGGCCGCCGCCGGCGCCGCCGCCACCCCGCCCGCTCCGGCGCCCGAGGCCGCTGCCGCCCCCGAGGCCGCCGCCGAAGCTGCCGCTGAAGCTCCCGCCGCCGAGGCCGCCCCGGAGGCTGTCGCCGACGCCGCTGCCGAAGCTCCCGCCGAGGCCGCCGACGACACGCCGGCCGCCGAGAGCTGATCCCACTCCCCAGATCACCGAGAACGAAGGAACACCAATGGCATCGTTCACCGCCAAGGACGTGCAGGCCCTCCGCCAGTCGACGGGCGCCGGCATGATGGACGCCAAGAAGGCCCTCACCGAGTCGGACGGCGACTTCGAGGCCGCCGTGCAGCTCCTGCGTGAGAAGGGGCTGGCCAAGGCCGCCACTCGCGCCGACCGTGAGAACGCCGAGGGCCTCGTGGCCGTCGCCACCTCCGACGCCGGCGCCTCGCTCGTGCAGCTCAAGTCCGAGACCGACTTCTCCGCCAAGTCCGACGACTTCGGCGCCCTCGTGCAGGAGATGGCCGAGGCCGTCCTGGCCGACGGCACCGACGCCATCGCCGGCTTCGAGGCCCGCCTCGAGGAGATGAAGCTCACGGTCAAGGAGAACATCGAGGTCGGAACCGTCGCCCGCGTCGAGGCCGTCGAGGGTCGCACCATCGACGCCTACCTCCACGGTGGCGGTCGCGCCGGGGTGCTCGTCGAAGGTGAAGGCGTCGACGCCGACACCCTGCACGAGATCGCCCTGCACATCGCGTTCGCCAAGCCGTCGTACCTCTCCCGTGACGAGGTGCCGGCCGAGGACGTCGAGAAGGAGCGCGCCGCGCTGCTCGAGATCACCAAGAGCGAGGGCAAGCCCGAGCAGGCTTGGCCGAAGATCGTCGAGGGCCGGGTCAACGCCTGGTTCGGCGACCGCGTGCTGCTCGAGCAGGGTGTGTTCGGCGAGAAGGAGAAGGTCTCCGAGAAGATCGGCGACGGCACCCTCCACTCGTTCACCCTCGCGATGATCGGCTGATCGACTCGAACGACACCGATCACCCCGCGGGGTGATCGGGCGGAACGACTCGGCGAGACGCCGAGGATGAACGGACCCGGGGCGTCTACGATGCCCCGGGTCCGTCCGCGTCCTGTCGAACGTCGGCCGGTACGCGCGGGCCGCTCGAGGAGTTTCCATGACCGACGCCGCCCCGACCGACGCCAGCGGACTCCGCTGGAAGCGCATCCTGCTCAAGCTCTCCGGTGAAGCGTTCGCCGGCGAGAAGGGCTTCGGCATCGACGGTGCGATCGTCTCGAGGATCGCGGACGACATCATCGCCGCCCACGAGAGTGGTGTGGAGGTCGCCGTCGTCGTGGGCGCCGGCAACATCTGGCGAGGCATGACCGGTGCCGAGGGCGGCCTCGACCGGGCCCAGGCCGACTACATGGGCATGCTCGCCACCGTCATGAACGCCCTGGCGCTCCAGGACATCCTGGAGCAGAAGGGCCTGCCCACCCGCACCCAGTCGGCGATCCGGATGCCCCAGGTGGCCGAGGAGTACATCCGCCGCAAGGCCATCCGCCACCTGGAGAAGCGCCGCGTCGTGATCTTCGCCGCCGGCACCGGCAGCCCGTTCTTCACCACCGACACCACGGCCGCCCTCCGGGCCGTCGAGATCGAGGCCGAGGTGCTCCTGAAGGGCACCCACGGAGGCGTCGACGGGATCTACACCGCCGACCCCCGCCAGGACTCGACCGCCACCAAGATCGACGAGCTCAGCTACCTCGACGTGCTGAACGAGGGCTACCGGGTCATGGACTCGACGGCCATCACCCACTGCATGGAGAACCAGCTCCCCATCGTCGTGTTCGATCTCATGGGCGAGCGGAATCTGGAAGGCCTGCTCAGCGGCGAGCGCATCGGTACGCTGGTCCAATGAGCGAGATCGTCGAGATGCTGATGCTGGACGCCGACGAGCGGATGGGCAAGGCCGTCACGCGTGCGCGCGGCGAGTTCGCCACCATCCGTTCCGGACGTGCCGCACCGCAGCTCGTCGAGCGCATCCAGGTCGAGGCCTACGGCGTGCCGATGAAGATCGTCGAGCTCGCCTCCATCTCCGTGCCCGAGGCCCGCCAGCTGCTCGTGACCCCGCACGACCCGACCAACCTCGAGGCGGTCGAGCGGGGCATCCGGGCGAGCGATCTCGGGCTGTCGCCGTCGAACGACGGTCGCTCACTGCGTCTGAACTTCCCGCCCCTCACCGAGGAGCGCCGAAAGGAACTGGTGCGGGTGGTGCGCCAGATGGCCGAGGACGGCCGGATCGCCATCCGCAACATCCGACGCGACGTCCGCAAGGATCTGAGCTCGTCGGAGGGTGATGGTGACCTCTCGAAAGACGAGCTCCAGCGGGCCGAGTCCGAACTCGACGGACTCACCCAGGCCCAGGAGGCCCTCGTCGACGCGGCCCTGGCCGAAAAAGAAGCCGAGCTCATGGAGGTCTGAGGCCTCCGCCTCCGATCGCCCCGGAAGGAACCCGACACCCGCATGTCCGACGAGCACGATCCCGAATCCACCGGCACCTCGATCTTCGAGCTCTTCGGTGACCCGCCCCCCGTCCCCGAGGACGACCTGACCGCACCCCCGGCCGACGGCCCCACGGTCGACGCCGTGTTCGGGAACGATCTCGACGCGGTGCCCTCCGGCCCCGAGACGAGCCTTCCGCACTGGACCGAACCGCCGACCGGGCAGCTCCCGAAGGTCCTCGCCGATGCCCGTGAAGGCGACGACCCGTGGTCGGAGCTCCAGGGTCCCCGCTGGCACGGTGACGACCCCGCCTGGGCCGATGACGACCTCGCCGAGGTGTTCGGTGACGAGCCGGCGCTGGCCGCGGTCCCCGCGGTGGAGATCCCCGAGGTCGACGAGCCCGCGCTGCCGACCGTGACGATCGGCGACATCGACGACACCGATCTGCCGTCGGCCGCCGGCGCACCCCAACGCGACGACCGCGTCGCGGTGCCGACGCGACCCCGCCCGACCCTGGCCGCCGAGGGCGACCTCGAAGCGGACAGCGGCGGACGCAACATGGGTCAGGCCGTCGGTGTCGGGCTCGCCTTCGCCGTGGTCGCCGGCCTCGCCTTCGTGCTCGGCCCCTTCGCGACCCTCTGCCTCGTGCTCGTGATCGTCGTGCTCGCCGCCGCCGAGCTGTTCGCCGCGATGCGCCGCAGCGGTCTGCACCCGGCGACGTTGTTCGGCATCGTCGGCGCCGCCGCGATGCCGGCCGCGGTCTACGCCCGCGACGAACGCATGGTGCCGCTCATCGTGGGACTCCTCGTCGTCTTCGGTGCGCTGTGGTGGATCGTCGGAGCCGACACCGATCGACCCGCACTCAACCTCGGGCTCACCCATCTCGGTGTGTTGTGGATCGGCGGTCTCGCCACGTTCGCCGCGCTGCTGCTCAAGTTCGACAGCGGGATCCGTCTGCTCCTCATCGGTGTGGTCATCACCGTCGCCACCGACACGGGGGCCTTCGCGCTCGGACGTGCGCTCGGCCGCACCCCGTTCCATCCGGCCAGCCCCAACAAGACCGTCGAGGGCACCCTCGGTGGCATCTGCGTGGGTGTCGTGGCCGCCGTGATCATGTGGGTCGTCGACGTCTTCCCGATCGAGGCCGAGGTGGCCTGGTCGAGTGCGGTGCTCGTCGGCATCGTGTGTTCGATGCTCGCCGTGCTCGGTGATCTGACCGAGTCGATGATCAAGCGGGATCTCGGTGTGAAGGACATGGGCACGATCCTCCCCGGCCACGGCGGGATCCTCGACCGCATGGACGGACTGCTGTTCGTGCTGCCCGGCATCTACTACCTCACGCTCGTCCTCGAGTTGGTATGACCACGACGGTCGCCGTCGTCGGCTCGACCGGCTCCATCGGCACCCAGACGATCGAGGTCGTCGCGGCCGATCCCGATCGGTATCGCATCACCGCCCTGGCCGCCGGTCGGTCGGTCGATGCCCTGATCGACCAGGCCCGGGCCGTGCGGCCCGAGGTGGTGGCGATCGCCGACGCCGGGCTGCGTGATCGGCTCGCCGCCGGCGTTCCGGAGGGCACCACGGTGCTCGCGGGTGCCGAGGCGCTCGCCGAGGTCGCGGCGATGGCCGACGTCTGTGTGAACGGCGTCGTCGGCTTCGCCGGCCTGCCCGTCACCCTCGGCTGTCTCGAAGCCGGCAAGCGCCTCGCCCTGGCCAACAAGGAGTCGCTCATCGCCGCCGGCCCGGTCGTGCAACGGGCCCGGCGCACACCAGGCGCCGAACTCGTCCCGGTCGATTCCGAACACGCGGCGGTCCACCAGTGCCTGCGAGCCAACGACGAACGAGCTCGGGTCAGCCGTATCCAGCTGACCGCCTCGGGTGGTCCGTTCCGGGGGCGGACCCGTGACGAGCTGCTCGACGTGACGATCGACGACGCCCTCGCCCATCCCACGTGGTCGATGGGGCCGAAGATCACGATCGACTCCTCGACGCTCATGAACAAGGGTCTCGAGGTCATCGAGGCCAACGAGTTGTTCGGCCACCCCGCCGGCGACGAGGGCTTCGATGTCGGCTTCGACGAGATCGACGTCGTCGTGCACCCCCAGTCGATCGTGCACTCGATGGTGACCTACTCCGACGGCTCCACGATCGCCCAGCTGTCCGATCCGACGATGCACCTGCCGATCGGATACGCCTTGGCGTATCCCGATCGCTTTCGCTCACCCTTCGGTGCCATCGACTGGACTCAGCCCATGACCCTCGAGTTCTCGGCTCCCGACACCGAGGCGTTCCCCTGTCTCGAACTGGCCTATGTGGCCGGCCGCCTCGGCGGGACCGCCCCGGCCTGGCTCAGTGCGGCCAACGAAGAAGCGGTCGACGCCTTCCTCAAGGGAGGCATCCGTTGGGTCGACATTCCCTTGGTGATCGAAACCGTGCTCGACGCGCACGACGGCGACGCCGGGACCACCCTCGAGGCGGTCCTCGACGGTGATGCCCACGCACGCGCCCTCGCCACCGCCGAGCTCGGCCGACTTGGGGTGGCCCGATGACCTTCTTCGCACAGACCGACGAGCCGACGCGGCACGTCGCACTCGGCGACAACGATCCCGACGCCGACATCCCCGAAGGCTCCATCTTCTGGGTGATCGGGTTCATCGCCGCCCTGGCCGCAGTGTGGGTGTTCGTCTCGCCGGCGCTCACCCTCGTGATCGTCGGGCTGGTCCTGATGATCTTCCTGCACGAGCTCGGCCACTTCATGACCGCTCGTTGGACCGGCATGAAGGCAACGCAGTTCTTCCTCGGCTTCGGGCCGACGCTCTGGTCGTTCAAGCGTGGTGAGGTCACCTACGGCCTCAAGGCGATCCCGGCGGGTGCGTTCGTCCGCATCATCGGCATGAACAACCTCGATCCGGTCGATCCGGTCGATGCCGACCGGGCCTATATGAACAAGAGCTACCCCCGGCGCATGCTCGTCATCACGGCCGGCTCGCTCATGCACTTCCTCCAGGCGATCGTGTTGTTCTCGATCGCTCTCACCGTGGTCGGCATCCAGCGGATCCAGCCCGACCAGGAGTTCCTCGTCGGCACCGTCGTCGAAGACTCCGCCGCCGAAGCCGCCGGCCTGCTGCCCGGCGACGAGATCGTCTCGATCGACGGCACCCCGATCCCGACCTGGGCCGACATGATCGACGCGGTCGGTCCCCTCGGCGATCAGACCGTCGAGCTCGTCATCGTCCGTGACGGTGCAGAGCAGCTCGTCGAGCTCACGCCGACGCTGCGCACCCTCGAGGACGGCACCGAACGGGGCTTCGTCGGCATCGGCCCCGACATCGAACCCGTCGTCGAGCGTGAGGGTCCCTTCGCCGGGGTCCGGGCCTTCGGCGAGGCGGTGCCGCTGACCCTCTCTGGCCTGGGTCAGGCGTTCTCGCCGACCGGCCTCACCGCGCTGTTCGAGGCGCTCGGCAACGGTCCGGGCGAAGTCGACGCCACCTCCGAGGAGGCACAGCGTCCGATCTCGATCGTCGGTGCGGCCAGTGTCACCGCCCAGTCGGCGGAGTCTGGTTGGGCACAGCCCCTGCTGGTCCTCGGGTCGATCAACATCGCCGTCGGCATCATCAACCTCGTGCCGCTGCTGCCACTCGACGGCGGCCATGCCGCCATCGCCACCTACGAGCGGATCCGCTCCCGGCGTGGCAAGCGCCATCAGGTCGACGTCGCCAAGCTGCTCCCCGTCGCCTATGCGACGATCATGGTGCTCGGCCTCATCGGCGTGCTGTCGATCTATCTCGACATCACCCAGCCGATCCAGCTCTGATCCCGCCCCGGCGGGGCCGACGACTCGGAGCCGCTCGCTGAGCCTGCGGCTCAGAGCTGTTGCTGAGCCTGCGGCTCAGTCGTTGCCGGGGTAGCGGGGGTCGTGGTCCCAGATCGTCTCGCCGTGGGTGATGGCGACGTGCTTCGCACTCTCGCCCGGCATCGCGCCGTGGATGTGGCGGGTCCCACTCGGGACCTCGATCACGTCGCCGGGGCCGCACTCGATCACCTCACCGCCGAGTTCCCGGGCCATGCCCCTGCCCTCGACGAAGTAGAGGACCTGATCGCCGAGGTGGAGGTGCCAGTGCGTCGAGGCGCCGTGGTGGAAGTGCACCCGTGACTGGTTCGTGCCGAGGCCGTCCTCACTTCGGTGGATCGACTCGTAGGTGACCTCGCCGTCGAACAGCTCGGCCGGGCCGGGCCCGGCATCGGGGTCGAGCTTGTGCACGGTGCGATCGGTCATCGGGGGCTCCTCGGGGCGGGACGTCGCCGCAGTCTCACACGCGGGTCACGGGCTGGTCGACGCCGCTCGGTAGGTTGGGGCCATGGACGCCGGTGCCGTCGAGTTCCCCCGCCGCAAGACCCGCCAGATCACGGTGGGTGACGTGCCCGTCGGCGGTGGCGCCCCGATCACGGTGCAGTCGATGACGATCACCAAGACGGCCGACGCCGAGGGGACGCTCCAGCAGATCTACGCCCTCGCCGCGGCGGGTGCCGACATCGTGCGCTGCACGTGCAACGAACCCGAGGCGGCCGAGGGGCTCGCCCGGATCGTGCCCCGCTCACCGGTGCCGATCATCGCCGACATCCACCACCAGTACCGCCGGGCGCTCGAAGCGCTCGAGGCCGGCGTCCATGGTCTGCGACTGAATCCGGGGAACATCCGCAAGCCCGAGCACATCAAGGCCGTCGCCGCCGAGGCCCGGGATCGCAACGTGCCGATCCGCATCGGGGTGAACGGCGGATCGCTGCATCCCGACCTCTACGCGAAGTACGGCAACGTGGTGACGCCCGAGGCGATGGTCGAGTCGGCCCTCGACGAGATCGGCTACTTCACCGAGGTCGGCTTCGACCTCATCAAGATCTCCGTGAAGGCCTCGAACGTGCCGCTGATGATCGAGGCCTACCGCCAGCTCGCGGATGCCACCGACCACCCGCTCCACCTCGGGGTGACCGAAGCCGGACCGCTGCCCAACGGCTACATCAAGGCCACCGCCGGGATCGCCACGTTGCTCGCCGAGGGCATCGGCGACACCATCCGCTACTCGCTCACCGCCGACCCGGTGCTCGAGGCGAAGGCGGGCCGGGCCCTGCTCGAGTCCTACGGCCTGCGGGAACGCAAGAACGTCGACCTGATCGCCTGCCCGTCGTGCGGGCGGGCCGAGATCGATGTCTACGCCGTCGCCGATGAGGCCCAGGAGGCCTTCGCCGAGAAGCAGCTGCCGCTCCAGGTCGCCGTGATGGGTTGTGTGGTGAACGGCCCGGGCGAAGCGCGCGACGCCGAGATCGGGATCGCCGCCGGCAACAAGCGGGGCCATCTCTTCATCAAGGGGGAGAACGTCGCCGTGGTGCCCGAGGACGAGATGGTCGACACCCTCGTCGAGTGGGCGACGATGATCCACGAAGAGGGCATGGACGTCGCCCTCGATCGGGCGAAGAGCACCCGGGACGAAGCCCGTCGGGCTGCCGCGGAGGACCGGGAGCGCAACCTCAACGAACGTGGCGACGACGCGAACGCCTCGGAGCAGACCGTCGAGCTGTTGCGCCGAGCCCGGGAGTCCTGATGGCCCATCGCATCGCCGTGCTCGGCTGCGGCGGGATGGGCACCTTCCACGCGCACGCCCTCGCCGCCGTGCCGGGGGCCCATGTGGCGCTGCTCGCCGATCCGTTCGGCGGCGATCGGGTCGCCGCCCTCGGTGCCGAGCTCGGTGCCGTCGTGACCGAGGACGTCGCCGCCGCGGCCGTGAGCGACGACATCGACGCCGTCGTGATCGCCTCGCCCGACGAGACCCACGCCGAGCTCACGCTCGCCGCGATGGCCGCCGGCAAGCGCGTGCTCTGTGAGAAGCCGCTGGCCACGACCGTCGACGATGCCTGCGCCGTGGTCGAGGCCGAGCAGGCCCTCGGCCGGCGGGTCGTCCAGGTGGGCTTCATGCGGGAGTACGACGTGCCCCATCGGCAGGTGGCCGAGGCCATCGCCGACGACGGGCCCCTGCACCTCATCCGGGCCGTGCATCGCAACACCAACGCCGACAGCCGACCCGACCTCGCCGTGGTCGGCCAGTCGATCGTGCACGACCTGCACTCACTCCGCTTCCTGAGCGGTGGCGAGATCACGGCGATCACCGGGTACGCCACCCGCCGGGACGACGGCGGACTCCGCCACGTGGTGTTGGTCGCCGAGCTCACCTCGGGTGGTCACGGTGTGGTCGAGTTCGACGATGACGGGTTCGCCTACGAGGTGTCCGTCGACGTCACCATCGGGTCGTCGACGGTGACCTCGGCCGGCCCGGTGCGCGCCGTCGAGCGGCGAGACGCCGCCATCACCACCACGATCGGTCGGGACTGGTTCGGCTGGTTCGCCGACGCCTATCGGATCCAGGACGCCGCCTGGGTGCGCTCGCTCGATGATCCCGCCGCATCGGGGCCGAGCACGTGGGACGGCCTCGCCGCCCAGATCGCCGTCGAGGCCGCGCTCGGCTCACTCACCGGCGGGGGACGGGTGGCGGTCGAGCTGCCCGAGCGACCTCCGGTCTTCGACTGATCCGCCCGACGGGTCGGCGCCCGCCGCCCGGTTGCTACCTTCGGCTCCCTCGACCGGAGGAGATCCCATGGAGAACATCGTCCGCAACGGTTTCGTCGGACTGGCGATCGGCGCGGTGTTCGCGGCGATCGTGTTCTTCATCGGTGACGCCGTCTCGGGCCCGCTCGAGGCCGAGCCCGTCGGTGAGATCTCGATCGGCCCGGTCGTGACCAACACGATCGCCGGCGGCATCGCCGGGATGATCATCGCGGCGATCGCGAGCCGGTTCGGACGCCCCCGCCAGATCTTCACCGTCGTGTGCGTCGTCCTGCTCGTGGTCTACGCGATCCCGCCCTTCGTGCAGGCCGAGACCGTCGAGACCGCGGTCTGGCTCAACGTGATGCACATCGGCGCCGCCGTGCCGATCCTCGGCCGCCTGCGTCCGGCACTGCCCGAGATCAAGGGCGGTCCGGTGGCTGACGACTGAGCTTCAGTCGTCGAGCGAGTCGCGGATGGCGTCGAAGGCGTCGTCGTTCGCGGCGATCTGATCCTGGATGGCCGCCATCCGGTCCTCCGGGCTGGCCGCCAGGTCGGCCTCGGCCGAGTCGAGCGACGCCGACCAGCGGGCCTCGGTCTCGGACCTGAGGTCGTCGAGTTCCGACTTCTCCTCGCGGAGCCACGAGGTGAGTTTCGAGAGCCAGGAGGATGCGGCCATGACCTTCAGCATGGCAGGCGGGAAGCCCGACGTGGGACCCCTCCCGTGCGCTATGCTGCGCAGCACGTTCTTCGGGCGTGGGCTTCTCGGCCCACGCCTTTTCTGTTCCGAGACACGGGTCCCGCCGACGGGATCCGCACCCGAGGAGGTGGCCACCGATGGGAATCCCCGAGACCGTGGCCGAGATCATCTCCCCGGTGGTCGACGAACTCGACTGTGAGCTGGTCGACGTCGAATGGTCCGGCCAGATGTTGCGGATCGTGCTCGATCGACCCGACGGCATCTCCACCGACGTGTTGGCCAAGGCCAACCGGGAGATCTCGCCCCTGCTCGATCTCGAGGATCCGATCCCCGGTCGCTACACCCTCGAGGTGTCGAGTCCGGGTGTGGAGCGGCCGCTCAACAAGCCCGCCCACTGGGAGCGGGCCATCGGCGAGCAGGTCATCGTGAAGTTCGTGAAGACCGAGGACGTCCGACGGATCCGCGGCGGTCTGGTGTCGATCGACACCGAGGCCGGCACCGCCGTCGTCGACGTGGTCGAGGTCGACGGCATCGATCGTGCCGAGGGCCCCCGGGACGTCGAGCTGTCGCTCGTCGACTCGGCCCGCACCGTGTTCGACTGGGGTCAGGCCGAACGGCCCGAGCCCAAGCGCAAAAAGAAGTCGTCCCGCTAGGGACCGACCTGCAGAGGAGCTGATGTGAGCACCGACATGATGGAAGCACTCCAGAATCTGGCGTCCGACCGAGGGATCTCGGTCGACCGCCTGTTCGCCATCCTGGCCAACGCCCTGGAGTCCGCCTACAAGCGCACGCCCGACTCCTATGAGTACGCCTGGGTGACCATCGAGCCGTCGACGTTCGAGATCCGGGTGTTCGCCCAGGAGCTCGACTTCCACGGTGAGCCCATCGGCCCCGAGCTCGACGTCACGCCGGACGACTTCGGCCGGATCGCCGCCCAGACCACGAAGCAGATCCTCATGCAGGGCATTCGTGAGGTCGAGCGGGAGATGAAGTACGAGGAGTACGCAGGCCGCGAGGGCGACATCGTCACCGGCATCGTCCAGCAGACCGACTCCCGCTACACCCTCCTCGACCTCGGTCGGGTCGAGGCGCTCCTGCCCCAGGCCGAGCAGACCTCGACCGGTCCCCGTCTCGACGGTGGCGCCCGGGTCAAGGCCTACATCGTCGAGGTCCGCAAGACCGCCAAGGGTCCCCAGATCGTCGTCTCCCGAACCCACCCGGGTCTGGTGAAGCGCCTGTTCGAGCTCGAGGTGCCCGAGATCGCCGACGGCATCGTCGAGATCAAGGCCTGCGCCCGTGAACCCGGGCACCGCACCAAGATCGCAGTGTGGTCCAACGACGCGAACGTCGACCCGGTCGGTGCCTGCGTGGGTGCGCGTGGTTCCCGCGTGCGTATGGTCGTGAACGAGCTGAGCGGCGAGAAGGTCGACATCATCCCCTTCTCCGAGGATCCGTACGAGTTCGTGGCGAAGGCGCTCTCGCCGGCCAAGGTCAAGGAGGTCCGCATCGACTTCGAGACCGCGACGGCCGAAGTGATCGTGCCCGACTTCCAGCTCAGCCTGGCGATCGGCAAGGAGGGGCAGAACGCTCGCTTGTCGCATCGACTGACCGGTTGGAGGATCGACATCAAGTCCGAGACCCAGCTCGCCGAGGAAGAGGCCTACGCCGCCCAGGACTGGGCCGACGGTGAGTGGATCGTTGACGAGGAGACGGGCGAGCAGATGTGGCAACCCGCCGACGGCAGCCCGGCCATCTCCGCCGCCGAGTGGGAACAAGGTGGTGACGACGCCGATGAGGCGGACGTCGACGCTGCGGCGGATGCCGAGGCTGACGCCGGTGACGTCGCCGCGGATGCCGAGTCCGATGCCGGTGACGCTGCCGCGGATGCCGAGTCCGAGGCTGACGACGCGGATGCCGAGGGTGACGACGCTGACGCGGATGCCGAGGGTGACGACGCTGACGC
>JAHDBV010000089.1:12097-15231 GCA_020630195.1 Acidimicrobiales bacterium
GGTGACGACGCTGACGCCTGAGTCGGTGCAACCCGGGTCTGGACCCGTCCGGACCTGCGTCGGCTGTCGCACCAAGCGACCAGCGGAAGAACTCCATCGCCTCGCCCTGGTGGGCGGGGCGGTGGTGTTCTCGCGTCAGGCTCCCGGTCGGGGGGCGTGGCTGTGCGCTGACCGGGTCGAGGCGTGTGGAGCCGAGGCCGTCAGACGCCGCGCATTCGATCGCGCCTTCCGCACCCGGATCGACCCCGACACGCTCGAGTTGTGACGGGCGGGTGTCGTCCCGTGGGGAGGCACCAGGCGAGCGCTAGCATCAGGGGTCGCTCCGCGCCGTCGCGTCGGGGCCCCGCCGAAACCGAGGGTTGAGAACGAAGCGTGCCATCCAAAGTCCGGGTCTACGAACTCGCCCGGGAGTTCAATCTCGAAAACTCCGACATCATGGATCTCTGTGACGCGCTCGGAATCGGGGTGAAGAGCCACTCCTCGAGCATCGTCGAGCCGCAGGCCGATCGAATTCGTCGCAAGGTCGCCCGTGAAGGCCTCGCCAAGCCCGCTCCCGTCGAGGAAGCGCAGGCCCCGGAGGCCGCGGAGCCGTCGCCGACTGCGGTGTCGACGAAGAAGCCGCCGCCCAAGAAGGCGGCCAAGAGCTCGGCCACCGCCGTTTCCTCGAGCGGAGCGAGCGCTCCGCCGCGACCGGCTCCCGAGCCGGTCGTCGAGGCGCCGAAGCCAGCGCCGGCTGCACCTGCGCCGACGCCCGCTCCGGCACCGGTCGCCGAAGCCCCGACCCCCGCACCGGTCGCGGAGTCGCCGGCGCCCAGCGCCCCGGCTGCCCCGGCTCCGGCTGCCCCGGCTCCGGCCGCCCCAGCCGTCGAGGCCCCCAAGCCGGCTGCCCCGGCAGCCGAAGCTCCGGCTCCCGCTCCGGCTGCGCCTGCGCCGAGTGCTCCCGCCGTCGAGACCCCGGCCCCCGCCGCCGAAGCTCCGGCACCGGCCGCGGATGCATCGCCGAAGCCGCCTGCCGGTGCCCCGAAGCCGCCGCCCGGTGCTCCGCCGCCCGGCATGCGTCCCCCCGGCCCTCCCCGAGGGCCCGGTGGCAAGCCGATTCCGCCGCCCCCCGGTCCGCCGACGTCGTCGAGTGGCAAGCCGATTCCACCGCCTCCCGGTCCGCCGGGTGGTCGTGGCGCGCCTCCCGGCCGCCCCGGTGGTGGTCGTCCCGGCGGCGGCGCTGGAGCTCGTCCGGGCGGTAGCCCTGGTGGATTCCGCAGCGGCCCGATCGGTCGTCCCGGCGGTGGCCCCGGTGGTGGCCCCGGTGGTGGTCCCCCCGGTCGTGGTGGCCCTCCCGGCCGCGGTGGCCCCGGTGGCGGTCGCGGTCCCGGTGGTGCACCGCGCCAGCGTCGGCGGAAGAGCCGTCGTCGCCGGAACCGTGAAGAACTCACGCCGATGGACGTCCCGACCTATACGGCCGATGACGCTCCCGTCCCCGAGGGTGAGGTCGTCGTCGAACGGGCGTCGACCGCACAGGACCTCGGTCCGAAGCTGAACCGCACGGCGGCCGACGTCGTCCGTTTCCTCCTCACCAACGGTGAGATGGTCACGGCGACCCAGTCGTTGTCGGACGAGATGATCGAGCTGTTCGCGGCGGAGATCGGTGCGGAGATCCGCCTGGTCGACCCGGGTGAAGAGCAGGAGGTCGAACTCCAGAAGCTCCTCGACATGCCCCAGGGCGAGTTCGAGGATCCCGACTGGCCGGTTCGTCCCCCCGTCATCACGATCATGGGACACGTCGACCACGGCAAGACGCTGCTGCTCGACAAGATCCGGTCGGCCAACGTGGTCGCTGGTGAGGCCGGTGGCATCACCCAGCACATCGGCGCCTACCAGGTCACCAAGGACGGCAACGTCCTGTCCTTCATCGACACCCCGGGCCACGAGGCGTTCACCGCCATGCGTGCCCGTGGCGCCAACTCCACCGACATCGTCGTGTTGGTGGTGGCCGCCGACGACGGTGTGATGCCCCAGACGATCGAGGCCCTCGATCATGCGAAGGCGGCCGAGGTGCCGATCATCGTGGCGATCAACAAGATGGACCGCGAAGCCGCCGACCCCCAGCGCGTCATGACCCAGCTCGCCGAGCGCGAGCTCGTGCCCGAGGACTGGGGCGGCGACACGATCATGGTGCCGCTGTCGGCCATGACCGGCGACGGCATCGACGACCTCCTCGACAACCTGAACGTGGTCGCCGAGATCGAGGACCTGCGAGCTGACCCCGAGGGTCGAGCGAGCGGGACCGTGCTCGAGGCGAACCTGGACATCGGCCGGGGCCCCGTGGCCACCGTGTTGGTGCAGCAGGGCACGCTGAAGGTCGGTGATCCGATGGTGTCCGGCGCGGCCTGGGGTCGTGTGCGAGCGCTCATCGACGACCAGGGCAACCAGATCAAGGAAGCCGGGCCCTCGACGCCGGTGCAGGTGCTCGGCTTGTCCGACGTGGCTGCAGCCGGCGACGGTTTCGTGGTCGCTCCCGACGAGAAGGTGGCCGGCAAGGTCGCTGCGACCCGTGAGCATTGGCAGCGTGTCGCTTCGCTGGGTCGAGACGCCGCAGCCACCAGTGGTGGTGCGAAGCTCGAGGACATCTTCAAGCAGATCCAGGCTGGCGAGACCGCCACCCTCAACCTGCTCGTGAAGGCCGATGTCAACGGCTCGCTCGAAGCGGTCACCGATTCGCTCCGCAAGCTCGAGCGCGACGAGGTCAAGCTGGCCTTCGTGTCCCGCTCGGTCGGAGGGATCACGCAGGCCGACATCCAGCTCGCGGCTGCGTCGGATGCCTCGATCATCGGCTTCAACATCCGCCCGGATCGCAAGGCCCGGGAGTTGGCGGAGCAGGAGAAGGTCGAGATCCGGACCTACGAGATCATCTACAAGCTCCTCGAGGACATCGAGGCAGCGATGGTCGGCATGCTCGAGCCCGAGTTCGAAGAGGTCGTGACCGGCGATGCCGAGGTCCGCGAGATCTTCCGGGTTCCGAAGATCGGAGCGATCGCCGGTTGCATGGTGCTCAACGGCACCATCACCCGTGGCTCCAAGGTGCGCTTCCTCCGGGACGGCACGATCATCTGGAAGGGTGCGATCCAGTCGCTCCGCCG
>JAHDBV010000090.1 GCA_020630195.1 Acidimicrobiales bacterium
CGATCGGATCCGAGGTCGGGGATCTGTCCGAACTGGACTCCTCCGACATGTGGCGACGGGCGATGGAGGGCCACGCCGTGTGCAATCACGTGCCGGTGGTGGCGGCGAATCGCGTCGGGCAGGAGGACGAGCTGACGTTCTACGGCTCGTCGTTCATCGTCGACCACCGGGGCCGCGACATCATCACGGCGAGCCGTGACGACGAGCAGATCATCATGGCCGAGCTCGATCACCGGCAGGCCCGGGAGGATCGCGCCGCCTGGGGCATCATCCGCGATCGTCGTCCCGAGCACTACGAGCCGCTGTCGTCGGGCGCACCCGAGCCGCACTTCGACTGAGCGCCCGCCAGGTTGGCGGATCGGTCTCCGCCAAATCGGCCGGACTCGGCGCTGGGCGCCCGGGTCCGTGCGTGTCACCCTCGACCGCATGGCGCTCACGAACTGGTCGGAGAACCTGACCTACTCGACCACCGATCTCCGGCGACCGACCTCGGTCGACGAGCTCTGCGACATCGTCGGGAACGCCTCGACGGTGAAGGGGCTCGGGACCCGCCACTGCTTCAACGACATCGCCGATACCGGGGGTGTGCTTGTCTCGACCGCCGATCTCGGCCTCGACGTGGAGATCGACCACGAGACCATGACCGCGACCGTGCCGGGTGCGTCGAGCTATGCCGAGGTGTCGGCGAAGCTCGAGGCCGCCGGGGTGGCGCTCGCCAACCTCGGGTCGTTGCCCCACATCTCCGTCGCCGGTGCCACGGCGACGGGAACCCACGGCTCGGGCGACGGCAACCAGGTGCTGGCCGGCTCGATCGCCGCCATCGAGCTGGTCGCCGCCGACGGTTCGCTCCGAACGGTGCGCCGCGGTGACGCCTACTTCCCGGCGATCGCCCTCGGGGTCGGGGCGTTCGGCATCATCACCCGCCTCACCCTCGACGTGGAGCCGAGCTACCACGTGCAACAGGAGATGTACGCCGGGCCGACCTGGTCGCACCTGCTCGCCGAGATCGACGCCGTCTTCGCCAGCGCCTACAGCGTGAACCTGCACGCCGCCTTCTCCGACGAGTCGACCCGG
Source organism: Acidimicrobiales bacterium (assembly GCA_020630195.1). Lineage (GTDB taxonomy): Bacteria > Actinomycetota > Acidimicrobiia > Acidimicrobiales > SZUA-35 > JAHDBV01. The sequence goes on from JAHDBV010000090.1 coordinate 1,075, forward strand.
GTCATCTGGCAGAAGCGGCGGGTGGAGGGCCGGCCGACCGAACCGGTCGCCGTGCCGGCCCACGTCGTCGGTGCGCCACGAGTCGACCCGGCACGGGTCCCGCCGAACCCCGACCGCACCGAGCTCGGCACGCCGGGGCCGTGGTCGACCCGCCTCGCCCACTTCCGGCCGGACGGTGCGCCCTCGATGGGTGGCGACGAGCTGCAGACCGAGTACTTCGTGGCCCGGGAGCACGCCGTCGATGCGATCGAGGCCCTCCGGGCGATGGGGGAGCGGGTCGACCCGCACCTCTGGGGCACCGAGATCCGCACCGTCGCCGCCGACGACCTGTGGCTGAGCCCCGCGTTCGAGTCCGACTGCCTCAGCATCGGCTTCACCTGGAAGAAGCACCCCGCCGAGGTCGGGGCGCTGCTGCCCGAGCTCGAAGCCGCCCTGGCCGGCGTCGCCGCCCGTCCGCATTGGGGCAAGTTGTTCGCCATGGGGCCGGACGTGTTGCGGGAGCGCCTGCCCCGCTTCGACGACGTCGCTGACGCCGTGCGCCGCTGGGACCCGGAGGGTGTGTTCTCGAATCCATACCTCGAGCGCCTCGGCCTGTCGGCGATCTCGTAGGCCCGCGAGTGCCTCCCGCAACCGGATGAACTCGGCCGGTTCGGGGAGATGCTCGGATGGTCATCGACTGGCCTTGGGCCATGCAGGAGTTTCGTGCGTGTGTCGCCAGCCGTTGAGGCTCGCCTTCTCTATCGCGCTCGGTTGGTCGGTTCGACACCGAGTTCATATGAGGTGCATGAATGTCTCTAGTAGGCGGCCGTATGCACGTTCATAAAAGTTTGACGATTAGTTCTTTGCGCCCTTACTCTGCGCGAGGAGCTTGGTCCGCGACGTTCGTGGGCCGCCGCGATGGCTAGCCGTCGCCTGCTCGGACAGCATGAGGTGGAGAAGTGAATCGGAACAATCCGTTGAGGCAGCGCTCGGCAGGTCGAGTGCGCGTTGCGCTCGTCGTTTCAGCCTGTATGGGGTTGCTGCTCGCTCTGTCGCCGCCAAGTGCCGCAAGTAGTGGTGCCGATCGACCAGTCAGACAATCGGGAGATCAGCACTTCCCCAGCGAGATCGACGTTCCTGGCGATGCTGCGTCCTTGCGAAGCCAAATGGCTCCGCGTGCGCATCTGAACGCGTCAGAGATCCGTGAGGCTGTCGCTCAAGCGAATCGCGATCTCACAAGCCGCAAGGGGCCGTACCCGGGGAAGGGAGATTGGGTAACCGAGGATCAGCTCAGCTTCTTTCGCGTCAATGGCGACACTATGGTGACGGCGCGCAACTCTTTGGTGCTGCGGAACGGCACTATCGTCCCGGACCCCGCCGTCGCCGATGAGACGTCCGACTCGCTCGTCGTCAACTTCGGCTGGTGGAGTGTGTATCGGCCCCGGCAAGAACTCATCTGGTTTAGCGCCGAGACCGTCAACGCGTACAACTACAGCGCTCGATGGGAGTCGTTCTCGACCTATGTGGATCACGCGGTGACGACGAATACAGGGTGCTCGGCCGAAGGTCGAATCAAGAGCTGGTGGTCGCTCATTCCTTTGGCAGAGACATACGAACAGGCGCGCTACGGCAGTGCTGGCTCGCAGTGGGACTATGCGGTCGGCACGGTCGAGTCTGGGATGGAGATGAGGCACAGAGACTGCAGCGCCATAGTTGCCGGCTACAAATGGGCGCAGCAGGGTGTTCGTAGCTCCAACCCGAATGCTGAGTTCACCGGGGTGTCTCCGAGGTCGTCCTTCTCCGGCCAGAACTGCTCCGTGCGGACGGTCGAGACCGGGGTGTCGCTCGGTGGGGGAGCGTTTATCACTGGTTCTGCGAGCAGCTCCGTTTCCACGACGACCGAGAGCTGTGAGAAGACATCGGTTGCAGGGACAACCAGTCAGCGGGGATGGTTCACGATGACATACCGGCCGAACTCGACACTCCAGCATGACGCACGTGAGTTGGTGCAAGGAATTGGTCTGCGGTGGCCCGAGGGAACGTTCTGGGGGCCGCAGATTGGTCACGGGATCGACGCTTGTGCTCAGACGTCGCCGGTTGTTTCCTGCTAGGCGGCGCACCGGCCGGCTCGTCGCGGCAGTCGTAGCGACTGTCGGCGCTGCACTCGCCTGGTTTGTCGTTGGGGGAAGCGCGGCTTCTCCCAACGACAGGCCGTCGGAACCGGAGGCGATTGCTCTCTGGCTCGCCGCTGGTGTTGAGGTGGCGGTGGTAGATGCGCCGATTCTGTTCTGGGGCGACCGAGTCGACCTACGCATCCAGCGCATGGAAGAGGCGGAGGGCGACGAAGCGACGGTGTCGGCCGCCTACCCGATATGCGATCCTCGGCAATCCTGGCGGCGGCAGATTGCTGAGGGCTCCGACGGCCTTCAACAGCGGCACGCCATCCGCTTGCATATCGTCGGCGAGATCCGGTCAGCCTCACCGTCCGATCTCATCGTCGCTCACACGTGCACCGAGCGAGCGCAACCATCGTGCGAGTTTGCCCCGAGCAGCGCCGATGTCCTACTTTCTCGGAGCCTCTTCGAAGGTCTGACGGTCTCGGAACGGGAAATCGTCATCGCCCACGAGATCGGTCACGCTCTCGGATTTGCCCATCCGACGGCCGATAGCTGCGCCGAACAAGTCGCGCCGGAGACGAGTGTGATGTCCTTGAGCGCCGTCGCAGAGGCGAAGTCGCTGGATGAGCTGAGACTGCCGTGAAGGAGGCAGCCTGCCGTATCGCAGTGTGCGCAACAATGCTCGTGGTGTTGAGCGGATGTGTGCCGTCGTCGAAACCACCTTCCACCGGACTGCCAGCAGCGGATACGGGGGAGTTGACCGCCGGTTGGCAGATCGTCGTCGGGAGAGACGCGCAGTGGGTACTTCCCGATTCGGTTGAGCTCCTTCAGCTGCAGAACGGACTGGAGTTCGTGGTCCCGCCGGGTCTCGTGGCGCATGTGGGTCTCAGGTGTCTCGACCTTGTGCGGAGTGACTGGAGTCACGAACCTTGCGCGGACTCAAGCTCCCCCGAAGCGCGTCTCGGTGCACAGGACCTCGTCCCTCAGGGGAGGCCGCTGGGCGGCGATCCCGCAGTGTTCGTGGCCGGTGTGCCGTTGCTTGCACGCTGGAGCCAGGTTCCGAGCGCCGAAGTCGTGGTCGCTGCGACCGGACTCGCCGGAGTGATCCGGTTTGAAGTGCTGTCGGACGACGCGGACGTTCTCGCGGCAGGATCGGTTTGCGCGTCGCGCTCGCCATGCGATGACGCTGACGCACCGGTCAACGAGTGTGTGATGATCGGGGGTCGCATCGACTGCGGGGCCGATTGGGCGGCCAGCGTTTCGATTGTTCACGGTCTTGTCACCGAAGCCGACCTGTCCCTCGTTCGCGAAGCCGTTGAAGGTCTCAACAGCTTCTAGTCGTACTCAGCCGGCAGGTAGGGAGCACCGGGCAACGGGTGTCCGGTTGATGTCGGTCTTGGCCCCAAGAGTTGTAGTGCTCTAGCGAGCGTGCAGGCGCGTCTGAATGTTCGGTGGTCGAGCGAGAGACCTGCCGGTGTGCCCGTTCGGTTTGCTGAGGCCGACTGAAGCGTTTGACTACTTTGGGTCAAGCCTGTCCAGTCGGGGTAACTTTGTGGTGTTTGTCCTGGTAGGCCGCCCGGGTCTCGAACCCGGCACCTTGGGATTAAAAGTGGCTTCTGACGGGTCCGGGCGGTGCTGCCACGTTCGCGTTTGCCCTGGTCAGAGGGTTGCGGCTCTCCGCCAGGTCCGGGCAGATCGTCGGTGTGCCGCGAAGTTTCGCGGCAAATTCGCGGCAGAACTCTTCAGGAGGGGGTCGTGGCGATCCAGGCTCGGGGTCGTTCGACTCGGTCGATGGCATCTCGAACTGTTCCCCACGGGTCGGAGAGCACGACCATCGCGACCCCGCCGTTGATCGTCGGGTGGATGTCGCCGTAGCCGACTCCGAGGGCTGAGGCTGTTGGTTGCCGGGCCCAATCGGTGCCGGTGGTGGTGACGAGGAGATTCGGGCTTGCCCGACCGGCTCGGGCGATATGGATCGCCGCGGTCCACTCGTCGTCGGTGAACTGGAAGGTGGCGCCGGTGGCGTCGTCGATCTGCCAGACCCCGTCGGCGACCTCGGTCAGTGGCGGGTCGATGTACCACTGCTCGGTGGTTCCAGTGCCGTCGTTGCGTTCCAGGGTCCAGTCGTCATACGCGAGGCGGGACAGTGTGTGGGTGTCGCCGACGATCTCGATCCGAGGAGGGTCGGCGTCGGTCCGGGTTGCGATGATCGCGGCGCCATCGGCGAACGCCGAAGCGAACCCGACGACCCCGTCCCATCTCGACCACGAGCCGCCCGGCTGCCGCACCCGGGCCTGACCCGGGACGGAGAACTCGAGTCCTCCGACCTTTCGGTGCCAGAAGGTCGGCTCCTCTTCGACCCATCCCATGTCGGTCCGCCGCCACGCAGACGGTTCGGCTTCGACGACGAGGCCGTCGTCGTCTTCACGGAGGTTGATCGGCCAGCCCGGCACGTCGAGTGGCCGATCGTCGAGCACGGTGCCGTCGGCATCGATCTCGATGACGCGTGTCTCGGGGTCACGGCCCGGTTCGAGTGCGGCAATGCTGGGCTCGTCAAGCACCATCTCATCGATGGTGATCTCGGTGAGGTCGACCCTGTCGCCGGACCAGATCATGACGGTCTGTCCGAACGCCTGGATGTCGAGTGCGTCGTCCAGATCGACATCGGGGTGGTGGTCGGCGAGATACGAGCCGGCGTCGAACAGTTCACGGACGCCGACGACCATCGCGACACGGCCGCCGCTCAGGATCGTGGCCGCGCTGGCCTGGACCTCTCGGGTCACGTACCGGCCCGATTGCGGGCGACCCGGCTCGATTGCCGACCAGGTGGCTCCTCGGTCGGTTGAGAACTTCGGGTCGGGTCCGGCCCAGAACAGGACGTCGTCGAACGGCATGAACCAGCCCTCGCCGGCGGGTAGTCCGACCGGTTCCCAGTCGGAGCCCCGTTGGACGAAGAGTTCCCCGGGATCCCGCGTCGGATACCACGGTGGTTGGCCTCCGTAGGTCACGAGTGCCCAGGGCACACCGTCGATCAATCCGACCCGAGCCGTGTCCGGCGGCAAGTCCAGCTCGGTCCACACCCAGCCGCCGTCGACGATGGTCAGAGCCGTCGCTGCGTCGAAGGGCACGGGATCTTCGGTCGCCTCCGACTCGGCGGGTGTGCCATCAGGACGGAGTGCGATGACCGTCCAAAGCCCGATTGCCGCGATCGCCACCACGGCGAGCGGCCAGCGGGACCGTCGGGTCACGCCTCCGGTGACTGATCGCCGAACGGCACGATCGTGGTCCTCGTCCCGCATCCACTTGATCTCACCCACCCGTCGAACGTTAGACCGGACTTCCCCGAGCTGGCTGGGCTACCGCTTCCGCTACCCGACTAGACGCAACGACGGCGTTGATCCGTCGTCTGGGGAGGAAGGAGCGACTTGCTCCGCCCTGACCCTTTGGTCTCTGCCCTCGGCCCCTCCCGTTCGTCGACCTCAGTAGACGAGCCGGAGTACTGGAAGTGCGAGGGCGATCGTCGCCAACAGAAGCCAACTCGGAGCGGCGAGGATCGGGGTGAGGCGTGGTGCGATTCTCGGGACGAGTGCCATCGCGACTGCGAGGCCGAGTGCTGTGAGGATGGAGGTGTTGACCCACCGCTCGAGAGACGCACACCGCGAGGTGTCGCCAAACTCGAACGAGCAGTCCTCGAGCAGCGCCCAACCGCTTACCCAATGAGCGACCCCGAGCACCAGGAACGCTGCTGCCGGCGGAAGCCGCCCGCTTGGTGCTACATCGCTCATGGATGAACAGTACGGCCTGCCCTCTGGCGGAGGGCGAGCGTCTTCCCAGGGCGCTTTCGGCATCGCCGATGTCGTTCCTGATCGGGGTCGTCTTCTGGCGAAGCGGCTGCGGCGGTGACGGACGATTGCGGCGACTGCCCGAGACGTCCCATCGGCGCTCGTTCGGAGCGACGAGTCACCGTGCCGCGTCGTGCAGACGGGGGATCAGTGGGAAACTTGCGACGTGTGGAGGGTGTGGTTGATTGCGGCGGTGATTGGTCTGGTGGGTTGCGCCACGACTCCTGAGCGCGTTTCGTCGGCAGGCGTAGCCGCCGATCCCGAACCTCCCGCCTCATCATCGACGACCCGACTGCCACGGACGGCGTCGTCGCTCTCTGGTTGGACCTCGTCCCCACCGACGACGGATCCGTTTCTGCGCTGTGTCGAAGACGGATGGCGTGCGATCGAGATCTTCGGTGCGTCGGTCGACGGTGTCGTGGTCGTGGCGGGTCCGGATGATCGCACTCGACTGTGTGATGCAGAGACCGGCGCTGTGGCTGACCTCGGGCTGATCCCGCACGGTCAGGTCGGTCTCGCTCCAGTCGGGACCGACAGTGTGGTTGTGGTCGACTTCAGCGGCTCGGGCGGAGCCTGGTCGGCCTGGTGGCTGCAGCTTGTAGGCGACCGATGGACGGAGGTCCATCCGGTCCGATCTGACATTGAAGATGATCGTTTGGTGGCGGGGCTGCATTGCCGGGGGGACCGGCTGGTGCGATCTGTGGTTGATCCGTTCGCCACGGTTGGTTCGATGACGATCGGCGAGGAGGTTGTCGGCGACGAAGCGGATGGGGCTGTCGCCGTCCCTGTCGATGAGGCGTGGGTTGATGCCGTGGCTTCCGTGCAGCTTGAGTGCGCAGGCGTGTTGCTTGCGCCACCACGGCGTCTGAGTCTTCAGATCGCGACAATGCTTGTCGAGGCGGCCGGTGGGGTCGTTCTCTCGGGCGACCATGTCATCGACCCGCTGGCCGTCGCGCTGGCCGAGCGTGATGGTCTCCGTTTCAGTGTTGGTGTTGATGTGTCAGGCGATTGGCCCGCGGCGGACCTGGAGTCGGTCTGGCTGGGGGAGTGCCCGTTCGGCGTCGCCGTGGTCACGGGTGAGTCGCCGGGGCAACCGGCTCCTGAGTCGATTGTTGCTGACGTTGCCGTGACCGGACGCTGCAGTGCCGCGGCGAGGTGATTGAGGTGTGTGGCACGAGCGTGTCCTGGCGGACACCCCGGAGTCGTGCCACTGCGGCCGCTGTACTCCTGATGGCGCTCCTTCCGGCATGCACGTTTGGCGGAACGACGTCGGGCGATGGGCGGGATGTTGTGAGCGTGGTTCGTGCCGATCTTGCCGAGGCGGAAGGTTCCTGGTCGGCTGATCCGGCCGCTGGCTACCGACTCGAGGTGGTGGAGGTGGTCAACCATTGGACGCGTGGCTGTCGTTGGTCGACGCTTGTCCAGGACGGTGTCGTGGTGCAGCGTTCGGTCGTGGCCGGCGCTCAGCCGACGTGTCTGGATCGTGATTGGACCGTCGAGGTGCTCTTCGCTCAGATCTCGACGTGGGCTGATGAGGTCAACTTGTTCCGCGACCCTGTCTTCGGCGAACACGTGCTCGTGGCGGAGTTCAGCGAGATCGGCGTTCCGATTGCGATCGACTACGACCTCGCAAATGGTTTCGACGAGGAGTCCTCGCTGCGGATCGAGTTCTCGGTTGTTGAGTCGCCCTGAGTCCCGCGCGCAGGGCTTGGTCTTCCCTGAGGCCTTCGACTGGAACGTCGAACCCAAGAGCTGGGGATGGGCCGTTGTGTGACCGGGTCAGGCACTGACGGCGTGTTCGCCAACCCGTATCTGCGACGCATCGGCGTGTGGTGATCGGGTTCGATCTCGTAGGCCGCCCGGGTCTCGAACCCGGCACCTGATCAAGAGTGGCTTCTGGAGGGTCCGGGCGATGCTGCTGCGCCCACGTTTCCCCTGGTCAGAGCAGTATGCGCATCCGTCGAGCCCAGGCAGATTGCCGGTGTGCCGCGAAGTTTCGCGGCAAACTCGCGGCGGGATCGCCTACTCGCTTCTCGGAGGCATCATTGGGCGAACTCGGTCAAGGTGCGAAGGAAGCGGGCGCCTGGTGGCGATCTACGGGTCAACCAGTTCCCTTGCTGCATCGCCCATGAGCACCTCGGTTGGTCGGGGGTCCGTTGGGTGCAGACCAACAACAAACGACCGGGACCCAGCGTCCACGGTGCAGGCGTCCGGATCTGGGCGGAGCTCAATCCTGAGCTGGGTGCCCGACTGCGTCACTGATTGGACCGCTGCGGGGCAGTTGCTGGTTTCGATCGCACCCACGATGACGAAGGGAGGCTCGAGATCCAAGTCCGCGTCGTATCCCCATAGCTGAAGAGCTGCTTGCTGTCCGGCCGTACTGGACACAACCGTTGCGGCGGCGCAGAAGTCTGCCACGGAGTCAGGTACGCAGTGTTGGCCAGTCGCCAAGACCGCTGAATGGGGCTCGCTGGCGTCACCGAGCGAGCAAGAAGCGCAAACGACCATGGACAGTGCGACGAGTGCGGCAGATTCTCGGGATGCAAGGTGGGGCATGTCCTTCACCGTTCCTTCGCATACATCCGGAGGCGCTCCGGGAGATCCGAGGCCAAGGGAGCGAGTTCTTCGCTGCTGAGACGTCACCCATCGCCCGAGTCGGTCTCGCTGGCTGACCGGAGTCTACGACCCACCAGAGCTGACGCACTTCGCAACTACTCGCACGCCGCTTACCTTGGAACGGCGTTCGGATTGACGTCCGTGGTCGAGTCCGACTGGGCTGAGATCATGACCCGCCGTGCGCTCCTCGCTGTTCTGTTGTCGTGCACGGCCTGTACGTCAGCGAGCGAGTCGTCCTCCGAGGCCCCGGCAACGTCCGTCGAGCCGGCGACCACCGCGCCCTCGACGACGTCAACGAGGTTGGCGCCGACAACCATCGATTTTGCTGCGTTCGAGGCTGCTGGCGAGAGCCGTGACTTCTGGGAGCTGGTCGGTCTCGAGGAGGCTGTTGTCGTTGACTGGGCTGAGCGGAGCGGATTCGAGGAGTTCCTTGCGCCGGGTGACATTGCGGTCGGCATCTTTGTGCCGAGACGGATCCGCATTCAGGTCGACGACGAGGGCATTGTGACTCGAGTGACGGCCGGCTGAGAACGACCACAGGCTCCGAAGTCTGCGGCCTGCCAGAGCTGACGCACTCCGCAACGCACCTCTGAGACCGTTGCTGCGGTTTGGTTCAGTTCAACGCACTTTGCAACGCACCTCTTGGTCACGCTCGCGGTGGTTCGGCTCAGCGCAACGCACCCATCACGCACTCGTTGCCTGCCTGGAGTGAGGATTCGGCTGCTTCGGCTGCCCGGCCAGGCCGGTCAGTCGGCTTGCGCCTCTGCTGCACGCTTGCCGAAGCCGAAGCCGAAGCCGAAGCCGAAGCCGAAGCCGATGTCGACCTCGTCGTCGTCGTAGACGGCGGTGATGCGCAGTTGGCCGCCGGTTGCTTCGATGAATCGGGCGAGTGTGGCGAGGTGCAAATTCTCGCGGCGTTCGAGTCGTGAGATCTCGCCCTGGCTCATGTCGAGGTCGTCACTGAGCTGTGCCTGTGTGAGTCCTCGGGCTTTGCGCAGCGCTGCGAGGGTCGAGACTCGACGGTCGATGGCCTTGCGCTTGGACTCGACCGCTGCGGCGAAGTGGGGGTCCTGGAGCGCTTGTTCCCGGCCGTTGCGGACTCGCTTGGTCGCCGTTGTGAAGTCCTCGTCGCTGAAGTCCTCGTCGATGGCGGGAATCGAGGCTCGCTCGGGGTGGCTCATCGTGCTCTCCTTTGTCTGGCTCGGTGTGTTGAGTGGGTCCGCTCCCAGTCGCCGACCATGGTGTTGTCGATCTGTTGAACGACTCCCGGATACCAGTCGTTGCCGAGTCGTGTCTTGTCGCCGGCGAGCATCACGACGGCGAGTTCGCCGTCTGTTGCGGTGTCGTGGAACCAGACGTATGGGACTCGGAGAACGGGCGGGTCGGTGGCGTAGGGGGTTGCTGCGGTTGGCGGTGTCCGGCGCAGCGCGAAGGTCGAGAACCGGGACGTGACGATGGGGTGGCTGATGGCGTCCGGGTGATGGTTGTCTTCCTCGATCCCATGGCCGTGGGCCTCGAGGGAGTTGATGAGGGCGGTGAGGTCGGCGAACAGCTCCCAGTGCGGCTCGGAGGTCTCAGCGAGTTTGGAGAGCGTCTCGTATTGAGCGGCGAACGTCGGGTGGAATTCCAGCGGGATCGCCGCAACGGTAAATATGTGCTTGGAGACATATGCTGTCAATGGCATTCGGGCTTGTTGGAAGGAGTCTCGGCTGTCGATACGGGCGACGCACCCGCACCTCCCAACGGGAGGTGCAACTGTGTATCCCTCGGATCGGTGACGAAAGGTGCGTACTGGGGTGCGTGACGCACTCGGCGCAGCGAGCCTCATGCGGTGACGCCGGAGGCGGCGCCGACGAACGCCCTGCGTTCGTTGGGACTCGAACGGGGTGATGCGCGGTTCCTACGGTCCTCGTGTGAGGATGCAGCCGAGAGGTCGAGGTGTGCATGGATGAGGTCGGGGCGGAGTCGCGCAGGGCCGTTGGCTGCGGTGTTCTAGGGGTGTGAAGGAGGACCTGCGGCCGTTGGTGGTGGCCGAGTCGGTTGGCGTTGAGGAGGCTTGGCGGGAGTTCGGGCCTCATGGGCTTGCGTTCGCTGCTGTGCTCGTCGGCCCGAGCGAGGCACATGACGTTCTGGTGAACGCCTTCCTCCGGTGTACGCGGGTCGTTGGTTGGAGCGAGATCGAGCACTTCGACCGATACCTGCTCAAGGCGGTGCGGAACGAGGCGAGGAACCTGGCCCGACAGCGCGAGCGTCGTCGACGTCGAGATCTGGCAGCGGTTCGTGTGGAGCCGCTGGAGGACGCCGGCAGGGATGTTGATCTTCTGGCCGCGATCGCTGCCTTGAGCCTGAAGCAGCGATCTGTGGTCTTCCTCGCCTACTGGCACGACATGACCGAGAAGGAGATCGCCGACACGCTCGGCGTGTCACGGGGCACCGTCCACCGGAATCTGCAACGCGCTCGCACGTCCCTGAAGGAGGCCCTGACATGACCGATGACTTCGATGCCAGTGTGAAACGCGGGTTGTCGGTCGTCGTGAGCGCCGCTCCTGAGCTCGGGCCAGCGCCCGATGCCGTTGATGAGTTGCCGACTGCCTCCCAGGTCCGTCGTCGCAGCGCCGTCTTGACTGCAGCAGCTGCGGTTGTTGCCGCAGTCCTTTTCTTCGCGGTGGCGGGTGTTGGAGATAGCGACTCGATCGGTGTCCGAACTGCGAGTGAGCCAGTGCTTGTGCTGCCGTCGAGTGGAGTCGATGCGCAGTCATTCGCCGTGTGGGCCGGCGATGCGGAGGGTGCTGTCGTTGGTCCCGACGGGACTGTCCTCGGCCTGTCTGTCTTCCGTGAACAAGTACTCGACACAGTCCCGCCAGGGATCGAGCGCCGGCGTATCGGCGACGTAGATGCCTGGGCTGCAGCGGATGGGTCGTCGCCGACGCAGATGAGGAGAGGGATTCTGCTTGGCTGTGCGACGCTGTCGATCGTGACTGGCGTCGGGCCGGCCTGGTCGGCGGACGTTGAGGCTGTCGCGGAGGCGGCGACTGTCACCGAGACCGGTATCAGCGTCTCGGTTGCGGATGGCTGGCGATCGCTGGGCGCGGCGCAGCCCGGCCCTCGGTATTCGGCGAGGTTGGTGAGTCAGTCGGCCGACGATCCCTTTGAGGTGTGGCTGCGGCAGGCTCCGGGCGCACCTGTCGGGGTGTTCTTGAGCAGCCCGGAAACGAACCCCGTCGAGATCGTCGAATCCGGGTCGCTTTGGTTGGTGCGCGGTGGGACGACAGCTGGTTGGAACACGATTGTTGGCTCGGTCAATGGCACGGCGGTTGAGCTGGCGGGTCTGGCGTCTGTCGACAGACTGCGCAACGTCTTCGAGTCGCTCGTGCCAGTGTCGCCAGCTCGCTGGCCCGACGAGGGTGGGGCTTCGTCAAACGAGAGCGGCGCAGGCGAGAACGCCGGCGCGTCCTGCGATGTGGAGAAGCTGTGGATTGGCGCCGCAGGAGCGGAGGCGGTTGAGGCAGAACTTCAGCTGGCGATTCTCGGTGATGTCGCCGATGGCGGCGTCGAGGAAGGCGTTGCGCTCCCGAGTCGCCTCCCCGAGGCGCTCGAGGGAGGACGCGTCGTCCTGAGTCAGGGCACCGAGGACTTCGAGATCTACGTTGGCCGATCGCCCGATGGGATCGACGTCTGCATCATTCTCGCCAGCGCTGGTGCTTCGGCGAGCGCGTGTGGGCCGGCCGCAGAGGTGGTGTCATCCGCGTTGTGGATCAGCTCGGCCGTGCCAGGAGAACCTGTCCGACTGGCCGTTCTCGTTCCTGACGGGTCTTCGGCTGCGGAGATCAACGGCCGGCCCGTCGAAATTGTGAACAACACCTTCGTCGGGATCGATAATGGCGTGGAACTGACGTTCTCATACAGGCTTCCAGGCGGAGAGGTGGTCACCCGCACGATCGGGAAGTGACCCCGGCCGTCGTCAGCGCCGACTCGTCAGGAACTGCTAGGACTCGTCGGTCGCTCCAGTTCGGAGCAGCTGCGACAAGAACGCGACGTTGGTCGCGGTTCATGCGGGCCCCGAGTCGTTTGGATCAGCCAACGCTTCTCCGATGGCGTCAGCAGCTGCACGGTCTGCGTGCTCGGTGCGGTGTGAGTAGATGCGGAGGGTCGTGGCCGGCGTGGCGTGGCCCAGGCGGGCGGCGACGGTGGGCAGGGGTGTGCCGGCGTCGAGGAGCTGGGTCGCTTGCCAGTGCCGGACGTCGTGGAGCCGGATGGTCGAGCGGACGCCGGCTCGCTTGCGGGCGCGTGCCCAGCGTGCGGTTGCACTGTCGGGTCGCCAGGGCTGGTCGCCATCGTCGGTGAAGATGTACGCCTCGGGTCCGCCGAGCGCGCCGCGCCGCCGCCGTTCCTGGCTCAGGAGATCGAGGGTGGCCCCGTCGAGGTGGATCACGCGGGTCGAGCGCGTCTTGGTGCCCTGGTCGCCGCGGTGGCCGGGGACGGCCACATGACTCCGTTCGATCGTGAGCGTCCCCGCCCCTTCATCGACATCACCCCACTTGAGGCCGCAGGCCTCGGCTCGGCGCATCCCGGTCGCAGCGGCGACTCGGACGTAGATGCCGAAGAGCGGGTCGTGGTCTTGCGCTGCGGCCAACAGGCGATTGAGCTCGTCCACCGTCGGCGGGACCTGCTCGGCCTGGTTCATGGGAGGCGGCGACGCGAGCCGTGCGACGTTGCGGCGAACGAGGTCCCACTTCTCAGCCTGGTTCAGCGCCGCTCTGAGCACCGCATGCACTTGGCGGACCGATGCGGGGGAGAGGCCCCGTGCCGTCATGGCGTCGTAGAGCCGGTCGACGTCGGCGACGGTGAGCTTCGACAGCTTCGTGCCGCCGAGCACGGGCACGATCTCGCGGTCGATGTAGCGGCGATACCCATAGAGCGTGTTGGCCGAGCGACCCTTCGCCTGGAGGTGTTGCATCCACCGATCGAGGAGCTCCTCGATCCGGGGATCTTCGAGGCCGACGCCGCCCGACTGCGCCTCGACCTCGAGGCGGGCGAGCGCCGCCTTGGCCTCGGTCTTGTTCTTCGCCTTCACATTGCGAACGACACGTCGGTACTTGCCGGTCACGGGATCGCGGCCGAGCGAGACGACCAGTTCCCAGCTGCCGTTTCCCCGCTGTCGCAGTGTCCCCACGCCCGCACCCCGATTCGTCGTGCCGCGAAATCTGGATTCGCGGCAATTTCGCGGCAACCGTAGACCGGAGAGCTGACACCGTCAATCAGATGTGGCTATCTAGCTGGGGAAACTTGGTAGGCCGCCCGGGTCTCGAACCCGGCACCTTGGGA
>JAHDBV010000196.1 GCA_020630195.1 Acidimicrobiales bacterium
TCGCCGAGCTCTACGGTGGTGCCGGGTTCCGGGCCGAGACGACGGCCGAGGTCGGTGAGGCGCTCGCTGCGGCGCTCGACTGCGGCAAGCCCGCCGTGATTGACGTCGCCGTCGACCCGGAGGCGCTCTACAGCTTCCGTCGCGACAGCTTCAAACACCGCGGCGGCTGAGCGGGTCGCGCCCGCGTCGTGCCGGCGCGGTTGCTCCGCCATGTGGGACGATGGCGCATGACGTCTTTCTGGCGTTTCCTCCGCAACCTGTTCCGATCGATGCCCGACCGGCCACCGTTGCCGGCTGCCGATGAGCTGGACATCGAGGACGCCAAGGCGGCGATGCGGGGTGACGTGGGCTTCTGACGGGCCGAGCCGATGGAGGTCAGTCCACGATCGTCATCGCCTCGGGAGCGTTCAGGTCGAAGACGATGCCCGTCAAGGCCAACCCGGTGACACCGGCCACGAACAGACCCCGGCGAGTGAGATCGCGTCGTCGTGTCCCTCGGGGGCCGATCGCCCAGACCGCGACAGCGAACGGGACGATGAGAAGGAACGCCGAAGCTCCGCCGGCCGGGTAGAGGTCGGTCGCCGTGTCGTGCACAGCCTCGTAGAACGCCCGGTCCGAGTCGCTCCAGCCGAAGGAACTCCGGGCGAGGAACTCGTCGACCGACCGCGAGCTGTCGGGATACTCGGCGTAGACCCGGAGCGTTCGCCAGAACGCACGAACCACCAGCCACGTCTGAAGCGCAACGAGTCCGGCGAGGAGGGCGCCGAGGACCCGTTGTGGTGGCGTCGGCCGAACGATCCCGACCGCGGCCGTGACGCCCGCGGTGGCCACGAGCAGCACGAACGGCAAGCCATCGCGAGGATTCGCGGAGCCCCCGGGTCGCACCTCGATCGTGGCAGTCCGTCCGTTACTCGAGCGGATCTCGGCCACGTCCCAGATCCCGTTCCGAGCCCGCACGTGGCGTCCCCCGGGCTCTGACCGGAACCCGAGCGCCTCGAGTTCGAGCGAGGCGACATGGTCAGCTGGTCGATCGGCCCGCGTGGCTCGAACCTCGAGCGTGACCACGGGTGCGGACCCGTCCCTCAGCAGGCTTCGGTCGACCGAGCGGTCGACGACCTCCAGTTCGTGGGTCAACGTCTCGAACTCGTCGGCGAGCTCGTCCACCAGGCCGAAGTGCTGCCAGGCCAGCGTCACGGGCCAGGTCACCGAGATCACGGCGATGACGACGCCGAGCCAGCCAGACGCGCGGACCCAGCCCGACGGGGCAGGCCCAGTGGACTGTCGGGCGAGCCGCCGGAGCGCACCGGCGGCGAGCGCTGCGATGAGTGACACCACGACGATGAGTTCGACTCGACCGCTCGCGCCGGCGAACCCGGCTGCCCGGTCGGATGAAGCCGGCACGGTCCGGCTGCTCGACCCTCCGAGCACGGCGACCGCCCCGGCGACGAGGAGCCCGACGCTGCCGAGGTACTGGATGCGTCGAACGGTCCGACGCCGTTGACGAACGAGCTCAGCGCGCCGGACCACGGCCGCCCAGTCACGAGCGGTCGGTCCGACGGCCGACGTGAGAGTCGTCCGGATTCGCTCTTCGACGTCGGTCACGGCCCCACCACCCTCGATGCTGGCTCCCGTTCGACTGTTCGGTGCGCGCTGTCGCCGCCGGCCCCCTCGAGGTGCATTCGGAGACTCCGCGTGGCGCGGTGCAGATGTGTCTTGACCGTGCCCTCGCTCACGCCGAGCGAGTGCGCAATCGTTCGGACGTCGACGTCGGCGTGGAACCGCAGGACGATCACCTCACGCTGTCGGCGAGGGAGAAGTCGGATGGCGGTTCGGAGATCGTCGTGATCAGCCGCCGATGGGTCGCTCCATTCGAACGGCAGATCCGACAACCGGCGGAGTGTGCGGCGTTCCAACGCCAGTCGCCGGAGGCGCGAGCGGGATCGGTTGACGAGCGCCGTCCGCACATAGGCGCCGAGCTTCCCGGGGTCGTCCAGTGCCACCGGTTGTTGGAGGAGGTGGGCGAACGTGTCGTGCACGAGCTCCTCGGCCAAACCGGACCCCCGCACCAGGAACGAGGCGAACCCGACGAGCCGATCCGCCTCGTCCCGATACAACGCTGCGAGGGCGTCGTGCCACTGATCATCTGTCACGGTCGTCCCACCATCTCGCTCCGTCAGACGAACGAGCCCGCCGGAACGTTGACATCCAGGCGGAATTTCCTCCACTCCGGTGCGCCCCTACGATCCGCTCCATGAGTGACGTCGCCGCCGATGCCGAACTGTGGGTCAAGGAGAACTGGGACCCGGATCTGACCGTCGGGGAGTGGTGGCAACGACTGGCCGACGC